>NZ_JAWLCN010000001.1:0-300000 GCF_041687135.1 Vulgatibacter sp. | reverse complement strand
CGGCGAGCTGATGGGCAAGGACCCGCGCACCGTCCACCCGGAGATGCTCGTCCTCGACGCTGCGGAGGTCCTGCGCGAGTCGCGGATCGACCAGGTCCCCGTCGTCGACGACAAGAACCGCCCGCTCGGCCTGCTCGACGTGCAGGATCTCCTCGCGGTCAAGGTTCTCTGAAGGCAGCGGTGGCAGCGGCTCCCCTTCCCCACCACCATTGGAGGAAGGAGGGGCGCCGATTGGAGTCGCTCGGCGAGCTGGGCAGCCTGGCGGAACGGAACGAGATCCCTCTCGTCGCGGTCGACGAGGAAGGGGTGATCCGCTTCGTCCGGGAGGGAACGGCCGATCTGCTCGGCTGGACCCGCGAGGAGCTGCTCGGACAGCCGCTCGACTGCCTGCTCCCTTCCGGCTGGGAGGGCACGACCTTCCTCGCCACCATCCTCGAGTCCACCGGCGAGCTGCACGGGAAGCGCGTGCGCGCGACGCTGGTGCGACGCGAAGGGGTGGAGAAGGACTTCATCCTCGCCGCCACAACGGCACGCATGCCCGGCCACCGGGTGCGCGTCCTCGCCCTCGAGCCCCTGGCCGAAGTCCCCGACACGGTCCGGGTGCCGGTGGGCGCCTCCGCCGGCGCGCGCAGTATCGCCCGGGCCATTCCGGGCATCGGGTACGGGCACACCGACCAGCTCTACCGCCTCCTCTTCGAGCAGGCGCCCCTCGGCGTCTTCTATTTCGACGCGGACGGCGTGGTCACGGCCTGCAACCCCCGGCTCCTCGAGATGCTGGGCACGACCCGGGAAAAGACCCTCGGCCTCCACCTGCTCTCCCTCCCCGACAAGCGCCTCGTCGCTGCGGTCCGCGACAGCCTCCAGGGCAAGAGCGCTTCCTACCAGACGACCTACACCTCGGTGACCGGTGGCAAGACGCTTCCGGTGGAGAGCTTCTACTCGCCGGTCTTCGACGCGGAAGGCGAGGTGGTCGGCGGCATGGCGATCGTCGTCGACGTGAGCGAGCGCAAGCGCCTCGAGCACGAGCGCGACCTGCATCTCGCGCGGCTGGAGACGCTGCTCGACACCGCACCGATCGGCATCGCCTTCCTCGACACCTCCTGCCGCTTCGTCCGGGTGAACCACCGGCTCGCCGAGATCAACGGACGACCGGAAGCGGCGCACCTCGGGCGTACCCCGGAGGACATCCTCGGCAGCACGGGGGCCATCCTCCGCCACGTGGTCGAGCACGTCCTCGCAGCGGGCAAATCGATCACCGGCCATCACGTGAGCACCAGCGACCTCGGGGTCGAGGGGCCCTGGCGCTCCTGGGACGTGAGCTTCTATCCGGTCCGCGAGAACGACCGGATCATCGGGGTCGGCGCGCTGGTGGAGGAGGTCACCGAGCACGCGAAGGCCGAACACGAGCGGGAGCGGCTCTACCAGGAGTCCCGCGACGCGGTGCAGGTCCGCGACGACTTCCTCTCCGTCGCCTCCCACGAGCTCAAGACGCCGCTGACGCCGCTCTCGATCCGCCTGGCGACGATCGAGCGCAAGCTCGAGCAGGGCCAGCCCGTGCCGCTCGATCTGGTCCGCAAGGCCCGCGGCAGCCTCGGCAAGCTGACCGTGCTCATCAACGATCTGCTCGACGTCGCCCGCATCCGCGCCGGCAGGCTCACCCTGCACGTCCAGCGCGTCGATCTCGGCGGGCTCCTCGAGCGATCGGTGGCCGCGCAGCGCGAGGGGCGGCCCGGGCCGGTCTCGCTCCGGTCCAGCGGCGGTCCGGTTCACCTCGATGGCGATCCGGCGCGGCTCGAGCAGGTCTTCGACAACCTGCTGGACAACGCCGCCAAATACAGCGCGCCCGACGCGCCGATCGAGGTCTCGCTGGAGGTGGGCAGCGACCATGCCGTCGTCTCGGTCCACGATCGCGGGATCGGCATCCCCGAGGAGCAGCGCGCGCTCCTCTTCGAGCGCTTCTTCCGGGCGCGCAATGCCTCGTCCCGCTCGGCGGGCGGGCTCGGCCTCGGCCTCTACATCAGCCGCGACATCGTCGATCGGCACGGCGGCAGGATCTCGGTGGAGAGCGAGCAGGGAAAGGGCTCGACCTTCCGCGTCGAGCTACCGCTCAGCCAGGCCCGCCCTCACCAGGAGACGTCGAAGCGGTAGGCGCCGGCGTCGGTGGCGAGGTAGCCGTCGACCACCACGAACCAGAGCCCCTCGCCGCGGAGGGGGCCGTCGAGGTGCGAGCCGCTGGGCGCGCCGCACATCGCCCCGATCCCGTCGTCGTTGCAGCCCTCGGTGACGCCGCGGCAGCTGCCCTTCCGGACCTCGAGCACGGTGTCGAAGGAGGCCTCGTCGCAGGTGGAGAGGGTGACCTCGGTGGTGCCCGGGCAGGTGGCGAAGACCCAGAGCTCGTCGGGGCCGCCGCCGAGGCCGCAGGCGGTCATGGTATCCCTGCCCGCCGCGGTGGTGTCGCCGAAATAGCTGCCGGGCGCGTCGACGAAGCGGGCCCCGGTGCAGCCGGAGCGCTGCACGTTGAGCTTCACCTCGCCTGTCGCGCCGGGCTCACGGGCCTGCACGATCACGTCGTAGGTGCCGGCGGGAAGAACGCCGGCGAAATGGCTGCCGTTCAGCCCGCAGCCGTCGTCGCCGCAGAACGCCTCGGTCTTCTCGCCGCAGCGCCCCTCCTCCACCCGGAGCACCGTGTCGATCGCCGAGCCGTAGGTGGAGAGGTAGACGATCTCCTCGGAGAGCACGGTGAGCGTGAAGTGGAGCGTGCCGCCGCCGCCCCCACAGGAGCCGCCGCCGTCGCCCGCCGTTTCACCGTCGATGGCGCCGGTCCAGGTTCCGCTGCCGTCGAGGAGCCACGCTTCGGCGCAGCTGTCGTTGGCGGCGAGCGGCGCGCAGCCGTCGTCCGGCTCGCCGTCGCAATCCTGATCCCTGCCGTCGCCGCAGACCTCCTCCCGCGGCACGCATTGGGAGGGGTCGGCGGGGAGGAAGACCGGCACCTGCACCGCGTTGTTGGTGTAGTCGCTCTCGGGATAGCGCTGCTGGCCGTTGACCACGACCTCGAGGACGTAGTCGCCCTCGGGAACGCCGGTGACGTCGACCCACTGGCAATCGAGGCCGCTGCCGTAGCTGTCGCTCCAGCCCTGGCTGATCCCCTGGTAGTCGCAGTCGTAGCGCGGCGCGGTGGGCCCTTCGTTGTTCACCGCCTCGGTATCCATCAGGCAGAAGGCCTGCTTGTGGCCGGTGGCGGCGACGCTGCCGTCGGGGCGCAGCAGCCGGTAATTGGCGAAGGCGGTCATGTGGTAGTGCTCGTGGCACGCGGACCACGCCGCCTGCGAGGTCTGGGTCGGATCGCCCACCACCAGGTCGGCGCCGCCGACGTTCGGCGTCGCGAGGGTGAAGCGCAGCAGCCTGCGCAGACCGGTCGCCTCGACGCAGCCCTCCTCGACCGCGCAGTCGTCCCCGGCGAAGTTGGCCTCGTCCACGCGGATCGACTGGACCAGCGAGAGCTCGTCGATGGTCAGATCCGGCATCGCGCATTTGTCGCCGTTGCAACCGATGCCCTGCGGACAGCAGCGCCCGCCGCAGATCGAGCCCTCGCAGGAGACCTGCGGAATGTGGAGCGGCACCCGGGCGGTGTTGTTGTCGAGGCGCGCCTCCTCCACGGTGCCGGCGGCGTTCACGGTGAGCTCGAGCTCGTAGTCACCTGCGGCGAGGCCGGTGAGATCGGCGAAGGTGCAGCCTGCGGCAGCGTCGCTTCCGTCGCTCCAGCCAGCCTGCAGGCCCGGTGCGTCCGGGCAGGTGAAGCGGGCCTGCCCGGAAGCGTCCGCTGCGGCGCGGGTCCCGTCGGCGAGGCAGCCGAGATCCGCGCTGCCCTCCCTGGCCACCGCGCCGCTTCCGTCGAGCACGCGCCAGCGGAGGAAATCGCGCAGCGCCGGCGCGCCGCCGCAGCGGGCGGTGCCGAAATCCTCGGCGGCGAGGACCAGCGGCCCAGCCCCGGCGTTGCGCACCGCTGCGGCGAGCGGCAGGACGGTTCGCTCGCCGGTGCCGGTGGCGCAGGCCTGCGCCACCTCGCAGCTCAAGGCCGGGAAGGTCCGCGATTCGAGCTGCAGGCGGCTGCCGAGGCGCTCGACATCGACCACCAGGTCGGGGGGACAGTCCGCACAAGGCAGCGGCTGCGCGCGCACCGCCGGCTCGTCCTCCGTGCATGCAGCGAGCAACGTGACGAATGCGGCAGCACAGAAAACGGCTCGGAACTGCATCCCACCCCCTCCGGGCAAGCAAACGATGCACTGCCGTACACGTTGGCGCCCGCTCGCCCGGTCGGCCAGCCCCCGAAGCCCCCAAAGGAAAGGGCAGGTGGCGGACCACCTGCCCTTTCGTTGTGGGGAGCGTCGGCGGCGCTGCGCGCGATGGGCAGCGCCGTCGTGCTTGCGGATTACTGCAGCGGGACGTCGTCCTCGCAGTCGTCCTTCTTGGGCTTGCCACCGGTGCCGCCGGTGCCACCCTCGCCGCCGGCGAAGCCGCCGACACCGCCGGTGCCGCCGGTGCCGCCGGTGCCGCCAGCGCCGCAGTCGAGGCAATCCTCGGTCACGCCGCCGGTCTCCTCACAGAGGTTCGACGCCTTGGCACCGAGGCGCACCCGCTCGGGGATGAAGTCGCCTTCGAAGAAGACGCAGACCTCCACGTTCTGCTGGTTCGCCTGCAGCGGCGTCCAGATCACCCGCGAGATGTCGCCGCAGGGGCCACCGCTCGTGTGGAAGTCCTCGGAGGTGTAGATGCGGACGTCGCTCGAGTCGTCGAGATCGGTCACGGTCATCGTGATGTCGCCGAAGTCCTCCACGCACTCCTCGTTGAAGTCGAGGAAGAGGTGGGTGATGTTGTGGAAGCTGCTGTCGACCTCGAAGCAGGCCTCCGGATCGCCACAGGAGAGGAAGCCGCCGCTGTCGCCGTTGGCGTCGTCCGCGGTGATCACGAGGGTCTCACCGGGGCGCACGCCGCTCGCCACCGAAGCGGTGTCGCCCTCCATGCCGCCGCAGGCCACTGCGCCCGAGCCGGCGAACGCCACCAGACCACTGAGCAGGAACAATTTCTTCATGCACTACCCCCTGGCGCCGTAGGGAAACGGGGAGCGCGGCGCCTCGCCGGCCTGGGGATAGAGCAACCGCCGTACCGTGCCGAAAACGCACACCAGCAGCCGTCGGACGCGCAAAACGTGCCGAGGTGTCGCCACGGGTGGGCAACGAAGCTCCACTCGATGGGAGGCGCGCCTGCTTGCTCGTCAGCGCTGCTGCCGGTCCAGCACCGCGGTGGCGCGGCGGATCGACTCGCCGGATCCGACCAGGAAGACGAGATCGCCCACATCGAGGGCCGCATCCGGATCGGGCGGGTCCTGGAGCATGCCCTCGCGGCGGGTGGCGAGGACGAGGGCGCCGGTCTCCCGGCGGAGGTCGAGGTCGCGCAGCGTCCGGCCCACCGCGGCGCTGCCCTCGCGGAGGAGCACCGTCTCCACCTTGAGGTCGGCGAGCTCCCCCATTTCAGGGAGCCGCCTGCGGGGGAGCTTCACCCGGCGCACGCTGCGCTGGGTCCGCTCCCGTGCTTCGGCGAGCCGCTCCTCGATCAGGTTGAAGGGCACGTCGAGCCGGCGCAGCACCCGCGCCAGCATCTCCACCCCCGCCTCGACCTCCTCCACCACCACGTCGGCGGCACCGAGTTCGATCAGCCTGGCGCTCTCCGCCAGGTAGTGGCTTCGGACCAGCACCGGTGTCCCGGGCGCGATCCGGGTGGCCGTATCCGCCACCAGCCTGGCGGCGTGGGGATCGTTCATGAGGAGGACCACCGCGACCGCGTCGTCGATGCCCGCGTGCTGGAGGGCCTCGGGCGAGGCGGCGTCGCCGTAGTAGACCGGCTTGCCCTCCTTGCGCGCGGCGGTGACCGTCTCGGGGTTGAGCTCGAGGACGAGGTAGCGGAAGCCCGAACGCTCCAGCGCGCCGGTGAGGAGTTTCCCCGCGACACCGTAGCCCGCGACGATCAGGTGGCCGGCGAAATGCCCCCGCTCGGCGGTGGTCTGATCGATTCCCCTGGCGCCGATGAGCTTCTCCAGCGGCGCGAGCAGGCTCTCGCCTGCGGCGACGTGGGGCGCGATCCGGGCGAGCACCGGGGTGAGGAACATGCTGAGGATGCCGGCGGCGAGGAGCCGCTGCGTCTCCGGCCCGTCGATGACCCCGTGCTGCTGCGCGATGCGGGCGAGCACGAAGCCGAACTCGCCGAATTGCGCGAGGCCCACACCGGCGAGCCACGCGGCCCTGGCGGGAAAACGCATCAGCAGCGCGGCGATGGTGGCGAGAAAGCCCTTGAGCACGAGGAAGCCGAGGAGGAGGAGCAACACCACCAGCGGGGCGGCGATCACCACCCGCACGTCGAAGAGCATCCCCAGCGAGACGAAGAAGAGGCTGACGAAGACGTCGCGCAGCGGGCCCACGTCGCCTGCGGCCCGGTGGCCGTACTCGGTGCCGGCGACGACCATGCCGCCGAGGAAGGCGCCGAGCGCCAGCGAGAGGCCCGCCAGGGAGGTGAGCCACGCGGTGCCGATGCAGACCGCGAGCACGGCGAGGAGGAAGATCTCGCGGCTGCGGCTCGCTGCGACCCAGCGGAAGATTCGGGGCACCACCAGCCGGGCGATCAGCACCACCGCCACCACGAGGAACGCCGCCTTGAGGAGCGCCAGTCCGATCTGTGCCGAGGCGGTGCCGAGGCTCTTCCCCGGGGCGAGGAGCGGCACGATCAGCACCATCGGCACCACGAGGAGATCCTGGAAGATCAGCGCGCCGACGATGAAGCGGCCGTGGGGTGCGTCGAGCTCGCGCCGCTCCGCCAGCGCGCGGAGGACGATGGCGGTGCTGGAGAGGGCGAAGACGAAGCCGTAGAAAACCGAGGCGCCGAGGTTCTCGCCGAGCGCCAGGGCGACGCCTGCCACCACGAGCACGGTGAGCCCCACCTGCACCGAGCCGCCGAGCACCACCTGGCGGAAGATCACCCGGAGCCGCTCGAGGGAGAACTCGAGGCCGATGGTGAAGAGCAGGAGCACGACGCCGAGCTCGGCCAGCACCTCGATCGCGTGCACCGATCGCACGAGTCCGAAGCCCCAGGGCCCCACCACCGCGCCCGCGAAGAGGAGGCCAGCGACGGTGGGCAGCCGGAGCCGTCCCAGCACCAGCGCCACCAGGGCGCCGAGTCCCGCGATCACCGTCAGCTGATCGAGAAGGGGGATCTGCTCCACGTTTCGTCCCTGTCGCTGCCGTTCAAACGGCGAGAGGCCCCACCCTGCGCACCGAGGCGCGCTCTCCGGCGGGCCGGGCCTCGAGCCAGGCGGCGACGGCGCGCTCCCCGAGCGGAAGCGAAGGCGCGAGCTCCGCCAGCGGCGCCAGCACGAAGGAGCGCTCGGTGATCCGCGGGTGCGGCAGCTCGAGGTCGCCCTGCTGCAGGATGAGCCCGCCCTGCCAGAGGAGGTCGAGATCGAGCGTGCGCGGCCCCCAGCGCTCCTCGGCCCTCCGCACCCGGCCCAGGGAGCGCTCGATCTCGTGGAGCCGCTGCAGGTGCGCCCAGGGCGCCTTGCACGCGTCCACCTCGATCACCGCGTTGAGATAATCGGGCTGCGGCGGCCCCACCGCTGCGGTCTCCCAGACCGCCGAGCAGCGCAGCACCGTGAGCCCGTGGGAGCCATCAATGCGGCGGACCGCCTCACGCAGGGTCGCGAGGCGGTCGCCGAGGTTGGCGCCCAGCGCCACGTAGGCGAGGGCGCCCTTCACCAGCCGATCTTCTTCATCCGCTCCACCGCCTCGCGGGTCCGCTCCTCGGAGGTGGTGATCGCGAAGCGCACGTAGCCTTCGCCGTGGCCCCCGAGGCCGAAGCCCACGCCCGGCGTGGCGACGACGCCGGCCTCGTCGATGAGGCGCTTGACCACGTCCATGCTCTTCATGCCGTTCGGCGTCTTCACCCAGAGGTAGAAGGTCGCCTTCATCGGCTCCACGTCCCAGCCCATCGAGCGCAGCCCCTCGACGAGGACGTCGCGGCGGCGGGTGTAGATCTCGTTGTTCCGATCGACGCAGGCCTGGTCGCCGTCGAGGGCGGCGATCGAGGCGACCTGCACCGCCTGGAAGATGCCGGAGTCGACGTTGGTCTTCACCTTGCCGAGGGCCTGCACCAGGGTGCGGTTGCCCACCAGCGAGCCGGCGCGCCAGCCGGTCATGTTGTAGGTCTTGGAGAGCGAGTGGAACTCGGCGCCGACCTCCATCGCCCCCGGCGCCTCGAGGAAGCTCACCGGCCTGTAACCGTCGAAGGCGACCTCGGAGTAGGCGTTGTCGCTGAGGATGACGATGCCGTTCTTCTTCGCGAACTCGATGGCGCGCTTCCAGAAATCGAGGTCGGCCACCGCACCCGTGGGGTTGTTGGGGTAGTTGAGCCAGAGGACCTTCGCCTTCTTCAGCACGTCGGCGGGGATGCTCTCGAGATCGGGGAGGAAGCCGTTCTCGGCACGGAGCGGCAGGTAGTAGGGGATGCCGTCGGCGAAGCGGGTGCCGATCGAATAGACCGGGTAGCCCGGGTCCGGGCAGAGGGCGACGTCGCCGGGCTCGAGGAGCGCCAGGGCGATGTGGGCGATGCCCTCCTTCGAGCCGATCAGCGAGACGCATTCCTTGTCGGGATCGAGCCCCTTCACCCCGAAGCGGCGCTCGTACCAGCGGCAGACCGCGGCGCGGTACTCGGGCATGCCCTCGTAGTCGGGGTATTTGTGGTTGCGGGGGTCTGCCATCGCCGCCTGGCCCGCTTGCACGATGTGCTCGGGCGTGGGCAGGTCGGGATCGCCGATGCCGAAGGAGATCAGGTCGGCGCCCTTCTTCCGCGCCTCGGCCTTGAGGCGATCGATCTCGGCGAAGAGGTAGGGCGGCAGGCTGGTGATGCGTTCGGCGAGGCGGATCTCCACGTTTTACTCCTCGTTGACGACGGGGTTCGACAGGACGCCGACCCCTTCGATCTCGATGTTCACGATGTCGCCGGGCTGGAGCTTCTCCACGCCGGCAGGCGTTCCGGTGCTGATCACGTCGCCGGGCTCCAGCGTCATCACCCGCGACATGAAGGCGAGCAGGCTGGCGACGTCGTGGATCATGCTGGCGGTGCTGCTCTCCTGGCGCACGGCGCCGTTCACGGTGCAGCGCACCATGCGATCGCCTTCGGGCATGCCCGGGACGATCCACGGCCCGATGGGGCAGAAGCTGTCGAAGCTCTTGGCCCTGGTGAACTGCGTCTCGGCCCGCTGGATGTCCCGGGCGGTGACGTCGTTCAGGCAGGTGAAGCCGGCGATGTGGTCCGCGGCCTGCGCCGCGGGGACGTTGCGGGTCCGCTTGCCGATCACCACGGCGAGCTCGGCTTCGTGCTGCACGTTCCCGGAGATCCGCGGCAGGACGATGGGCTCGTCCGGGCCGATCACGCTCGAGGCGGGCTTGATGAAGATCAGCGGCTCGGCGGGAACCTGGTTGCCGAGTTCCGCAGCGTGGGCGGCGTAGTTGCGGCCGACGCAGACCACCTTGGTCGGTTCCACCGGCGCGAGGAGACGCAGCCCTTCGAGAGGGAGCTCCTCGCCGGCGGGCGCGCCTCCGCGCCAGGGCGCATCGGTGAGGACCTCGACGGTGTCGCCGCGAGCGATGCCGTAGCGGGGCGTGCCTGCGTGGTCGAAGCGGATGACGCGGACGTGGTTCATGCTCCCTCCGAGAAACCGAGGACGTCCTGCATGTCGTAGAGGCCCGGCTTGCGTCCCGCCGCCCAGATCGCAGCGCGGACGGAGCCACGGGCGAAGGCGCCGCGGCTCGAGGCCTTGTGGGTGAGCTCGATCCGCTCGCCCTCGCCGAAAAAGAAGAGCGTGTGCTCGCCGACCACGTCGCCGCCGCGCACGGTCTGGATGCCGATCTCCGCAGGCGGCCGCGCGCCGACCAGGCCGTGGCGGCCGTAGTTGGCCACGGCCCCGAGGTCGCGGCCGAGGGCGTCCGCCACCACCTCGGCGAGGCGCAGGGCGGTGCCCGAGGGGGCGTCGCGCTTGTGCTTGTGGTGGGCCTCGACGATCTCCACGTCGTAGGCGTCGCCCAGGGTGCGGGCTGCCTGCGCTGCGAGGCGGAAGAGCAGGTTCACGCCCACCGACATGTTGGGCGCGAAGACGATCGGGGCCTGCTGCGCGAAGGCGGTGAGCTCGGCCTTCTGGTCCGGCGTGAAGCCGGTGGTGCCGACGACGAGGGCGGCGCCGCGCTCGGCGCAGATCCGCGCGTGGGCCAGGCTCGCCTCCGGCGTGGTGAAGTCGATCACCGCGTCGGCGCCGCGGTCCAGCGCCGCTTCGAGGCCGTCGTCCACGGGCAGGGCCAACTTGTCGGAGAGGCCGGCTGCGTTGCCGCCCCTGGGTACGGTGCCGGCGACGAAGTGGGCGCCGGCCATCTCCTCGACCGCCTGGGTGATCTCGCGGCCCATGCGGCCGGCGATGCCGGTGACGACGATGCGTGCCATGGAGCTCCAAGCCCCAACCGGTCGGGATGCGTCACGCTGCCGGTACGGCGGGGGGTCGCCCCTCTTCGCACAATCGGCGGCGGGAGTGAAGGGTGTGGAGGCGCCGAATACCTGCCGCCTGCCGCTGGGCACGACGCCTCTTCACCCAGCGTCCGCGCGCGCGATCAGCCCAGCAGGCCGAGGCCGCGCAGCGCGTCGCCGAGCCGCGCCCGGGTCGCCTCGGTCGCCGGCGTGAGCGGCAGCCGCATCTCGTCGGCGAAATGGCCGAGGAGGTGGAGCGCCGCCTTCACCGGCACCGGGTTGGGCTCGACGAAGAGCGTGGTGTTGAGGGCGTTGATCGCCACCTGGATCTCCCGGGCCTTCACCAGGTCGCCCGCCATCGCAGCGCGGACGAGATCACCCATGTGCCGGGGCGCCACGTTGGAGGTGACGCTGATCACGCCCCTCCCGCCGCAGGCGACGAAGGGCAGCACGGTGAAGTCGTCGCCGGAGAGGAGCGTGAAGCGGTCGCCGACGCGCTCGCGGATGTCGATCACCCGCTGCATCGAGGCGGTCGCCTCCTTCACCGCCACCACCTCGGCGACGTCGGCCAGCGCCCTGTAGGTATCGGGCAGCAGGTCGACGCCGGTGCGCCCCGGGACGACGTAGGCCACGATCGGGAAGCCGGGGTTCGCCTTCGCCAACTCGCGGTAGTGGGCGACGATGCCCGCCTGCGTCGGGCGGCTGTAGTAGGGCGTGACCACGAGGGCGCCGTCGGCGCCTGCCTCGCGGACCACCGCCACGTTGCGGATGGTGGAGGCGGTGTTGTTGGTACCGGCCCCTGCAACCACGAAGGCGCCCTTCGCCTTCGCCACCTCGACGGCGATGCGCACGCAGGTCTGCTGCTCGCCCGCCTCGAGGGTCGGCGTCTCGCCGGTGGTGCCGCAGGGGACGAGGCCGTCCACGCCGTCGCCGAGCAGGCGCTCGCAGAGGGCGCGGTAGGCGCCTTCGTCCAGCTTGCCGCCACGGAAGGGCGTGGCGAGGGCGACCAGATTTCCTTCGAACGTACGCATGCGACACCTCTGGGTCCGGAAGGCGCGCAGCCTAGATCGACACGGGGCAAAAAACACGCGCGGCCCGTTCGGGAGACGCTTCGGAGCCATCCGCGCGAGGTGCCGATCGCTGCGCGTCCCCCAGCGCCAGCCGATCCTCCGGGCGTCACCGGGAGCGAACATGCGCCAGCTGCTCGTCCTTTTCCTCGTCGCCCTCTGCGCCTGCTCCGACGACGACCGTCCCGACGCAGCGGGCCTGGAATGGGAGGTGGTCGCCGAGGGCTTTCCCCACGCGACCGATCTCCAATTCGTGCCGGGTGCGCCGGAGCTGCTCGTGGTCCTGCAGAAGGAAGGGCGGGCCGCCTGGGTCTCGCTCTCGGATGGCGCGAGCGGCACCCTCCTCGAGCTGCCGGTGACCACCGAGGCCGAAATGGGCCTGCTCGGCCTCGCCTTCCACCCGGACTTCGAGCGCAACCGCCGCATCTTCGTGAACGACACGGCGGAGCGGGAGGGCGGCCGCGAGACCCGCATCTCGGAGTTCGAGCTCCCCGCCGGCGCCCCACTAGCGGCTGCGCGGAACGAGCGGATCCTTCTGCGCTACGAGCAGCCCGACTCGATCCACAACGGCGGCCAACTCCAATTCGGTCCCGACGGCATGCTCTACTCGGCCTGCGCAATCCTTGGCGCTTCTCCTTCGACGAGGGGGGCCGGCTCGTGGTGGCGGACGTGGGGCAGAAGAGCTGGGAGGAGATCAACCTGGTGCAGGCAGGCGACAACCTCGGTTGGGACGAGCGCGAGGGAACCCAGTGCTACGAACCGCCGGAGGGCTGCGCCGACGGCTTCGTCGATCCGATCTTCACGTACGGCCGCGGCGAGGGGCAGTCGGTGACCGGCGGCTACGTCTACCTCGGCGAGGGAATCCCCGACTTGCGGGGCCGGTACCTCTTCACCGACTTCGTCAGCGGCAGGGTCTGGGCGCTGGAGCTGCCGGCGGAGCGGAGGCCCGTGGAGGCCGAGGTGATCGGCAACACGGACCGGCAGGTGGCCACGCTGGGAAGGGATGCTGCCGGCGAGCTCTACTTCGCGGACTACGTCACCGGGGAGATCCTCCGGCTTCGCGCCCTGGCCGATTAGGGCGCCGGCTCCGCTGCAGGCTCGACCGCTTCGACCTCGACCTCGGGCTCGACCTCGGCCTCCGCCTCTGGCTCGCCCACGAGCCCCGGCTGCGGCTCGGTGACCAGGCATTCGTCGCAGGTCTCGCCGCGCAGCGCCTCCGGTGCGGCGGCGCCTGGCGGCCGCGGCGGCCCCTTTACCCCGCAGGCGGCGAGGCAGAAAAGAGCGAGGGTGAGCAGCCGCCTCACTTCGCCAGCACCCGCTTCCAGCGGCGCACCTCGGCGGCGACGCGCTTCGGCGCCGGGCCACCGGGCAGATCCCGCGCTGCGAGGGAGCGGCGGGGGTCGAAGATCGCCGGCGCCCCGCCGAAGGCCGGGTGGTACGCGACCAGCTCCGCCTCCGAGAGTTCCGCGAGACGGCGGCCCGCGTCGCGGGTCTCGCGGGCCATGCGCCCGACGATCTCGTGGGCCTCGCGGAAGGGCACCCCCTGCGCGACGAGCCACTCGGCGGCGTCGGTGGCGCAGGGCTCGCCGCGCTCCAGCGCCGCCGCCATCCGCTCCTCGCGGAAGCGGGCGGTTGCGATCATGCCGGCGGTGGCGTCGAAGGAGGCGAGCAGCGTGCGATGCGCGTCGAGCACCGGCTCCTTGTCCTCCTGGAGATCCTTGTTGTAGGCGAGCGGCAGCCCCTTCACCACGGTGAGGAGCATCACCAGATCGCCGATCACCCGCCCCGCCTTGCCGCGGGCGAGCTCCGCCACGTCGGGGTTCTTCTTCTGCGGCATCAGCGAGGAGCCGGTGCAGAAGCCGTCGTCGAGATCGATGAAGCCGAACTCCTCGGTGGCCCAGAGGCAGACCTCCTCCGCGAGGCGGGAGAGGTGCACCTGGGCGATGGCGTAGGCGGAGAGGAACTCGAGGAGCGCGTCGCGAGAGGAGACGCCGTCCAGCGAGTTGGTGGTGATCCCGGAGAGCCCCAGCGCCCCTGCGACCCGCTGCCGGTCGATGGGCAGCGAGGTGGCCGCCAGCGCCCCGCTGCCCAGCGGCGAGACGGCGGCGCGCTCGCGGGCGTCGGCGAAGCGGCCCCGGTCGCGCTCGAACATCTCGCAATAGGCGAGGAGGTGGTGGCCGAGGGTGATCGGCTGCGCCCGCTGCAGGTGGGTGTAGCCGGGCATGATCGTGCCGGCGTGGACCTCGGCTTGCGCCACCAGCGCCTGCTGCAGCGCCCGGATGGCGAGGTCCGCCTCGTGGGCTGCGCGCACCAGGAAGAGCCGCTCGTCGAGGGCCACCTGATCGTTGCGGGAGCGCGCGGTGTGGAGGCGGCCCGCGACCTTCGGCCCCACGATCTCGCCGAGGCGCCGCTCAATGTGGGTGTGGATGTCCTCGAGCTCCTCGGACCACTGCATCTCGCCGCGCTCGATCTCGCGGGCGACGCGGGCGAGCCCCTTCACCAGCTTGTCGGCGTCTGCCTGCGGAATGATCCCGGTGGCGCCCAGCATCTCCGCGTGGGCCACCGAGCCGGCGATGTCCTCCCGCCAGAGGTGGCGGTCGACGTCGATCGAGGCGTTGAAGGAGATGAGCCGGGGATCCGCCTTGCCCGCGAGCGCCGCCCTGGAGACGGCGCCTGCCTTCTTGCTCTGCCTGGTTGCCACGCTTCGATCCCCGTCCTTCACGCGCCGCGAGAGACGCTCCATCTTGCGATCGCTCCGCCTTCGGCTTCGCTGGAGAGCTTGTTGCACAAACTCTCAGTAGATGATCCCGAAGAAGCCGCGCACCGCCTGCGCCGTCTCCGCGCTGATGGCTTCGGAGGCCGGGTTGCCGGGCACCTCGATCTGGTCGAGGCCCGAGAGCGGGAAGAGCACGCCGTAGGCGATCGAGGCGACGAAGCCGTCGTCGGAGAGGTAGTTCACCGCCGCGTCGATCTCGACGCCCAGCGGCCGGTTGCCGGTGGGGGTGCTGTCCGCCGAGTTCGCCTGCGAGTAGACGATGCCGAGGTTGAGGCCGAGCCCCTCGGTCACGTCGTAGTTCACGCTCGGCTTCACGTAGGTGGCGTCGGTGACGCCGCCCAGGATCTCGCGGAAGAGGATGAGATCGACGTGGTAGTCGCGGTCGAAGCGGAAGTTGTTGATGTTGTCGTCCGAGCAGGCCGCCTGGGCGCAGGCGAACTGCGGCCCCTCCCAATCGCCGGCGCGGGTGAAGCCACCCTCGCCGGAGCCGGTGCGGCCGGGGAAGTTGCCGAAGCCCGGCGCGTCGTCGCCGGAGGCGAAGCCAATCTCGAGGCCGAGGCGGAGCTTGTCGTCCACCAGGGCGATCTCGTTCTGGAGCACGGCGCCGTACTGCTGGAGGTCGAGGCTCTGGGTCTGGGTGACGTCGTCGCCGCCCAGGGAGCGGTTGCCGATCTCGCCCTGCACGGTGACGAATTCGAGCTCGAGACGGAAGCTCTTGTAGAGCAGCCGGAACCAGAGGTCCGGCATCACCGCCCAGGCGTCGCGGGCGACGAAGGCGTTGGCGAGGGGCAGGTCGCTGGGGTTGAGCACCCCGCCGCCGCCGCCGTTGCCCTGGGTCGGGCCGCCGACCTGCACGGTGGGGGCATCCCACGACTGCTCGCGGTAGGTGAAGTAGAGGCCGTAGTTGACGAAGACTTCCTTGCCCGCCGTGCGCATCCGGCGGATCTCCTCGTCGTCGTCGCGGCGGAGGAGCACCAACACGTAGTCGGTGGCGTCGTCGCTCTGGGTGCGGTCGACGGGCTGCGCGTTCGGGTACCAGACCCAGGGATCGGCGGTGGTCGGCCCCTCGGAAACGAAGTCGATCGCCGGGGCGATCACGTGGTCGGCGATCCGCGTGGCGAACATGAAGCGATCGACGGTGTCGCCGTGGTCGCAGTCGATGCAATTGCCGTCGTTGATGTTCATGCCCAGGCCGAATTGGTTGGGCATGCGGCCGAAGCGGAGCTCGCCGATGGGCGTGCGGACCTCCGCCCAGGCGCGCTTGGCCACGATCGAGTCGGTGACCGAGTTGAAGCCGAACTCGGGCGTCGCCTGGGTGTCGGTGAGGAAGGCGTAGGGGTAGCGCTGGTTCCCGATCCCGGCGGCGAACCCGGCCCGCGGCGTGGCGCCGAAGACCAGGTTGTCGAAGATGTCGATCTGCGCGCGGATCCGGATCTCCTCGCTCACGTTGAGCGTGGGATCGATGCGCAGGCGCATGTTGGCGCCGGCGATGGTGTTGGCGTCGGGATCGCGGGGGTCGACCGGGTAGAAGGTGAAGCCGGCGGCGTCGGGGCCGGTGCCCAGATCGAAGTCGTTGAAGACGTCCATCCGGGTGCGGAAGTAGCCATCGAGCTCGAGGAAATCGAGCTGGGGACGGACGTCCTCCCACTCCTCCTCCCACTCGGAGGCGGCGCCGGCGGAGGTGACCGCCGCGCGGACCTCGTCGCGCATCTCCTCGCGGGCCGTCTCGAGGCGCTGCTCGAATTCGGCGGAGAGCTCCTCCCGCAGCTGCTCGCGCAGGGCCTCCCGCTCCGCTGCGCTGAGCTGGGTGCCGCCCGTCGACGGCGCCGCCTGCTCGGCGGCGGGCTGCCGGTCACGGGGCGGCGGCGCCTGCTGCGCAAGGACGGGGGTGGCGACAAGTGAGGCGAGCGCGATCCCGCCGGATGCGGCGAGCGGACGGATCATGAGCCCTCCGGACCCGATAAAGGCCGAAAAGAAGGGCGGTTCGTATCAACCCGGATCGGAGGCGTCAACGAAAGGAGGCGGCCGGGACCGGCGGGGCCGTCGCCTTGCGGATCCGCAGCTGCCCCAGGACCCGGGTCGCTCCCGCGTCCCGCTCCTGTCCCAGCGCGAGGTGGGTGGCGTCGGCGGGGAACTGGCCGAAGGTCGGATCCACCGCGACCCAGCCGCCCTCGAGGTGGACCTCGGCCCACTCGTGCCAGTAGAGCGCCCGCCCTGCCCCGCCGTCCGCCAGCGCCAATCCGTGGACCTGCCGGGCCGGGAGCCCGGCGGCCCTGGCGAGGGCGACGAAGAGGAGGGCGTGTTCGGTGCAGTCCCCCTTCCCCTCCCGGAGGACGCGGCTCGCCCGGTCGGACGAGGCGCCGTAGACCTTCTCCAGCCGCTCGTGGACGTGGAGGACCAGCGCTTCCGCCAGCGCGCGGGGCGACGCCGCCTCCGCCCGGATCGCATCGGCGAGGGCGCGGACCGCCGGCGTGTCCCAATCGACGCTGGGGGAGGTGCGGAGGAAGCTCTTGTAGAGGGCGAAGTCGTCCTCCGCCGCTGCCGTCGCCGCTGGCTCGGCGACGATGCGCACCCGGACCGCGCCGCCGCCGAGGGCTTCGAAGCGCTGCCTGCCATCCTCGCGCCAGAGGCGCTCGGGGAGCCCCTCGATCTCGAAGACCACCGCCGCCGGCGCCTCAGGGAGGGGATCGGGCACCGGCACGCTGGTGAGGGCGAAGACGTCGGCTGGGGTCCCGATCGCCCGGGCCTCTTCCTCTGAAGCCGCCACCGCCAGCAGGCCGGGGCCGAGCTGGACCTCGCGGGTGGCGCCCTTCTCGTCGAGGAGGGTGACGAAGGTCTCCCCGCCTTCCTCGGTGATCACCCGGGCGAGGCCGCCCTCCTCGCCGTCGAAGCGGTGGCTGGCGCGCTTCTCCTCCAACTCGTCGAGATCGAGCCAGACCGCGGCGACCGTGCCCCGGCGCGCTGCGGCGAGCCGCACCGGGTCGGCGTCGTCGGCGGTCTCCGGGGGCAGCGGCACGGTGATGTGGACCACGCCGCCCTCGTCGGCGATGGCGATGGCGCAGCGGGCCTCGTCGCAGCTGCCGGCGACGTGGCGGTTGCCGCCGTCGCCCCGGCGAATCGCCTCGAAGCCGAGGAGCCTGCCCCCTTCGCGCCGCTCGTACCAGCGGCGGTCCACGGAGGTGCGGCGGGCGACGTTGCCGCCCACCTGGAGCTCGAGGGCGAGGGAGATCTCGGCGCGGATCGCCGGGCGGCCCTCGAAGGAATCCTCGACCGTATCCGCGTGGAGCCAGCCGGCCTTCTGCCCGAGGAGGAAGAGCCCGAGCCACTCGCCGCCGGCGGGGCGCTGCAGCCGCAGCACCTCGGGGCGTGGCGGAGGTGCCGGGCTGCGTGGCGGGGTCACCGGCGCCGTGGCACAGGCGGCGAGGAGGAGCGGGACGAGGAGGTGCAGGCGCATCGCCTTCGAGCATAGCCGCGATCGCCGCCCGTCCACAGGCATCGCGCCCAACCGCCGGCAGGGAATTCGACGGGCGCCGATCGGCCCCCTAGCCTCCGCCCCGTGGGCATCCTCTGGTTCCTCCTCCTCGCCGCCGGCGCCCTCGTCGCCGTGGTGAACGACAACCTCGACGGCTTCACCCGCGGTGCGCTCGAGGGCGCCACCGGCGCGGTGACGCTGGCGATCGGCCTGGTCGGCACCCTGGCGCTCTGGCTCGGCCTGCTCCGGGTGGCGGAGGAGGCAGGCCTCACCGAGTGGCTCGCCCGCGGGGTGCGACCGTTGATGAAGCGGCTCTTCCCCGACGTGCCCCCCGAGCACCCGGCGATGACGGCGATGGTGCTCAACGTCGCCGCCAACGCGCTCGGCCTCGGGAACGCGGCGACGCCGCTGGGGCTCAAGGCGATGGAGGAGCTGCAAACCCTCAATCCACGCAGGGATACGGCCACCGACGCGATGGTTCTCTTCCTCGTGATCAACACCAGCTCCGTGCAGCTCATCCCCGCCACGGTGGTGGCGATGCGCGCCGCCGGCGGCTCGGAGAATCCCACCGCGATCGTGGGGCCGACGCTGCTCGCGACGCTGATCTCCACGGTGATCGGCATCACCGTAGCCAAGCTCCTCGCCCGCACCCGGCTCGCCGGCAAGCCGGAGGGGCCGATCTGATGGAAGCGCTGATCCGCGTCCTCGACCTGATCTCGAAGTGGGCGATCCCGATCTTCCTCGTCGGTGTCCCCGCCGTCGGGCTCGCCCGGGGCGTGAAGATCTACACGGCCTTCGTCGAAGGGGCGAAGGAGGGCTTCGAGGTGGCGGTGCGGATCATCCCCTATCTCGTGGCGATCCTCGCCGCGGTGGGCGCCTTCCGCGGCGCCGGGGCGATGGACCTCATCGCCACGTGGCTTGCGCCGGTGCTCGAGCCCCTCGGGATCCCCGCCTCGGTGCTGCCGATGATGCTGGTGCGCCCGCTCTCCGGCAGCGGCGCCAACGGCGTGCTCGGCGATCTGATCCGCAGCGAGGGCCCCGACAGCTTCGCCGCCCGGATGGCGGCGGTGATGGCGGGCTCCACCGAGACCACCTTCTACGTGCTGGCGGTCTATTTCGGCGCCGCCGGGGTGACGAAATACCGCCACGCCATCCCCGCTGCGCTCCTCGCCGACCTGGCGGGCTTCGTTGCCGCCATCGCCGTCACCCGCCTCGTGTTCGGATGACGGGCAGGGCCCTTCGTCGTTGCCGCCCTCCGGTCGGAGGACTACGCTGCCGCTCTCGCCTGCGACAAGGACCCGGCACGACGGACGCATGCTCTCCTCCCTGATCGACAACAAGCGCGTGGTGGTCTGCAGCGGCGCAGGTGGCGTGGGCAAGACCACGACCTCCGCGGCGATCGCCCTCGCTGCCGCGCGGCAGGGCCGCCGGGCGGTGGTCCTCACCATCGATCCGGCCCGCCGCCTCGCCGACGCCCTCGGCATGCCCTCGCTGCCCAGCGAGCCGGCGCCGGTTCCGCGGGAGCTCCTCGATCGGGCCGGCGTGCCGCCGGAAGGCGAGCTCCACGCGCTGATGCTCGATCCGAAGCAGACCTTCGACGGGCTGGTCCGGCGCCTCAACCCGCCCGATGCGGCGAAGCGGATCCTCGAGAACCGCCTCTACCAGCAGATCTCGCAGCTCCTCGCCGGCATGCAGGAGTACACGGCGGAGGAGAAGCTCCACGAGCTCGCCGCGGACGACCGCTTCGACGTGGTGGTGATCGACACGCCCCCGACGCGGAACGCCCTCGACTTCCTCGAGGCACCGGGCAAGCTCACCCGCTTCCTCGACGAGCGCGTGCTCAAGTGGTTCCTGCCGCAGCAGCAGCGCTGGGGCTTCGGCATCCTCCAGCGCACCGGCAAGATCGTGGGCTCGGTGCTGGAGCGGATCTTCGGCGAGGGCTTCGCCTCGGAGCTGCAGGATTTCCTCGCCACCCTGGGCGGGATGACCACCACCCTGCGCCAGCACGCCGAGGAGGTCCGCCA
The DNA here is from genome assembly GCF_041687135.1 of Vulgatibacter sp. Classification (NCBI taxonomy): domain Bacteria; kingdom Pseudomonadati; phylum Myxococcota; class Myxococcia; order Myxococcales; family Vulgatibacteraceae; genus Vulgatibacter; species Vulgatibacter sp. Next base: position 280,104 of record NZ_JAWLCN010000001.1, on the reverse strand, counting down.
GCTCCTCGCCTCTCCCGGCTCGACCTTCCTCCTGGTCACGGCGCCGGAGAGCGCCTCCCTCGACGACGCCGTCTACTTCCGCAGCAGGCTCGACGAGCTGGGCCTTCCCTTCGGCGGCTACGTGGTCAACCGGCTCCATCCCCAGCGACCGGCGGCGAGCGCAGCCGAGGTGCAGGCTGCGGGGCTGGCCCTCGCCGAGGAGTTGCCGCCCGGCGAGGCGGCGAAGCTGCTCCGCCGCCTCGAGGCGAGCTACGAGCGGGAGCGCGCCCGCGCCGACCGGGACCGGCAGATGCTCGACCGCCTCCGCGCCGAGGGGAAGGCGCCGCTCGTGGGGATCCCGCGGCTCGAGGGCGACATCAGCGACGTGGCCGGCCTCGCCCTGCTCGTCGACAGCGCCTTTTCGCCGGGACGGTAGCGTTCGACCGAGCGGGCGACAGGTGCTTGCCCACGTACATCCCGGGTGGTTAGGGTTCGGCGCCGGCCAAAGCCCCCAAGGAGTCGCCTTGTCCATCCGGATCGCAGCCCTCGTTCTCGCCGTCGCCCTCGGAGGCACCGCCTGCTCCAGCGAGGAGGACCAGGCGGCCAAGGCCCGCATCTTCTCCCCCGAGGATCCGCCGAAGTCCCTGCAGGCAGCAGCCGAGGCCCTCGACAGCGGCGAGCTCGAAGGCGACCCGGTGCTCCTCGACCGCGTCCTCGCCATCTCCGCGCAGGAGGCCGCCGCCCGGGTGGGCCCCCACGTGCAGGAGGTGCAGGTCGACTTCCGCTGGAAGGCGAAGGATCGCGAGGTGAGGCTCGCCGAGGAGCGGATGGTCGCCCTCGGCAAGGGCAGCGATTTCCACGTCCGCACCTCGAATGATCAGAAGCAGGGCATGGAGTGGGTCAAGGTCGACGGGATCTCCTACGCCCGCGCCCGCTACGCGAAGTTCCGCGAGCGGCGCCGCGACCGCGGCTCCTCCGAGCACGTGGTCGCCTCCGCCTACGCCTCGCTCGTCACCTTCCGCGACTGGGTCCACGGGGCGATGAAGCTCACCCCCGCAGGCTCCACCACCGTCGATGGGCGCAAGGCGGTGAAGTACACCGTGGCCCTCGGCGAGCCCCACGCGCCGGCAGGCAGCGGGCACCTGCCCGAGATCGCCTACCCCAAGGGCGGTCCCGACGAGGACACGAAGCTGCGCCTCACCGCGCTGGAGCAGGGCAAGCCCACCGCCGTCTCCGGGACCCTCGTGGTCGACGAGGCCACCGCGCTGCCGCTGCAGGCGGATCTGAAGGCGGCGCTCCTCGTCCCCGGCGAGCAGGGCGAGTCGCGCCTCGAGCTCTCGATGAAGCTCGACGTGAAGGGGATCGGCAAGGCGCCGCAGATCGCGATCCCCGAGCACATCGAGGACGCGCCCCGCCCGCCCGGCGTGGTGGCGACCCTCGAGGCCTACGGCATCGAGCGGGCCGCCGCCGAGGAGGCGAAGGCCGAGAAGAGCGGCGAGAAGGCAGCGCCCGACGAGGAGTGACGGCGGCCGCCGGGTGAAAAATTGACGGCGATCCCCCCCGCGATAGGTTGTGGGCAACGGTCCACACGGTGGAGGTCAGGCCTTGCGCGAGCGGAAGAATCGGACCCGGGTCACGGAGCAGCGGACGACGCAGGTGCGGGACGACGCCCCGCTGGAGCGGAAGGCCTCCGGCGAGGTGCTCGACGAGCTGGTGCTGGTGGAGATGGAGCTGCTCCGCCGGTACAAGGCCCACCTCGCGGCGCAGCAGCGGGCCTCCCAGCCCGCCCCCTCGCCGGAGAAGGAGCGGATCCTCCGCGCCCTCCGCCGCCTCGACGACTGAAACGATTGCCAGAGACTTTCACCCCCTGTCGTACGACAGGGGGTGATTTCGTTTTCAGAGGTGAGCCACGAGTTGCTCCGCCCGGGCCTGCAGCGACGGCGCGCCGGCGCCGAGCAGCTTCGGCACCTCGGCGCCGCGCAGCGCCCCGCCCCGCGCCCAGATCCCCTGGAGCAGCGGTCCCGTCCGAGGGTTCCGCCACCAATCCTCGTCGAGGCGCTCGAGGAGCGCGGGCGCGATCGCGCCGAGGATCGCGTGGCCCCGCAAGCTGGTGCACGCCGGCAGCGCCGGATCGACGGCGGCGAGGAAGAGCCGCTCGTCGAAGCGGACTCCAGTCGCCGCCGCGAGGATCTCACCGAAGCTCCGGGCCACCGCCTGCGAGGGCGGCCGCACCCAAACCTCGGCCTCGTAGATCGCCCTGCCGCAGAGCGTGCGCAGCTCGAGGAGCTCGAGCAGGGTGAAGGCCCGCACCGCCTCCTCCGCGGCTGCCCGCGGCGCCTGCACCACCCGGCGGTAGAAGAGCGGCTCCCGGACGATGGAGCGGAAGAGCGCGACGAAGCAGGCCTCCACCGCGCCCTCGCCTGCCCACGTCTCCTCGGGTCCGCAGGGCAGCGAGGCGAAGCGCAGCGCGGCGGCGATGCCGCCGAAGAGATCCCGCCAGTCGGCAGGCGTTCCCTGCGGCGCGAGGGAGAGGCCGATCCGTCCCGGGATCTCGATGGGCGCGACGAAGGCGCCGATAGCAGCGAGCGGCCTGCGATCGAGATCGAGCCGCACGTTGCCCCGGCGGCCGTCGAAGCCCATCGCCTCCACCAGGCCGGCGGCTGCGAGCCGCAGGGCGCCTGCGGGGAAGGCGGCACCGAGGAAGGGGGCCGCCTGGAGCCAGGCGAGATCGTGCGCGGCGAGGTCGCCACGGGGCACGGGCTGCAGCCCCTCCGCCACCCAGCGCCCCAGCGCCCAGGGCAGGAGCTCCCGCCAGGCGTCCTCGGTGGCGGCGAGGACGGCCCGCGCCTCCTCGAGGAGCTGGCCCTGGTCGAAGCCGGCGAGGAGCGCCGGGCTGGTCCCCTCGCGCCCCAGGGCCTCCTGCTGCAGCGCGATCCAGTCGGCGCGGCGGCTCCCGTCCTCGGCGATCGCGCGCCCGCAGGCGTCGGCGAGGCGTTCCCGCCTGCCCCGCTGCGGCTCGAGGGCGACCGAGCGCAGCGCTGCCCGGAGGGGAAGCCGCCCCTCCGGCCCCTCCACCACCGCGGCGAGCTCCCCGGCGCGGAGCCCCTGCTCGAGCCGCAGGGCGGTGACCCGGACCCGCTCCAGCGTCACCGCGGCGCGCAGCCGCTGCAGGCCGTCGCGCTCCGCCTCGCTGCCCGCCTTGCGGAGCGCCTCGTCGATCACCCGGGGCGTCTCGTCGTGGGTCGCTGCAGGCTGCCTGCGGTACGGCTCGACCAGGTCGAAATCGAGGCCGCGGTGCGCGCGCCAGAGGGCCGCGGTGCGGCCGGCCCGCAAGGCGGCCAGCTCCCGGCGGATGCGCTGCAGCTCTTCCACGTCCGATCTCCTCCAAAGCCCCGGGAACGCAGGGACTCTTGACAGCGACCGGCCGTGCTTTAGGTTGCGCCCGGACCTGATCCCAGGACGGCGACTGATGCCCATCTACGAGTACGAGTGCAAGAGCTGCGGCGTCTACGAGGTCAACCACCGGATCACCGAGCCCGCGCGGACCGCCTGCGAGACCTGCGGCGGCGAGGTGCGGCGGCTGATCTCCAACACGGCTTTCATGCTCAAGGGCGGCGGCTGGTACGCCGACGGTTACGGAAGCAAGAACGGCGCTTCCGCCGCTGCGAGCGAGAAGTCATCCGACGCGGGCGGCTGCGGCGCTGGTGCCTGCGGCACCGGCGGCGGCTGCGGCGCTGCAGAGGCCTGAGATCCGACGCATCAAACTGACGGTCGCCCCGGCGGACGAGGGCGAGCGGCTCGACCGCTACCTCTCCGCCAGGGGCGGCATCTCCCGTGGCGAAGCCCGTCGGGCGCTGGAGCGCGGCGGCGTCTACCTCGAAGGCAGCCGCTGCAAGGTGGCCTCGAAGGCGGTGCGCGCCGGCCAGAGCGTGGAGGCGGTGCTCGAGGAGGCGGGCCGGGTCGAGAAGGCCCCCGCAGCGCCGCTGGTGGTGCTCCACGAGGACGAGCAGCTCCTCGCGGTGGCCAAGCCCGCAGGCGTCGCCTCCCAGCCCACCCTCACCGGCGACGTGGGCACCCTGCCCTGGCTCGTCGGCAAACACCTCGGCCGCAAGGCGGCGGAGGTGCCCACGGTGCACCGGCTCGATCGCGACACCTCGGGCGTGGTGGTCTTCGGCAAGACCGCCACCGCCACCCGCGCCCTCGCCGCCGCCTTCCGCGAGGGCACCGCGCAGAAGGAGTACCAGGCGGTGGTGGTCGGCCGCCTCGAGGGCAGCGGCGTCGTCGAGGCGCCGCTCGGTCCCGCGCCCGGGCGCAAGGGATCGCATGCGGTGGTGGCAAGCGGCAGCCCTGCCGTCACGCGCTGGGAGGTGCTCGCCCACCACGGCGACGACGCCACGCTGGTGCGCCTCCTCCCCGAGACGGGACGCACCCACCAGCTCCGGGTCCATCTCGCCCATCTCGGCCATCCGATCGTCGGCGACAGCCGCTACGGCGGCCCGCCCCGGGCCGGCGCGGTGGAGGCCCCGCGCTTCCTGCTCCACGCCAGGGCTCTCGAGCTCCCCCACCCCTCCGGGGGCACGATCCGTCTGGAAGCGCCCTTTCCCCCGGATTTCGCCGCAGCCGCGGGGATCTTTTCCCTTGAAAGCCCGCCTGCAGGCTAGCTATCCCTTGCGTCCCGCGGCGGACCCTTCCGTCCGCCGGAGAAAACCCAGGAGGATGAAAAATGGCCGATGACCGCGAGATGCTTCTCGTCCAGTCCAAGGTCCGCGAGGCGATCAAGGCCAAGGGCGGCGCTGGCGACGAGGCAGTGCGTACCAGCGAGGAGTTCCTCACCGCGCTGAACGAGTTCGTGCACGAGACCCTGCAGAAGGCGATCGAGCGCGCCCGCGCCAACAAGCGCGCGACGCTCAAGCCGCAGGATCTCTAAGCCTCCCGGGCTCACGAGAAGCGAAGCCCTCGCCGTTCCATGCGGCGGGGGCTTCGTCGTTCCTGCGAACGCGGCAGGCTCACCAGCAGAGCAGGTAGTCGCGCCCCTCGCGCCAGCCGCTCTTCTGCAGATCGGCGCGGATCTCCGCCCGGGCGCCGCGGGCGGCGACCGCCGAGAGCAGCAGCGGGCCACCGGGCGGCGGCAGTTCCCCGGCGCCGAGGACCGGCACGCCGCGGCGCAGCCTGCCGATCTTGGCAGGATCGACGTCCACCCAATATTCGACCGCGATCCCTTCGGCCTCGAGGGCCCGCGCCAGGGCGCGGCCGGTCTTGCCGGCGCCCCAGATCGCGCAGCTGCGCCTCTCTGCAAGGGGTCCCGCAGCGAGATGCCGGGCCTTCAACGCGAGGTGCTGCGCCTTGCCGTAGCGGGGATCGGTGCGGGTGAGCCGCGTGCCGTGGTCGCGCCAGAAGAGCCGCACCGCCGGCAGGTTCGCGAGCCGCGCGCCGCTGCCCAGCAGCGTGAGCCAGAGGTCGTAGTCCTCCGGCCAGCCCCGCTCCACGTAGCCGCCCACCGCCTCGAGCGCGCGCGCGCGGAGCACCACCGCCGGATGGACCAGCGGGCTCTCGACGAAGCGCTCCCGGGCCACGTCGTCGGCGTCGTGGAGCGAGTTGATCCAGCCCACGTAGCGCCGCATCCCCTCGCCCACCTGCTGCGCCGGAAACATCGAGACGTTGCAGCCGAGGCCGTCGAGGGAAGCGTCCTCGTCGAGACGGGCGATCTGCTCGGCGAGGCGCAGGGGATGGGCGACGTCGTCTGCGTCCATGCGGGCGACGTAGGCGCCGCTGCAGACGGCGCGACCCGCCTCCAGTGCGGCGACGATCCCCTGCCCCGGCCCGCGGATCACCCGGACCCGCCCATCGGCTGCGGCGGCCTCGGCGAGGATCGCGGGGGTGCCGTCGGTGGAGCCGTCGTCCACCGCCACCAGCTCCAGATCGCGCAAGGTCTGCCGGAGGATCGACCGGAGCGCAGGAAGCAGCGTTCCTGCCGCGTTGCGGGCAGGAAGCAGCACGGAGACCCGCGGCATGGCTATTCCGGCGCGAGGCGGGCGCGGGCCTCGCGGGCCTCGGCAGCGGCAGCCTCGAAGCCCGCCGGATCGTTCTCCGCCAGATCGGCGAGGCGGACGAGCTCGTCGGCCAGCACGCGGATCACCGCAGGCGCGAAGGGATTGGCGGCCACGGCGGTGGCGAGGATCTCGGGAGCGGAGCCTGCCAGGCGCAGCGCCTCCTCGAGCCCGCGGCCCACCAGCCGCTCCGCCCCCGGCGTCGCGGCGGCGACGCGGGCGAGGCCGAGGGCCGTGAGGTAGGGAGCGTGGTTGGTCGCCGCCACGATCCGATCGTGCTCCTCGGCGGGAAGGACGACCGGCCTCGCGCCCAGCGCGGCCCAGACCGTGCCCACGCCTGCAGCCAGCGACTCCTGCCCGTCCCGCGGGCAGAGCGCCACCGGCCTTCCCACGAAGAGATCGGGGCGGGAGCGGGACCAGCCGGTCGGATCGCGCCCGCCGACCAGCGGATGGCAGCCGACGAAGCGGGCGTCGGGAAGCGCCTCTGCCACCATCCGCTCCACCGAGGCCTTCACCGGCAGCACGTCGGCGAGGATCGCGTCGGGACGGAGATGGGGCGCAAGCTGCGGGAGCAGCCCGGGCAGCTCCGTGGTCGGCACGCAGAGGAAGATCAGGTTGCATTCGGAGAGGAGCGGCCCCGGCGCCTCGAGGGCGTCCTTGGAGATCCGGTCGCGGAGCGCCGCCGCCCGGGCGGAAGGGTCCGGCTCCACCACCACGAGGCGCGCCTCGGGAAGCGAGCGGGCCAGCGCCCTGGCGAGGGATCCACCGACGAGGCCGAGGCCGATCACGCCATAGGGCGGTTCGGGAGGGGTGACGTTCACGAGAGCTCCAGGACTTTGAGGCGACGGCGCCGCACGAGCCGCACGTGCGCCTCCACCTCGAGCCTGCCGCTGGCTGCGGGGCTGCGGGTGAAGAAGATCGGGATGCCGGTCCAGCCCACCGCCCGCGCTGCGTCGAGGGGCGGGACGGCCATGCCGGCGTCGCCGACGAAGCGCGCAGCGACCACGTCGCCAGGACGCAGCCGGTTGTGGGCGAGCAGCTCGGTGCAGAGGCGCCGGGTCGCTTCGGCCACCGCGGCGGCGCTGGTCGGTTGAAGGGGGATCGTGCCCCGGATTGGCTGCAGCAACGACATCGGCCGCGAACCTATCACGGCCCGCTGCCGGGAGAAGTGTAGGCCTTCGCGCCGGGGCGCCGCCTACAGGAAGAACTTCAGCGTGAAACTGAAGGTGCGATCCTCACCCTGCCCCTCGCCGATGTTCTGCACGTAGGCGACTTCGAGCCCCGCCTCCGGGGCGATGAAGCCGATGCCGCCGGAGACGTAGTTGCGATCGGTCTCGGCGAGGCGCTTGAAGCCGGCCCGGAGCGGAAAGGCGCCGACGAGCAGGTACTCGCCGCCAGCGTGGTAGGTGAGGCCGGTCTCGTCGCCGCTGAAGTCGAAGGTGACGTCGGAGGCGAGGCGGAAGGTGGTGTCGCTCCCCAGGGCCACGCCGATGGCGGCCCGTCGCGGCGCCTCGACGCTGCTCACGTCGATGAGGTTGTAGGCCGCGAGGCCCACCGAGAGCAGATCGATGGGCTTGAGGAGCAGGCCCACGTCGCCGGTGATGGCGTTGGTGTCCTCGGGGGAGGAGAAGTTCAGGTATTTGAGGCCGAAGCCGACGGCTGCCCGATTGCCGATGGGCAGCGCGAAGCCGAGGTTGGCGACGTGGCCGTCGAGGCCGTCGGCGACGAGGCGGCTGTAGGCGAGGCCGGTGGCCAGCGTGGTCGACTTCGCGTCGACGATCGAGCCGTTGTAGAGGTCGAGGTCGGTGCCGTTGTTGAAGCCGTAGGCGAGGTCGAGCTCGTAGCGCGGCGCCAGCGCCATGCCGGCCAGGTTGAAGTAGATCGCCTCGTTGGAGGAGGCCACCGCGCGGAACGCGTCGCCCATGGCGAGGGCGCGGGTGGAGGAGAGGTCCTGCGCGTTGGGCGGGACCTGTGCCGCTGCAGCAGCGGGCAGGAGCGCCGTGGCAGCGAAGGCGAGGCTGGTGCGGAGGCTCGGGCGCGTCATCGCGGCGCATCCTAGCAGCGCCGCGCGCCGGCGCCAGAGCTACCGGGCGGCTGCAGCGGAACCGCCTACAACGCCAGCGACTCGAAGCCGGGGAGGTACTGGGCCACGACGCCGACGTTGCCGGTGAGGAGCAGCAGGCCGAAAGCGGCGAGAAACGCGCCGCCGGTCCTCTCCACCCACGGGAGCATCGGCCGGATCCGCTTCGAGGCGACCAGGAAGCGATCGAGGGCAGCTGCCGACGCAACGAAGGGGAGCGCGAGCCCCAGCGCGTAGGCGACGAGGAGCCAGATCCCCTGGCCGATGGTCGACTCCGCAGCGGCGAGGGTGAGCACGCCGCCGAGGAGCGGCCCCACGCAGGGCGACCAGCCGAAGCCGAAGGCGGCGCCGATCAGCAGCGCGCCCGCAGGCCCCTTCGGCGCCGGGAGCTTGTGGAAGCGCGCTTCGCGGAAGAAGAGCGAGATGCGCAGGAGCCCGAGGAGGTGGAGGCCGAAGAGGAGCACCACCGCGCCGCCTGCGAGCTCGAGCCAGCGGCGGTGCTCGCCGAGGATCTGGCCGATGCCGGAGGCGGTGGCGCCGAGGGCGACGAAGACGAGGCCGAAGCCGAGGGCGAAGAAGGAGGCGAGCAGCACCGCGCGGCGCCGGCTCCCGCCCTCCCCCGCCGCGCTGCCGGTGAGGAAGGAGAGGTAGCCGGGCACGAGCGGGAAGACGCACGGCGAGAGGAACGAGAGGGCGCCCGCTGCGAAGGCTGCCGGCAAGGTGAGGGAGGTCATCGACTGCGAATCTCCTTTGCAGACGAGGACACGGTTCGCTCCCAGGTGGTTCCGCCGCTCGGCGAGCGAGCGCAAAAAAGCCCCGCCGCCTGCAGCGACGAGGCTTCTCTTTCCCGGTCGCGCACGTTCAGCCCTGCGCCACCTGGCAGAGCTGCGCGGCGGGAAGTTCGCCGACGAGGACGCGGGGGCTGCCGTCCTCGCCCTCGACCACGCAGACCGTCTGGCCGTCGCGGGCCTGGCTGCACTCGCCCACCGCCCGCTCGCAGGCGCGCTCGGCGGCGCTGCCCGGGGCGGGCACGAACATCGTCACCGCGGTGCCGGCGACGTCGCGGTAGATCACCGCGCCCGCCCGCTCGCCGAAGAGGGAGCAGCGCCGCGCGCCGACCAGCTCGAGGCCGGGCCGCGTCGGCACCTGCACCTCCTGCCCGAGGCCGGTGCTCAGCCACGAGGCGACCTGCGCGGGATCGGTGCTCTCCATCTCCCACGCGGTGCCGTTGGCGAAGGAGCGCAGGTGGTGCGAGACCGCCTCGTCGGCGAGGGCCACGGGGACGCCGCCGCCGGTGGGCGAGACGACGAGCACCGCAGCGGCTGCAGCGGCTGCGACGAAGCCGGTGAACGCGCGCCACCGCCGCCGCCCCTCGCTGCTCGCGCCGGCCTCGAGGCCGCGCAGGGTCCCCACCACCGCCGCAGGCGCCCGCTCGCGGGCCAGCGGGACGGCGCGCAGCAGCGCCCCGAGCCCCTGCATCGCCTCGACGCGCTCGCTGCAGGCGTCGCAGTTCTCGAGGTGGGCGAGGGTCGCCGCGGCGGCGACGCCGTCGATGACCTCTCCCAGCAGCTCGTCGTTCAGGCAGCTCATGACTTCAGGCTCCAGAGGCACGACACCGCGCCGGCTGCATCTCTTCGAGCAGCGCGGCACGGGCCCGTGCGAGGCGGGAACGAACGGTGCCGATCGGAGTACCCATCGCCTCGGCCAGCTCCTCGTAGGAGAGCCCCTCCACCTCGCGCAACCAGATCGCCGAGGCCTGCTCTTCCGGCAGGGCCCGCATCGCGAGGAAGAGCTCGTCCGGCAGGTGCCGGTCGAGCAGCTCCCGCTCGAGATCGCCGCGGGGTTCGCCGGCCCCGGCCTCGTCCGGCTTGTCGCCGGTGAGGACGAGCAGGTGCGGCTTCTCGTCGCGGATCCGGTTGAGGTGGAGATTGCGCATCGTGGCCAGGACCCATCCCCGCACCTTGCCGGGATCGCGCAAGGCGTCCCGCTTCTCGAAGGCACGGACGAGCGCCTCCTGCGCCAGGTCCTCGGCGTCCGCCCGCGTGGGAGCGAGGCGCCGGGCCAGGCGATGGAGCACGTCGAGGTGCGGCTCGATCAGCCGGGTGAAGTGGTGGGCGTCCAAGGTCCTCTCTATCGTCACGAGCGATCCCCTTCGGACCGCTCGTTCGATGGAGACACGCAGGGCCGCTCGTTAAGTTCCCGGGGGTCTGGAAACGCCATCCCGGGTCCGAGCCGCCCGCACGCCGAGAGGGTTCAGCCCCCTCCGAGGGCGTCCAGCAGGGCGGAGCGCACCGCGCGCTGGACCGGCTCGGGGACCTCGCCCTTCGGCAGCCTGCTGCAGAGGGCGGCGGTCTCCTGGAGCTTGCCCAGGGTGGCGGCGCAGGGCCTGCAGCCTCGGACGTGCTCCTCGATGGCGGCGCAGGCGTTCTGGTCGAGTTCCTGGTCGGCCAGCCCCTCGAGCTCCTTCGCCAGCCCGCCGCAGGCCTGCACGCCGCCCACGCTCCGCCCCTCCTCGCGCAGGAGCGCGGCGAGGTGGGCCTTGAGCATCTGCCGGCCCCGGTGGAGGCGGCTCTTCAAGGCGGGCACGCCGATGCCGATCACCGCGGAGGCCTCCTCCGCGGAGAGCCCCTCCACGTCGCGGAGGACCACCACCTCGCGGTAGGCGTCCGGCAGCGCGGCGATCGCTGCGCCGAGGAGCTCGGCGATCTCCGCCTGGGCGACCTTGCTCTCGGGGTCGAGATCCTCCGCGGGAGGAAGCGCCTGATCGCCGCCGGGTGCGTCCAGCGCCACGTCGTGGAGCGGCGCGGAGCGGGTGCGGCGGTGGTGGCGGCTGCAGAAGGAGCGGGCGATCGAATAGAGCCAGGTGGAGAGCTGGGCGTCCTCGCGGAAGGTGCCGAGCTGCTCGAAGGCGGTGAGCAGGGTGCGCTGGAGCACCTCCCGCGCCGCCTCCTCGTCGCCGCACATGCGCAGCCCGAAGCGGAAGACCTTCGGCTCGTGCTTGCGCAGCAGCGTGTCGAGGGCGCGGCGGTCGCCGCCCTTGGCCTTCACCAGCAGATCGCGATCGCTCTCCATCCGTCCTATTTCCCCGCTACCGCCACGGTGGCCCTGGCGCTGGCCTCGGTCTTCGCCTCGGGCGAGAGCAGCACATAGAGCGTGCTCACGCACCACGCCACCGAAGCGACGCTCATCCACACGTATTTGTCGTCGTCCCAGATCCCGAGCCGGGTGATCGCGTGGGTGCCGATGCCCAGCACGATCAGCCAGAGGCCGATCTCCTTGCGTTTCTCCATGAGGAACGCACCGGGGATCAGGAACGCATAGTAGTAGCAGGTAAGTTCCGCAGCGGTGGTGATGAGGACCGTGCCGGAGAGGGCGGCGGCGAACCAGGCCGGCTCGTCGCGAGAGGCGCGCCACACCGCCCAGAGGAAGGCGAGGTTGAGCGCGAGGAAGAGCAGCTTGAGCTGATCGAAGTTGGCCAGGCGCTCCTCCTTCCAGGTCTGGAAGGGGTCGTCGAGCCTGGGGTTCTTCAGGCTCTTGGCGTTGTCCCAGGGGCGCCAGGAGACGAAGGTGCGCAGGCCCATGTGGTTGGTGAGCGGCGTGTCCGAGTGCTTCTGGGTGTTGTGCTTGAACTCGGAGAAGAGCTCGGTGCCGCCGTTGGCCACCACCAGCGAGGTGGGCACGAGGAGGGCGCTCGCCACCAGCGCGCCGACGAGGATGCGCTTGTGCTCGGTGGGCATCGCCTTCTTCTTCACCAGGTGCCAGATGCCCTGCACCGCGGGCCCCACCGCGAAGAAGAGCGGGAAGAGCCGCAAGGCCGCGGTGGCTGCGAGGAAGCCGCCGCCCAGCGCCGATTTGCGCTTCTTGAGCAGGCAGATGCCGATGATCGCGTAGGCGAGGTAGTCGTAGCGGAGGAAGGCGCCGCCGTTCCAGTAGTAGCGGGAGGGGAAGTTCACCGCGAAGAAGGTGGCGGCCACCGCGAAGATCTCGAGGCCGAAGGCCCACCAGATGAAGCCGAAGGCCACGCAGATGAAGAGCGGATCGAGGAGCGCGAGGAGGAACATGCTCCGCTCGCTGGCAGGGCCCACGGCGTTGGCGAGGAGCTGGCCGGAGATGTTCCACCAGGGCGTGCCGTTGTAGCCGTGATCCTTCTGCGACTCCGCCCAGCGGCCGCCGAGGCGGTTCACGAAGAAGCGGATGTCGGTCTTGAACTCCTCCCAGCGCGCCGCCGTGAAGTGCTGCTTGCAGCGCTCGGGGTTGGCGAGCACGTCGGTGGTGGGGCCGATGAGGTTGGTATCCGCCAGGTCGCGGATCATCCGGGCGCGGACCTGCGCGGTGCGGCCCATCTCCGTCTCGGCGATCGCGCTGCACTCGTAGAGGCGCGCGTAGCGGAGCTCGGGGAAGTATTTCGCGCCGATGTAGTAGTGGTAGTGCTCCCAGACGTGGACGAAGGTCCCGCTGTGGAATTTGCCGTAGTTGAACCAGCCGAAGACGCCGAGCAGGCCGAGGAAGGCGATGGCGGCGCGGCGGGGCACCCGGAACTTCTTCCCCTGCCCCTTCTCCTCGAGCTGCCAGCTCCAGAGGAGCAGCCCGATCACCGCGAGCGCCGCCGCGATGCGGACGAAGTCCTGCTCCTTCTCGTTCAGATCGAAGATCGAGGGAGCCGGCGGCGGCCGCCGCACCGGGCCGTTGGGCCGCACCACCTTGCGCACGGGCGCAGGTGCCGGAGCGGCCTCTACGGCTGCTGCCGCGGAGGGCACCGCTGGGGCGGTCTCCACTGCTGCTGCGGCGGGGGCGTTGGCGGGAGCGGTCTGCGCCGCTGCGGGCAGGGCGAGACCGAGGAGGAGGGCGCAGGCCAACGCTGCGAAAGGGATGCGCTTCATCGCGCGCATCCTAGCCCAGGGAGGCTTCGGGGTGGGAAGGTCGTTCGCGCCTCCCCCCGCCAGCGGTAGGGCCGACCGGGCGGGGGGTTGGCCCGTCTCCTACTCGATCCCGGCGAGCATCGTCCGGATCCAGGGGACCAGCCCCTCGCGGAGCTCCGGGCGCTTCAGGGCGAAGGCGATGTTCGCCTTCACGTAGCCGAGGCGATCGCCCGCGTCGTAGCGCTTGCCCTCGAATTTGTAGCCGACGAGCTGCCCCTCCGCCGCCAGCATCGCCAGGGCGTCGGTGAGCTGGATCTCGCCGCCGTGGCCGGGCTTCACCTCGCGCAGATAGCGGAAGATCTTGCCGGGCAGCACGTAGCGGCCGATCACCGCCAGGTTCGAGGGCGCGTTGGTCTTCGGCTTCTCGACCATCCGCTCGATCTGCATGGTGCGCTCGTCGATCATCGTGCCGGCGGCGATGCCGTACATCGAGGTCTCCTCCGGCGGGACCTCCATCAGCGCCACCACGCCCTTGCCGGTGCGCTCGTAGCACTCGACCAGCTGCTTGATCGCCGGGCGCGCGTCGCAGTCGATGATGTCGTCGCCGAGGATCACGGCGAAGGGCTCGTCACCCACGGCGCCTGCGGCCTGGAGCACCGCGTGGCCGAGGCCGAGGGGCTCGTGCTGGCGGATCGAGACGAGGCGGGCCATCCGGCTGATCGCCCGGATCGCGTCGCGCTCCTTCGTCTTGCCCCTGCTGCCCAGGGTCTCCTCGAGCTCCGGCGAGAGGTCGAAGTGGTCGACCATCGAGGTCTTGCCGCGGGAGGTGATGAGGATCACGTCCTCGATCCCGGCGGCCTGCGCTTCGCCGACGATGATCTGCAGGGTCGGCGTATCGACGATCGGCAGCAGCTCCTTCGGCACCGATTTGGTGGCGGGGAGGAAGCGGGTGCCCAGGCCAGCAGCAGGGACCACGCACTTACGAACCTTCATCGGGGAGTCGGTCATCGTTGCCTCGTGCAGGGTTCGGAGCCCACGTGCCCCCTCGCGTCCCCGCTTTCGGGGCACCTTAGTCGTCGGATGGGCGGCCCGACAACCGCTTGCCCATGGGGTTTGTCGTGTCCGTGGACGCTCGGCGGGGCACGGATGTCGGTGGCTGGTGGTAGGGTGCGCGCCGTGCGGATCGAAGTCGCAGTCGGCGCCCCCGTGCGCGGCACCTTCACCTACGAAGCGGACGATGCGCTCGCCCTGGAGCCGGGCCGGCGCCTCGTCGTGCCCTTCGGCAGGCGGCGGGCGATCGGCTTCTACCTGGGCCCGGCCACCGCTGCGCCGGAGGGGCAGGTCAAGGCGGTCGAGCAGGTCCTCGACGACGGCCCGGTCTTTCCCGAAGACGTGCTCGCCCTGCTCCGCTTCGCCGCCGACTACTACCTCTACCCGCTGGGCGAGGCGCTGCGCGGGGCGCTGCCGCCGGATCTGGGCCGGGTCGGCGAGGTGGGCAGGGAGCGTTCGGAGCGGGCGCCCGCCATCGAGGCGGTGGAGCTGATCGAGTCGCCGGAGGTGGCGCGGGCTGCACTCGGGCGCTCCCGGAGCCAGGCGGCGATCGTGGAGCACCTCGCCGCCCGGGGCGGCAGCGCGCCGGTAGAGGAGCTCAAGCTCGCGGTGAAGGGGGCCCCTGCCCTGCTCAAGAAGCTCGAGGAGCGGGGGCTGGTGCGGCTGGTGCGCGTGGAGCGCAAGGCCGACGACGCCGCCTTCCGCCAGGAGAAGGCCCACCCCCCCACGCCGGCGCAGGCCCGGGCGTGCGAGGAGATCGGCGAGGCCCTGGGGCGCTTCGAGACCTTCCTCCTCCACGGTGTCACCGGCTCGGGAAAGACCGAGGTCTACCTGCGCGTGATCGCGGAGGCCCGGGCGAAGGGAAAGGGCGCGCTGGTGCTCGTGCCGGAGATCGCGCTGACGCCGCAGCTCGCCGGCCGCTTCCGCTCGCGCTTCGGCCCCGACGTGGCGGTGCTCCACAGCGGCCTCTCCGATCGGGAGCGCTCGCAGGAATTCCGGCGGCTCCTCTCCGGCGAGGCGAGGATCGCGGTGGGGGTGCGCTCGGCGGTCTTCGCGCCGGTCCGGGACCTCGGGATCGTCATCGTCGACGAGGAGCACGAGCCCTCCTTCAAGCAGGAGGAGAAGCTCCGCTACCACGCCCGGGATCTGGCGGTGTACCGGGCCCGGCTCCTCGGCGTGCCCTGCGTGCTCGGCTCGGCGACGCCGTCGCTCGAGACGCTGAAGAACGCACGGGACGGCAGGTACCGGCTGGTGGAGCTGCGCCAGCGGGTCGATTCGCGGCCCCTGCCCGAGGTGGAGCTGGTCGATCTCTCCCGAAAAGGCCGGCGCGCGGAGCCGCCACCGGGTGCGGAGCGGGCGGAGACCGAGCTGGTCGGGCCCACGTTGGCAGCGGCGATCGAGGAGACGCTGGCAGCGGGCAAACAGACCATCCTCTTCCTCAACCGGCGCGGGAACGCGTCGATGGTGGTCTGCGCCGCCTGCGGCGAGGGGGCACGCTGCCACGCCTGCGACGTCGCCCTCACCCACCACCTCCACCGCAACGAGCTCCGCTGCCACTACTGCGACTACCGGGTCCGCAAGCCGGATACGTGCCCGTCGTGCAACGGCGAGCTGCTCGTGCTGGGCATCGGCACCGAGCGCCTCGAGCAGGAGCTGGCCCGGCGCTTCCCCGACGCGCGCACCTTGCGCCTCGATCGCGACGCGGCGGGGACCTCGGCGGAGCTCACCCGGATCCTCGCCTCCTTCGCCCGCGGCGAGGCCGACGTGCTGGTCGGCACGCAGATGGTGGCCAAGGGCCACGACTTCCCCGGCGTCACCCTGGTCGGCGTGATCCTCGCCGACGTGGGGCTCGGGCTGCCCGACTTCCGGGCCTCGGAGCGGACCTTCCAGCTCCTCGCCCAGGTGGCGGGGCGCGCGGGGCGCGGCAGGGACGCGGGGCGGGTGGTGGTCCAGACCTTCAACCCGGGCGCCGAGGCGATCGCCTGCGTCCGCACCCACGACTTCGAGACCTTCGCCGGGGCGGAACTCGAGCGCAGGCGGGAGCTCGGCTACCCGCCCTTCCGCCGCATGCTGGCGCTGCGCCTCGAGGGCGAGGACGGGGTGGCGACCGAGCGCTTCGCCCGCAGGCTCGCGGAGGCGGCGCGCAAGTGGACGCAAGGCGGCGGGGTGCAGGTCCTGGGGCCTGCGCCGGCGCCGATCGCGAAGTTGCGTGGGCGGATGCGCTTCCAGGTGCTCGTGCTGGGAGACGGCGTGCGCTCGATCCAGACCGTAGCGCGGCGGCTCGCCGAGGTGGCAGACCAGGCGCCGCCCGGGGTGAAGGTGGCGCTGGACGTAGACCCCGCTTCGATGCTCTAGGGGCCCGCAACGGCGGAATGCCATATGCATCCCAACGTTTCTGAATAGGTGCTCCGAAGTGGGCGGGCCGGTTGCCCACGAGGGGGCGTCCGGTTAGTTTTGCGGCGAGTTGCCGGCGCGACTCCCATCATCCAGGCAAGGTCGAAATCATGGTTCGCGAAATCCTCATCTGGCCCGATCCCCGCTTGAAGGAGAAGGCGCTCCCCGTGGAAGCGGTGGACGCCAACGTCCGGGCCCTGATCGACGACATGTTCGAGACCATGTACCGCGCCGACGGCGTGGGCCTGGCGGCCACGCAGATCGGCGTGATGCAGCGGGTGGTCACCGTCGACACCTCCGGCGCCGACGAGGACGTGAAGCCCTTCGCCATGATCAACCCCGAGATCCTCGAGACCGAGGGGTCGATGAAGTACAAGGAGGGCTGCCTCTCGGTGCCGGGTGAGGCCGAGGAGGTGAAGCGCGCCGCCTTCGTGAAGGTCCGCTTCCTCGATCGCGACGGGAACCCGGTGGAGATGGAGGCGACCGGCCTCACCGCCGTGTGCATCCAGCACGAGGTCGATCACCTGAACGGCGTGGTCTTCGTCGACCACCTCTCCGCGCTCAAGCGCGAGCTCATCCGCAAGCGGATGAAGCGGGTGAAGAGCGAGAAGGAGCACGGCGGCGCGGAGGCCTGATCGGGCGTTCGTTTCTGCCGCTCTTTGCGAAGGCGTGGCCGGTTGCCACGCCTTCGTTCGTTCCTGGGGTCGGCTGCTCTTCGCCCGGGGGAACGATGCGTTTTGCGATCCGCGTGCTCTTGCCGTGCCTGCTGCTCGCGGGCTGCCTCGACTTCGGCGGCGACGAAGACGAGTGCGCCTTCGACGACGACTGCGGGCCGGACGCCTGGTGCCACGATCCCTTCCTCTTCGGCGGCACCGAGTGCAGGGACTACCTGGGCGAGGGCGACCGCTGCAACGACGGCGTCGACGAATGCCACCCGGATCTGCGGTGCAACCTGGGCTACAAGCCGGATCGCTGCATGCCGCCGGGCCGCTACGGGCAGCCCTGCGACTCGGCGTGGGATTGCGCCGACGAGGAGGCGCTCTGCAACCCGGGCAGCAGGAGCGAGGGGCGCTTCTGCACCGAGCCGGGCAGCGTGGTGGAGGGCGGCAGCTGCAGCACCCGCACCACGGCGGTGTGCGCCGACGGGCGGGTCTGCGTGCAGCGCCGCTGCGTGGATCCGGCAGCGGAGGGCGAGGCCTGTCCCTGGGGCGTGGAGGGCACCAGCATCGCCTGTGCGGAGGGCCTCGCCTGCACGGAGGCGGGGATCTGCGAGCGGCTCACGTCGCGTCGGTGACGCCCTTCCGCGGGCAGAGATCGCCGACCACGCAGCGGGAGCACGCCGGCTTGCGCGCGTAGCAGGTGCGGCGGCCGTGCCAGACGAGGAGCTGGTGGCCCTTGCCCCAGCGCTGCGGCGGGAAGAGCTGCTGCAGATCGAGCTCCACCTTGTCGGGGTCCTCGTGGGCGGTGAAGCCGAGGCGGCGGGCGAGGCGGCCGACGTGGGTATCGACGGGGAAGGCCTGGCCGTCGAAGGCGTGCACGGCGACGACGCCGGCGGTCTTGCGCCCCACGCCGGGGAGCTTCTCGAGCGCCTCGCGGGTGGGCGGGAGCTTGCCGCCCCACTCCGTCTCGATCGATTGCATCGCCGCCACCACGTTCTTCGCCTTGTTGCGGTAGAGGCCGCAGCGCGAGATGTGGGGGTGGAGATCCTCGGGCTGCGCCTTCGCGTAGTCGGCGGCGCTGCGGTAGGCGGCGAAGAGGCTCGGGGTGCAGCGGTTCACCATCGCGTCGGTGCACTGCGCCGAGAGCATCACCGCCACCAGGAGCTCGAGGTCGGTGGTGTAGTCGAGCTCGATGTGGGCTTCGGGCATCTCGTCGTCGAGGTGATCGATCACCTGCACGGCGCGGAGGCGCTCGGCCTCGGTGGGGATGCGGGGGCCCTTCGCCTTCGCCGTCGCCCTGCCCTTCGCCGCGGCCTTCCTGGCCGGCGCCTTCTTTTCCGGCGCCTTCTTGGGGGCGGGCTTCTTCGCCGCGCTCTTGCTCGCGGCAGCGCGCTTCGGGGCTGCCTTCGCCTTCCGGGCTGCAGGCGCCTTCGCTGCCGGTGTAGGTCCGGTCGTCTTCTTCGTCACGGTGGAGCTGGCCATGGGCTTCGCAGCATAACCGCTGCAGGGGGCGTTTCGTTCACGAGGAAACGCTTCGCCCGCATCTGCGTTATGCTCCCACCCATGCACCTCCCCATCGACCTCCGCTCCGACACCGTGACCCGTGCCCCTGCCGCCATGCGCGAGGCGATGGCCCGCGCCGAAGTCGGCGACGACGTCTATGGCGAAGACCCCACCGTCGCGCTGCTCGAGCGCCGGGTGGCGGAGCTCCTCGGCAAGGAGGCGGCGCTCTTCTTCCCCACCGGCACCATGGCCAACCAGGCCGCCATCGGCGCACAGGCGGGGCCCGGCGACGAGGTGATCTGCGAGGCCGGCGCCCACGTGGTCGCCTTCGAGGGCGGCGCCCTCTCCGCGCTCTGGGGCGCGCAGGCCCGCCCCCTCCCCGGCCAGCGGGGCCTCCTCTCCGCGGCGCAGGTGGCGGCGGCGATCCAGCCCCCCGGCAACGACCACTTCCCCGCCTCCCGCCTCCTCTGCGTGGAGAACACCGCCAACCGCGGCGGCGGCACCGTGTGGCCGCTGGCCCTCCTCGAGGAGGTGAGCGGCGTCGCCCACCGGGCCGGCCTCGCCGTCCACCTCGACGGCGCCCGCCTCTGGAACGCCTCCGCCGCCTCCGGGGTCGCGCTGGCCGACTACGCCGCCTGCGCCGACACCGTGAGCGTCTGCCTCTCCAAGGGGCTCGGCGCCCCGGCGGGATCGCTGGTCGCCACCAGCGCCGAGTTCGCCCCGAAGCTGCGCCGTCTGCGCAAGCGCCTCGGCGGCGGCCTGCGCCAGGTGGGCCACCTCGCCGCAGCGGGACTCTACGCCCTGGAGCACCACCTGCCCCGCCTCGCCGAGGATCACGAGAAGGCCCGCCGGATCGCCACCGCCCTCGCCGACGTGCCCGGCCTCTCCGTCGCCCCGGTCGAGACCAACATCGTCTACGTGGAGCTCGCCGACGGCCTCGACTCGGCCTCGCTCCTCCACCGCCTCCGCGAGGCCGGCGTCCTCGCAGGCTCCGACGGCCCCCGCAAGATCCGCCTCGTGACCCACTTCGACGTCGCGCCGGAGGCGTGTGACGAGGCCGCCCGCCGCATCGCCGGCTGCCTCTGATTCGATCGCCGCCCCCGGGGCGGCTATCCTCTGCGGCCGTGTCGCCGCCGCACCGCCACCTTCTCCTCCTGGCCTTCGCCGCAGCAGCCTGCGCGCCGAAGGCCCGGGCCCCCTTTCCCGCCGACGCCTTCGCGCAGCGGCAGGCCCCCCTCGCGCCAGCGGCGCCTGCGGGAGCCGGCCCCGCCCCGATGCGCGTCCATGCCGACGGGCGGATCGTCTTCGCCGGCGAGAATGACACCCTGCCTGCGCTGCTGCGCCGCTTCGAGGCGACGCGCGACGAAGCGCCACGGGCCGCCTGGGAGGCGTGGCTCGCAGGCCTCGACCAGGCCCTGCGCGACGACCAGCCGCGCCTCGAGATCGTGCGGGCCGCGGCGGCGTTCGACGTCCACTTCGACGCGCTCCGCACCGAGGACCCGCTCCTCGCCGAGCAGCTCGGCGAGCGCTCCGCGATCCTGCGCTCGCTGCTCCTCGAGGCCGAGGACCAGCCGCCGCCCGCCGTCGACGCCGGCGTCCCCCTCGCGCCGCTCCGCATGCTGCAGCCGCCGGTCGAGCCGCTGATCGTCACCAGCTTCTTCGGCCTGCGCCGCGATCCCTTCGACGGCAGATCGCGCTTCCACTTCGGCCTCGATCTCGACGGCCCCGCGGGTTGCGCGGTGGTCGCAGCGGCGGGCGGCACCATCGCCTCCGCGGGCTGGGCGGGTGGCCACGGCATGCGCGTCGAGATCGATCACGGCGACGGCGTGATCACCGGCTACAGCCACCTCTCCGCAGTCCTCGTCCGCCGCGGCGACGCGGTCTTCGCCGGCGACGCCATCGGCCTGCTCGGCAGCACCGGCCGCTCCACGGGACCGCACCTGCACTTCGAGCTCTGGCGCGACGGCGAGGCGGAGGATCCCCTCGACTGGATCGAGGCGCGCTCGCTGCAGATCAGCGCGTTGCCGTAGCGGCGCCCCGCGCCACCGGCGTCGCCCGCGAGGCGAGCCATGCCGCGATGGCGGGATAGACCTCGTTCGGCGCCTCGCGGCCCAGCAGCAGATCGCCGTGGCCGTAGTCGACCCGCGATCCGTGCTCCCTGCCGAAGAGGAGGAGCGTCTTGTCCTCGCTGCGGATCCGCTCCGCAGCCGCCCGCATGCAGGCGGGCGGCGCCATCATGTCCTTCGAGCCGCCGACGAGGAGCACCGGCACCGTGAGCGCCCCGACCCGTGCGGTGTAGTCCACCGCATGGTCGAGGGAGCGGAAGCGATCGTTCGCGACCCAGTCGGCGAATTGCCGCGCCACCCCGGCGCTGATGTCGTCGAAGGCCCAGGCCTGCAGGCGCCGGATCACCCGACCCTCCATGCTCTTCGGCGCGATCACCAGCTCGGAGAAGGGCGGATCGAACCAGCCGGTGAAGGGGGCCACGAGGCGCTGCAGCCAGCTCTTGCGGACCCGCGTCCTACCGGCGAGGAGCGCGCCCAGCCTGGAGAGTCGCACGAGGTAGCGCTGGTGGGCGAAGGAGGAGGGCGAGCCCACGGCGACGACGCCGCCGGCGAGCTTCTGCTCCAGGGGCGTGCCTCCGAGCGCATAGGCGAGGATGCCGCCCATCGAGTGGCCCACCCACTGCACCCGCGGCGCGCCGGTGACCGCCAGCACGTGCTCGATCACCGCGGGCACGTCGTAGTGGAGGTAGTCGTCGAAGGAGAAACCCCAGCGCAGCCGGTTGAAGGGGCCCGGCCTGCTCGAGCCGTGGTGGCTGCGCAGGCTGATCACGAAGCAGTCGCGCCCCTGCTCCGCGAGGGCCTGCGCGACGCCGTAGGGCGGATCCCAGTCGAGGTTGTAGTGGTTCGCCCCGAGGCCGTGGCAGAGGATCACCGGCTCCTCGTAGCGGGGCCCGTCGCCCCGGGGCCGGTAGCGGCGCAGGCCGATCCGCCAGCCGTCCGCCGTCTTCACGTTGTGGATCTCGTCCGGCACGTCCTGCGGCGCGAAGAAGGTCTGCCAGAACGCCGCGTGCGCCCAGGTCAGGAAGCCGAGCGCCAGCACGGCGAGCACCACCAGTGCTGCGATGAGATACCAGGCCAGGGCGGCTCCTCCTCCTCGATCGTCGGCAGATATGCCCACCGTCGCGATCGACCACAAGCACGCAGCGAGCGGGCCGCCGGTTCATCGACGCTCCACCGGGCCCCTGCCGCCTGCCCCGGCCCCGCACCCCACTGGGGGTGAATAGCCCGCTCTCCCCCTCGGTTCTCCGGGCGACGCAAGGGGCGAAGCCGGGTGCACGGTGCGCAAACGCTTTCCCACTTGCACGGCGACGCTGCGCCTGCGATGGCGGCCAGCGTCCTCTCCCCGCAGCGGCGTAGGCCCATGTGGGTGAGGGGCACGAGGCTTGCTTTCTCCGGCGGAGATCGGTGGAATCTCCGCTTCCGCAGCGGCGCGTACAGCCCAGCGCGCGTCCACCGCGAGGTAGGTCGATGATCGGTTCCCGGAAGTGGCTCTACATCCTGCCCAACCTCTTCACGCTGACGTCGATCTTCTGCGGCTTCTACGCGATGAGCCTGGCCACCGGCGATGCCACGCCCGAGAAGCTCTACGGCGCCGCCCTCGCGATCCTCTTCGGCATGCTCTGCGACGGCCTCGACGGCCGCGTCGCCAGGCTGACCAGGACCCAGAGCGATTTCGGCATGCAGCTCGATTCGCTCGCCGACGTGATCACCTTCGGCGCCGCTCCCGCCCTCCTCGTCTGGAAGTGGGCGCTGGCGCCGCTGGGCTTCTGGGGCCTCTTCATCGCTTTCGCGTTCGCCGGCTGCGGCGCCCTGCGCCTCGCCCGCTTCAACGTGCTCGAGATGCGCGGCGCCAAGGGCAGCTCGTCGCACTTCGTGGGCCTGCCCATCCCGCTGGCGGCCGGCGTGATCGTCTCGCTCGTGGTCGCCCACTACAAGACCTACGGCCCCGGCGAGGTCCCCGCAGCGCTGCCGGTGGCGGTGCTGGTGATCCTGCTCGGCTACCTGATGGTCTCGTCGGTGCGCTACCGCACCTTCAAGCGGATGCGGCTCTCCCGCCGCACCGCGGCGATGTTCGCATTCTTCCTCACCAGCGGTGTCGCCCTCACGCTACAGTACCGGGCGAGTTTCACGCTGGTCGCGTTCGCCGCTCTCTACGTCTTCGTCGGTCTGGCAGAGGAGATCATCTTCTTCCGCCGCCGCCGCGAGGAGCGCCTCGCCGCCCGCGCAGCTGCCACCATCGGCGGGCGAACCGCGGTGGTCACGGACGACGATGACGACGACGAGGACGACCGATAAGCAGATGCCCGCCGAGGCAACCGATCCTGCCGCGTCTGCGACGAGCATGCCGCGGCAGACGCGTTCCTGGTTCGACGTCTTCTCCCTGGTGTGGAGCTCGGGGCTCGGCTCCGGCTACTTCCCGGTGGCCTCCGGCACCTTCGGCACGCTGGCGGCGCTCCCCTTCGCCTTCGCGCTCTCCTTCCTTTACGAGCCCTGGTGGCTGTGGGCGCTGGTCTTCGTGGCCTTCACCGCGATCACCGTGCAGACCGCGCACCGGGCCGGGCAGATCTACGGGATCGTCGACGCCAAATACATCGTCTCCGACGAGTTCGCCGGGCTCTTCCTCACCGTCGCCTTCCTGCCCTTCACCTGGCAGACCGCGGTGGCCGGCTTCTTCGTCTTCCGCTTCTTCGACATCCTCAAGCCCTGGCCCGCCTCCTTCTTCGACCGGAAGGTCAAGAACGGCTTCGGCGTCACCGTCGACGACCTGGCCGCGGCGGTCTACGCGCGCATCGTGATGGAAGGGCTCTACCGGATCGGGTGGCTCACCTTCTGACCGGGCGGTAGTCTCCGGCGTCTCGCTACGCGAGGGGAGGCGCCGATGCACATCGAGCTGATCACCACCGGCGACGAGCTGGTCTCCGGGCAGATCGTCGACACCAACAGCCCCTGGCTCATGGACCGGCTCTTCGCCGCCGGCGAGCTGGTCCGGCGCAAGCTCGCCATCGGCGACGAGTTCGAGGACATCGTCTCCGCCCTGCGGGAGGCGGCCTCCCGCGCGGATCTGGTGATCGTCTCCGGCGGTCTCGGCCCCACCCTCGACGACATGACCGTCGACGCCGCCTGCAAGGCCTTCGGCCACGAGCCCGTGGTCGACGAGGCGCAGCTCGCACGGATCGCCGCGATCTTCACGCGGATCGACCGCCCCCTCACCCCCAACAACGAGCGGCAGGCCCGGGTCCCCGCTGGGGCCGAGGTGCTGGGCAACGACTTCGGCACCGCCACCGCCTTCGTGCTCCACGAGCGGGAGCGGCAGTGCGAGCTCTTTTTCCTTCCCGGCGTGCCGCGGGAGCTCAAAGGGCTCTGCGAGAAGCACCTCTTCCCCCGGCTGAAGGCCCGGGCCGCTGCTGCCGGGGTGCACCGCTGCTACCGGGCGGTGAAATGCTACGGCATCCCCGAGTCGCACATGGACCAGGCGGTGCGGCCGCTCCTCGAGCGCCACCCCCACGTGCGCTACGGCACCCGCACCAGCTTCCCCGAGAACCACGTGAAGCTCCTGGCGGAGGGCGCCACCCCGCAGGAGGCGCAGGCGCGCTGCGAGGCGCTGGAGGTGGAGGTCCGCAAGGCCCTGGGCCGCGCCGTCTACGGCGGCGCCGAGGACACCTTCGCCGGCGCCACGCTCCAGGCGCTGCGGGGCAGGGGCTGGAGGGTCTGCTTCGCCGAATCCCTCACCGCAGGCCTCGCCGCCTCGCTCCTCGCCGACGCCCCCGGCGCCAGCGACGTGCTCCTCGGCTCCTCGGTCACCTACGCCACCGGGCTCAAGGAGCGCTGGCTCGGGGTACCCCACGAGCTGATCGAGCGGGAAGGTGCGGTGAGCGAGGCCTGCGCCAGGGCGATGGCGGAGGGGGCGCTCGTCGCCAGCGGCGCGGACGTCGCCGTCTCGCTCACCGGCTACGCGGGACCGGAGGGCGGCGAGGAGGGCCGCCCCGCAGGGACCGTCTTCGCCGCCGTCGCCGGCGGCGGCCTGCCGACGAAGGTGGTGGAGCGGCGGATGCCGTTCGACCGCAACCAGGTGCGTAGGGGCGCCGCCTACATGGCCCTCGAGCTGCTCCGGCGCCGGGCCCTGGGGCTCGAGCGCGAATAGCCCAGCGATCCCGGCAGCTTGGGCAGGCCTTCGCGAATGGTCGGCCCGGGCCGGGGCCCGCCCGAGTGTGCGGCGCCCGACCGGATCACAGCGGGAAACATGCCACCGGGCCGCCGTCGCGGTAGCATCGAGGGGTGACGGATCGTCTTCATACCCGGGTCGACAGCGGCATCCGCCTCGACCCCTTCGGCCGGTTCTGGCACGACGAGGAGCTCGTCGTGAACCCGGCCATCGCTCGCTCGTGGCACAAGGGCCTCGAGCGGGCGGAAGACGGCCGTTACCTGATCCGCTTCGGACGGGACTGGGCCTTCGTCACGGTCGACGACGCCCCGTACACCGTGAAGCGGCTGTCTGCAGGCAGAGACGGCTTCCGCCTCCTCCTCTCCGACGAGAGCGAGGAGACGCTCGACCCACGCACGCTCGCCCGCTCCGCGGAAGACGTCGTCTATTGCCGGGTAAAGAGCGATCACCGCGCCCGCTTCTCGAGGCAGGCGCAGGCCGATCTGATGGAGTTCCTGCAAGAGGACCAGCCGGGAAGGTTCGTCCTCGTGAGCGGTGCCGATCGCTGGCCGATCGGCGACGACCCGGGAAGGCCGCCACCGCGTCCCGAAGAGGGCGCGGTACCAGAAGACAACCTGCCACGGGGGCTTCGCCGATGAGCGCATTCCCGTTCCAGGCCGTCGTTTTGGCGGATTGCCCCCCATGGGTCAGCGTGTTAGCAGGGAGAGGACACGAATTTTCGGGTGATCCAGCGCTGCAGGGAATGCGCGCAGGTACACCCCCGACCGGGGAAGGCGCCGGCCAGCGAGCAGCCAGCCCCCAGCTCTTTGAGGATTCCCTTGGACCGTACTACCAGCGCCACCCTCGGTGGCGAGCATGGCGTCCACCCGTCCATCGACGAGACCACGGACAACGGGCTGCGTAGCAGCGAGGCAGCAGGCGGAGAAGAAGGCGACGAGAGCACGGCTTCGGGTGATGCAGCCCGCAGCCGCAGGCGTCGCCGCGGCCGCCGGGGCGGCAGGGGCAGAAGGAAGCAGGGCGTCGCCGCAGCGGGTACAGAGGCCGAAGGCGAAGGCGAAGGCGAAGCGGCTCCCGAGGTGGTGCAGGCTGCACCGGCGCCCGTGCCGCAGCAGCCCGCCCCCGTCGCCGCCCGCGCCGAGGCGCAGCGCGAGCAGCGCGAGCCCCGGGAGCAGCAGCAGCGGGACGGCCGCCAGCGGGAGAAGCAGCAGCAGCAGCGCCCGCAGCCCCAGGCCGCCCGGCAGCAGCCGGACGCCCGGGGTCGGGATCGGGATCGCGACCGCGGCGGCCAGCGCGGCGGCGGCGAGGCCCGCAGCCGGGCCCCCGAGCGCGATCGCAACCGCGAGGATCGCAACCGGCGCAACAACAACCGCGGCCGGAGCAGCAACCGGCCCGAGGAGCCGCGCCGGCCTGGCGAGGCGGTTCCCTCCGCGGCGATCTGGGCGGGCTGGAGCGCCGCCCGCTTCGGCGGTGGCGGCGACCGCGACTGACGTTGAAATGATCAAGGCATGAACGACGGGCAGGGGCTGCGAGGCTCCTCCCCGTTTTCGTTCCTTCGTCAAGTCCGCTCCTCCGCCCTCGCCGGCGGCCGTCGTGCCGGGGTAGCGTGCGGCCCAACAAGGGGTTGCACCGCGATGTTCTGGATCACCGCCCTCTGCGCCATTGCCGGCCTGCTCCTGGGCCTGACGCTCTTCGACGAGGGCGCGGGCTGGATCGGCCTCGCCTTCGGCCTCTTCGCCGGCTGGTCGATCGCGCGGCAGCGGCAGCTCGCGGCGCGCATCACCGCCCTCGAGGCGCGGTCCGTCGCCGCCGAGCTGGCCGCTGCCCTGGCGCCGCCGCCAGCGGAGGCGGCGCCGGAGGTGGAGCCGGAGGCCCCGGTGGAAACGGTGCTCCTCGCCCCGCCGCCTGCGCCGATCGCCGCGGCGGAAGGGATGGAGCCACCGGCGCCGGAGAGCGCCACCGCCGCCCTCCCCCTCCCCACAGGCCCCGACCTCGCCGATCGGATCCGCCGCTGGTTCACCGAGGGGAACGTGCCGGTGAAGGTCGGCATGCTCGTGCTCTTCGCCGGCGTGGGCTCCCTGCTCAAATACGCCTCCGACGAAGGCTGGCTCCACCTCCCGATCGAGCTCCGCCTCGCCGGCATCGCCGCCGCCGCCATCGCCGCCCTCGCCTTCGGCTTCCGGGAGCGCCACGAGCGCCGCACCTTCGCGCTCTCGCTGCAGGGCGGCGCCATCGGCATCCTCGCCCTCACCGTCTTCGCCGCCTTCCGCCTCTACGATCTCCTCCCCGCGGGCCCCGCCTTCGCGCTCCTCGTCCTCCTCGTGGCAGGGGCCGGCATCCTCGCGGTGGCGCAGGACGCGCTCTCCCTGGGCGTGCTCGCGGTGCTCGCGGGTTTCCTCGCGCCGATCCTCGTCTCCACCGGCAGCGGCAACCACGTCGCGCTCTTCGGCTGGTACGCGATCCTCGACGCGGTGATCTTCGCCGTGGCATGGAAGAAGGCCTGGCGCCTCCTCAACCTCGTCGGCTTCCTCTGCACCTACGCCGTGGCCAGCGCCTGGGGCGTGCTCTCCTACGAGAGCGCGAAGTTCGCCAGCACCGAGCCCTTCCTCGTCCTCTTTTTCGCGCTCTACCTCGCCATCCCGATCCTCTTCGCCAGCAAGCGGATCGAGCGGGGCGACGGCCTCGTCGACGGCACCCTCGTCTTCGGCAACCCCCTCGCCGCCTTCGCGCTGCAGGTGCTGCTCCTCGGCGACGATCTGCTCGCCCTGGCGCTCTCCGCCCTCGTCCTCGCCGTCACCTACGTCTCCCTCGCGGTGCTGCTGAAGCGCCGCGACGGATTGCAGACCCTCGCCGACTCCTTCGCGGTGGTGGCGGTCTGCTTCGCCACCATCACCGTGCCGCTGGCCCTCGACGCCACCGCCACCGCCGGCGTCTTCGCGGTGGAGGGCGCGGCGCTCATCTGGCTGGGACTGCGGCAGGACCGGCTGCTGCCGAAGCTCGGCGGGCTGGCCCTGCAGCTCGCCGGCGCGGTGGCCTGGGTGATCGGCCTCCTCGACGGCGCCCAGGCCACCGTCCCCGTGGCCAACGGCGTCTTCCTCGGCGGTCTGCTCCTCGTCACCGGCGGCCTCGCCAGCGCGCGGCTCCTCCACGCAGCGGGAAGGCGGCTCCTCGCCTCGCTCCTCTTCTGCTGGGCGCTCTTCTTCTGGACGATCACCCTCGGCCTCGAGATCGACGACTTCGTCGGGAGCCGCTACCGCGCCGACGCGTGGCTCTTCTGCGCGGGCCTCACCGCGTGGCTCGCAGCAGAGGCGCACCGCCGCCTGCGCGCGCCGCTCCTCGCCTTCACCACCGGCCTCGCGCTCTGGCTCGCCGTGCCGGCGATCTTCGTCATGGAACTCGCCCACCACAGCCCCTTGCGCGGCTGGGGTGCGCCGGCGCTCGCAGCCTTCCTGGCCTTCGGCCTGCGCAGCCTCGCCTGCGTGCGGGAGGCGGGGCGGATCGCCCAGGCTGCCGCGCACCTCGGTTTCCTCTGGTCGGTCACGATCGCCGCCAGCCTCTCGCTCCGCGCCCTCGCCGGCAGCTTCGGCCTCGGCGCGAGCTGGGATCACCTGCTCTTCGTGCTCCCGCTCCTCGCCGCGCACGCGGTGGCGCTCTTCCGCGTCTCGTGGCTGGGCAGCCGCGCGGGCGAGTTCCGCACCGCGCTCCTCGCGGGACAGGCTGCCGTGCTCTTCCTCGGCTTCTGGCTGGGCCTCTGGCAGGCGGGCGACGCATCGCCGCTGCCGTACGTGCCGCTCCTCAACCCGCTCGATCTCGCCGCGATTCTCTGGCTCGTCCTCACCGCGGTCTGGCTCGGCGATCGGGAGGAGACGAGGGCCCACCGCCTGCTGCTCCTCGCCCTCTTCGGCTTCGCCCTCGTCACCGCTGCCACCCTGCGCGGCGTCCACCACCTCGGCGACGTGCCGTGGGAGACGGCGCTGGTGATGCATTCCTCCGCGCAGACCAGCCTCTCGGTGGTGTGGAGCATCGGCGGCGTGATCGGCTGGGTCGCCGGCTCGCGGCGGGGCAACCGATCGCTCTGGCTCGCCGGCGCGCTGCTCATGGGGCTCGTGCTGGCCAAGCTCGCCATCGTCGACCGGCAGCACCTCGGCAACCTCGCCGGCATCGTCTCCTTCCTCGCCTACGGCGTGCTCTGCACCGTCGTCGGCTACCTCGCCCCGGTGCCACCGCGGCGGGAGGCCACGGCGCCGGTGGCGCCGCCACGGGGATCCGCATGAAGCTCGCCCTCCTCTGCACCGTGCTCCTCGCAGCGTTTCCCGCCAGGGCCTCGACGCCGGACGATTTCGCCTGGGGTTTTCCCCTCGTGCTCTCCGCGGAGGGCAGCGCCTGGCAGATCGAGCTGCCGCCGGAGGTCTACGCCGCGTCGGTCGATCCGGAGCTCGGCGACATCGCCGCCTTCGACGCAGCCGGCAAGCTCGTGCCCCTCGCCCGCTGGGAGCCGGGGCTCCTGCCCGCGGTGGTCGAGGCGGTGCAGCTGCCGCTCTTCCCCGTGCACCGCGCCGTCGACGCTCCGCAGATCGATCTGCGCCTGCTCGTGCAGCGCGGCGCCGACCGCAGCCTGCAGCAAGTGGCGATCGCCCAGGGCACGGCGCAGGACGGCGGCTTCGTCGACTACCTCCTCGACGCGAGCCACCTCGAGCGGCCGATCGAGCGGCTCGACCTCGCCTGGTCGGGCGCGGGCAGCGCGCGCTTCGCCGTCGAGGCCAGCGACGATTTGGAGCATTGGCGCGTCGTCGTCGCGTCGGCCACGGTGCTGCAGCTCGAGCAGGCCGACGAGAAGCTGCAGCGCCGCCACATCCCGCTGCCGCCCACCGCGGCGCCCTACCTGCGGCTGCGCACCCTCGACGCCGCGACGCTCGCGGCGCTGCGCGTCGGCGCGACGCTGGTGCCGCTCGCCGAGAAGCGCCCGATCCGCCGCTCGATCGACGCCAGCCTCGTCGCCGCGGAGATCCGGGACGGCGCCGGGCGCTATACCTACGAGCTGCCCGGATCCTTCGACGTCGAGCGGCTCGAGCTGGTGCCCGCCTCCGATCGCGCCCTCGCGCAGGTGAACGCACAGGCGCTGCTGCCCGACGGTTATGCGCAGCAGCGCGCGAGCTTCACCCTGCTGCGCGCCGAGCAGGACGGCACGCAGGTCACGCGCACTGCGGTGGCGGTCGGCCCCGGACCGCGGGCACGGCGCTGGCTCCTCGAGTCCCGGCCTGCGCTCGATGCGCCGCCGCGGCTCACCGCCGTCTATGAGCCCGATCGCTTCGTGGTGCTGCTCCAGGGCGAGGGCCCGTGGCTCCTCGCAGCAGGGAGCAGCACCGCCCGCCGCGCCGACGCGCCGATCGGCGCCGCCCTCACCGGCCTGCGCGATCAGCTCGGCGAGAAGTGGGAGCCGCCCTTCGCCGCCCTCGGCGAGCGGCGGGAGCTCGGCGGCAACGCCGTGCTCGCAGCGCCGGTGCGGGAGGTCGACTGGAAGAGCGCGCTCCTGTGGGCCGTCCTCGCGATCGGCGCCGGCGCTGTCGCCTGGATCGCCGTCGTGCTGCTGCGCTCGAGCCGCGCCGGCGCCTAGGAGAGCGACGCGCGCGTGTAGGCGGGCGGCTCGGCGTTGAGGCCGCGCTTGAGCAGCCGCGTGGTCTCGTCGGTGAGGACCTCGTCGCTGCCGGCGGCGAGCGCCTCGAGCGTCTGGCGGACCACGTCCTCGGGCGTCGACTTTGGCGCCGCGACCGACTTCGCCATGTCGGTGTCGATGAAGGCGGAGTGGAGCGCGAGCACGCGGGTGCCCTGCCCGCGCAGCTCGTTGCGGATGCCGTTGGTCAGCGCCCACGCAGCCGCCTTCGAGGCGCCGTAGGTCCCCGTGGTCGGCAGCGAGAACCAGGTGAGCGCCGAGAGGACGTTGATCACGGCGCCGCCGCCGTTGGCGCCGAGCACGGGCGCGAAGGCGCTGCACATTGCCAGCGTGCCGAAGAAGTTGGTCTCCAGCTGCGCGCGGGCTGCGTCGAGGCCGCCTGCAGCGAGCAGCGCGCTCGGCTGGAGGATCCCCGCGTTGTTGACGAGGAGGGTCACGTCGCCGCACCGGGCTGCTGCGGCCGCCACCTCGTCCGGCCTGGTGACGTCGAGGCGCACCTTCTCCACGCCCGGGATCGCGATGCGATCCGGCTCCCGCACCGCCGCGTAGACCTTGCGCGCGCCTGCTGCCAGCATCCCCTCGACGAATGCCCTGCCCAACCCACGATTGGCGCCGGTGACCAGCGCGACTGCCCCTTCGATCCGCATCTTCTGCCTCCATCGGCACGAAATGCGCCTTTGCATTACGGTCACCATACGAAGCCGCAAGCGAATCGAAGGCGCCGGTTTCAGCGGGGCTCGTCGAGGGGCTGGCAGCGCAGGCCCTCGACGAGGGAGCGGGTGATCGCGCAGCCCCAGGTCGGCGCAGCGGCGCGGCGCACCTCGCGTCCGGCGACGAGATCGTCGAGGGCCTCCTCGAGCCAGGGCTCGCGGCCGGGTTCGCCGGGGAAGCGCTCGTTGTCGATCCAGCCGCGGTAGCGGATCGCGCCCTCGCGATCGAGGAGCACCGCGGTCGGCGTCGAGTGTGCGCCCAGCGCCTGGGCGAGCCTGCCGCCCTCGTCGATGAGCAGGGGCACCGGCGCGGGGAATTCCCGCAGGGTCGCCGGGTCGTCGTCCACGTTGCTCGAAATCGCGATCACCTGCACGCCGCGCTCCCGCCACGCCGCTTCGAGTGCCGCCACCCGCTCCCGGTAGCGCGCCACGCAGGGGCAGCCCGTGGACCAGAAGACGAGCACCGTGGCCTCGTGGGCCTCGGTGTGCAGCGCGGCGGGCGCGCCGTCGAGGTCGCGCAGATCGACGTCGGCGGCGTCCGCCTTCGGAACGGTGGCGCAGGCGCCGAGGAGGAGTGCGAGGAGCAGCGGCCTAATAGATCCCATGGCGGATCCCGATGCTGGCGGAGGTGAAGAGCGAGCGGTTGCGCCCGAGGCCGTCGATGGGCAGGCCGGTGTCGAAGGAGGCCTGCAGGGTCCAGTGCGGATCGAATTGCCACGAGGCCGAAGGGCCCACCGCCACCTCGAGCCCCGACGAGCCGGGCTGCGCCACGCCGTCGCGGATCGTCTCCGCCTCCCAGCGCAGCCGGGGCGCGAGGACCAGCACCACGCCCCTGCCCACGTCCGCACCGCCGCCGAGCTGGATCTCGACGCCGGGCCCGCTGCGCCACGGCTCGCCCGCCACCTCGTGGGCCAGGGGCACGAGCCCCGCCACGTCGAGGCGGACGAAGATCGGATCGTGGGCGCGCTCGAGACTGATCCCGCCGCTCAAGACGCCGAAGCCTCGGCCGGTGACGTCGGCGCCGAGCACCGTGTCGCTGTCGGCGGTGGCGCGGCCGCTGGGGAGCGTCGCCGCCAGGGTGAAGGCGACGCCGGGGAGCTCGGCGTACGCGCCGAGATCGATCGCCTGCCAGCGCAGGGAGAGGGCGAGGTCGCCGGGCCCCTGCCCCGTCTCCTCGAGGCCGCCGGCGGCGCGGCTGCCCACCACCCAGGGAAAGCGGGCGCCTGCTTCCAGCGTTTCGGCCAGGCGCAGGAGCGCGAAGGCCGTGGCCCGCCCCTCCCGCTCGCTGTAGCCGTCGTGGGCGCGGTAGGCCCCGTCGCCGTCGAAGAGGCCGGCGGCGCTGGAGTAGGAGAGGTTCGCGCCGACCGCAGCCTGCTCCCAGATCGCCAGCCTGCCCGCGCCGAAGGCGCTGGTGGAGAGGCAGCAGGCCGCCGCATGGGCGAGGCCCGGGGCGAGGAGGAGCAGGAGGGCCGGCGCGAGGGCTCTCAGAGCGTGTGAAGAAATCGGTCCGGCAAGCGCCGGCCCGCTTTCTTCGCTCGCGCTTCGCGCGAGAAACGCTCCTTCTTGCGATCGCTTCGCCTTCGGCTTCGCTGGAGAGTTTGTTTCACAAACTCTCACTGCGCGTCCCAGGTGAGGACGAGCCGGCCGTCCGCGTCACCGGCCTTGGCGGTGATGGTGACCTCCCAGGTCCCGGGCATGGTGAGGGTCACCGGCGTGGCGGTGTAGCTGCCGTCGCCGTTGTCGGTCACCACCGGCGTCTCGCTGGAGCCGTGGTTGTGGGCGGGCATGAAGGGCACCACCCGCACCACCGCGCCGGAGACGGGCGCGCCGGCGGCGTCACTCACCTGGACGTGCAGCGTGTTCTGGCCCACCGCCGGCGGATCGGGATCGACGTGGGTCTCGATCTGGAGCGCGCCGGTGAGAGGCTCGGTCTTTTCGTCGGAGTCCGCGCCGCAGGCGGCGAGGAGGAGGGGGAGGCAGAGGAGGAGTTTCTTCATGCGGGTCGTATAGACCCACGGCGCTCGCTCGCGAGTGCGGCACGTTGTCGCAGCACCACCGGTGTGGATCAGCGTGGCACGGGGTATTTGGCGAGCTTGCGCTGCAGCGAGCGGCGGTGGAGGCCGAGGAGGCGGGCAGCCTGCGAGATGTTCCCGCCGCAGTCGGCGAGCACGCGGTTGATGTGCTCCCACTCCGCGCGGGCGAGGGAGGCCACCTCCGCAGCGGGCGCCGCGGTGCCGGGCTCCCTGGCGAAGGCCGCGAGGATCTCGTCGGCGTCGGCGGGCTTCGGCAGGTAGTTGCAGGCGCCGAGGCGCATCGCCTCCACCGCGGTGGCGATGCTGCCGTAGCCGGTGAGCACCAGCACCTGCGTCGCCTCGTCGATCGCCCGCAGCTCCTTCACCAGCTCGAGCCCCGAGCGGCCGGGCATGCGCAGATCCACCACCGCCAGCTCCGGGCTCTCCGCCAGGGCGAGCGCGACCGCCTCCTCGGCATCGCCGGCGCCCCGGGCCTGCAGGCCCCGCGCGGCGAAGGCGCGCACCAGGCGTTCGCGGAAGGTCGCGTCGTCGTCCACCACGAGGATGCTGCTATCGTCGGTGCTCATGGCCTTCTCCTCGGCAGGCGCAAGGTGGCGCGGGTGCCGCTACCCGGTTCCGACTCGAGGAGGAGATCGCCCCCGAGCTGCTCCGCGGCGGTGCGCGCGAGATGGAGTCCGAGCCCCATGCCGCGCCCCGGCTCCTTGGTGGTGAAGAAGGGCTCCACCGCCCGGCCCAGCGTCGCCTCGTCCATGCCCGTTCCCGTGTCGATCACCGCGAGCTCCACCGTGCCGTCGAGGAGCCGGGCCTGCAGCTCCACCCTGCCCGCCGGCGGCGAGGCGTCGAAGGCGTTGGCGAGGAGGTCGCGCACCGTGCGGACCACCGCGCCTGCAGGCAGCGGCTCCGGCGCCAGCGCGGGCGGAAGGTCGATGAGGAGCCGCGCCCGGCGCTCCGGCGGAAGCGCCGCCGCCACCTCCGAGACGATGGTGGCCAGCGGCGCCGGACGCAGCTCCTCACCGCCGGGGGCCCCCGCCTGCTCGCGCAGCTGGCGCAGGATCGCCTGGCAGCGATCCACCTGCTCGCGGATCAGCCGGGCGTCGGCCCGGGTCTCCTCGTCCGCGGCGGCCCGCTCCATCTCCCGCGCCGCCACCGCGATCGTCCCGAGGGGCGTGCCCAACTCGTGGGCGGCGCCGGCGGCGAGGGTGCCCACCGCGGCGAGGCGCTCGTAGCGGCTGCTCCGCACGCGGCTCTGCTCGAGCTCGGCCTCCCTGCCCCGCAGCGCCCTGCGCAGCTCGGTGGTGAACCAGCCGATGAGCGCCGCCGCCACCGCATTGGCCACCCACATGCCCTGGAGGTGGAGCGAGAAGGCGCGGGCGTCGCCGTGGTGGGCGTGCTCGAGCTCGGGGATGGGCACGTGGGCGAAGAAGAGCAGGCCGTAGCAGGCGAGGGAGAGGACGGCGATCGAGATCGACCAGGCCGGTCGCAGCACCACCGCCGCGAGGGTGACGTGCACGAGGTAGAGCACGCCGAAGGGATTGCTCGATCCGCCGGTGAAGTAGAGGAGCCCGGTGAGGAGGAGCACGTCGAGCGCGAGGAGCGCGCCCACCTGCCGGGTGGAGATGGAGCGGCGGGTGCGCAGCCAGGCGAGCACGCCGAAGTTGGTGCCGGCGGTGGCGGCGACCAGCGCCAGGAGCGGCAGCCACGGCAGGTGGAGGCCGAGGGGCCCTGCGGCGACGCCGAGGGAGACGAGCTGTCCTGCGACCGCGCCCCAGCGGAGGCGAACGAGGCGAGCGAGGGCGATGCGCGGCTCGCTCTCGGAGCGCGCCAGGGATGCGAGCGGGGGAACCACGGGCGGAGCGTAGGGAGCCGGGACGCGTGCGGTCAACCGCGCCGCGGCCCGGCGCTCGAGGCCACTCGGCCGGAGCCACCGCATCGCCGCCGTCACCACCGCTCGACGGGGCCTCGGTGCGGCGCCAACAGGCCGTGGATCCGCCGCCGCAGCCAGGTCTCGATGCCGTCGTCCGTCTCCACGAAGCCGTATTGGAAGATCGCCCCCTGGATCATCGCCTCGAGCTGGCCGGCGAGCTCCGCCGCATCCACCTCGCCCACCAGCTCGCCGCTCTCCACCGCCTCGGCAACGAAGGTCCGCAGCGCTTCCCGCGTCCGCGCGAAGAAGCGCCCGGCGGAGCGACGGAGCGTCGGGTGCGCCGCATCCTCGGAGAGCCGGCGCAGGTGCTCGTCGAGCCGCAGCGAATCGACGCTCCGTGCGATCGCGCGGACCAGCGCGTCGATGCCGGCGAGGCCACGCGCCGCGGTGCGCTCGGTGTCGAAGGCGGCGAGGAGCCTGCGCCATCCCTGGTCGCGCGCCAGCACCGCGAGGCGCTTCTTCGTCCCGAAGCGTTTGATCAGCGCCGCCGGGGAGAGCCCGGTGGCCCGCCGGACCTGCGCCAGGGTGAACGAGTCGAAGCCCTCCCGCGCGATCACGGGGAAGGCCCGCTCCAATACCTCGGCATCGCTCGCCATTTTCGGTCGGCCCATGGGCGTTGTTGGTAAACGACCATTCACCTACGTTCAAGCGCTCCCGCCACGAGGAGGAAGCGATGCACGAGGAATGGGTCGAATACCGGGACGGCGATCGCATCTGCGAGGGCTTCTTCGCCTGGGAGCCCGTGGCCGGGAAGCGCCCGTGCGTGATCGTCTGTCACGCCTGGGGCGGACAGGGCGACACCGAGCGCGAGAAGGCCCGGGAGCTGGCACGCCTGGGCTACGTCGGCTTCGCGATCGACGTCTACGGCAAGGGGCGCCGGGGCGATCCGCTGCAGGGCAACGAGCGTCTGATGCAGCCCTGGCTCGACGACCGTGCGGCGCTGCGCCGCGCGCTGCTCGCGGGCCTGGACTGCGCGGCGCGCCACCAGCAGGTGGACGAGCGGCGCGTCGCCGCCCTCGGCTATTGCTTCGGCGGGCTCTGTGCCCTCGACCTCGCCCGGGCGGCACCCGCCGGCCTGCGGGCGGTGGTGACCTTCCACGCGGTGCTCACCCCGCCGCGTCTCGGGGCCCAGCCGCCGATCGATGCGAGCGTGCTCGTGCTCCACGGCTTCGAGGATCCCGTCGCGCCGGCAGCGGACGTGCTCGCGCTGGCCCGTGAGCTCACCGCAGCCGGTGCCGACTGGCAGGTCCACGTGCACGGCCACGCGATGCACGCCTTCAGCTTCCCCGGCGCCAACCTGCCTCACCTCGGCATCCGATACGACGCCAACGCCGCGAGCCGCTCGGCAGCCGCGGCGGATGATTTCCTCCGCGCCGCACTCGCGGGGTAGGCGGGATCGTGCGCAACGACTGGAGCGCGCTCGCATCCCAGGGCGTGTCCGGCTCCTCCAGCGCCGTCGCGCACGCGAACGGGGCCTCGCGCCCTGCCCGCGATCGGGAGCCGGCCGCCGTGTGACGCATGATTCGGTACGAAGATCTGCAGCAGATCGCGCTCGGCCTCGCGGAGCACCGTGCGCCGGGACCGGTGCTCGACCGGATCGTCGGCGGCCTCGCGGCGGCGCCGGACGTCGCCCTGGCCCGCATCTGGATGGTCGGCCCGGGCGACGAATGCGCGACGTGCCCGATGCGCGCCGAGTGCCCCGACCAGACGCGCTGCCTCCACCTCGCCGCGAGCGCCGGCACGCAGGCTGCGCCGGTTCGCCCGAGCGACGGCAGCTTCCGGCGCTTTCCCCTGGGCGTCCGCAAGGTCGGCAGGGTCGGGCGGGGCGAGTCGGTGCTCCTCGACGCGGCTGCAGGCGACGACTGGATCGTCCACCGCGGCTGGGCGGAAGCGGAAGGGATCCGTGCCTTCGCCGGCCAGCCGCTGATCTTCCACGGCGAGACCCTGGGCGTGCTCGCCGTCTTCAGCCGTGCCTCGATCGGCGTCGAGGAGTTCGGCTGGCTCCGCACCTTCGCCGACCACGCGGCGGTCGCCGTCGCCAACGCCCGCGCCTTCGACGAGGTGGCGCGGCTGCGCGACGCGCTCGAGCAGGAGCGCGACTACCTGCGGCAGGAGGTCGAGGAGGCACGCTCGTTCGGCTCGATCGTCGGCGATGGCCGTGCCTTGCGGGCGGTGCTGGAGCAGATCGAGCCGGTGGCCGCCACCACCGCGACCGTGCTCGTGCTCGGCGAGTCGGGCGTCGGAAAGGAGCTCATCGCCAGGGCCATCCACGAGAGCAGCCCGCGCCGCGACAAGCCGCTGGTTCGGGTCAACTGCGCCTCCATTCCGCGCGATCTCTTCGAGAGCGAGTTCTTCGGGCACGTGAAGGGCGCCTTCACCGGCGCCCTGCGCGATCGGGCGGGCCGCTTCCAGCTCGCCGACGGCGGCACGCTCTTCCTCGACGAGGTGGGCGAGATCCCGCTCGAGCTCCAGGGAAAACTCCTGCGGGTGCTGCAGGAGGGCACGTTCGAGCGGGTGGGCGACGACGCGACCCGGCGGGTGGACGTGCGCGTGGTCGCAGCCACCAACCGCGATCTGAAGGCCGAGGTCGCCGCCGGTCGATTCCGCGCGGATCTCTACTACCGCCTGGGCGTCTTCCCGATCGTGGTGCCGCCGCTCCGCGAAAGGCGGGAGGACATCGTGCCGCTCGCCCGGCACTTCATCCAGCTCGCCTGCGCGCGGATGGGGATGCAGGCGCTACCGCTGCCGCAGCGCCAGGCCGAGGTTCTCGAGCGCTACGACTGGCCGGGCAACATCCGCGAGCTGCAGAACGTGATCGAGCGCGCGGTGATCCTCTCGCGAGGCGAGAAGCTGCAGCTCGACCTGGGCGCGGCAGAGCCCGTCCCGCCCGAAGCGCCAGCCAGCTGGGTGGACGACGCCGAATGGCGACGCAGGGAAAAGGCCAACCTCCGCGCCGCGCTGGAGGCCGCAGGGGGCAAGGTCTACGGCAGGGAGGGCGCCGCGGCGCTGCTCGGGATCAAGCCCACCACCCTCGCCTCGCGCCTGCGGGCGCTCGGCATCGCGGCGTGAGCGCACGAGGTCTCGTGAGAACACGAGATCTCGTGCCTATCTTCACGAGCTTTCGTCGCCCTCGAGGCAGCGAGCCCGCCGGCAAGCGAAAATAAAGACATCCACGTCTGGCACGACGGTTGCTCTTCGCCTCTCGCACTCGCCGCCGCCTTCCGCGGCCGAGAACAGAGGGATCGCAATGAAGAAGCAGCTCCTCGCACTGGCCACCGTCTCCGTCCTCACATCCGCATGCGCTTCCGCTGGTGCCACGCCGCCGCAGCACAGCCAGGCGCCCCTCGCTTCGCCGCCCGTGGCGTACAAGACCGTGGAGGTCGACGGTCTCGAGATCTTCTACCGGGAGGCGGGCCCCGTGGATGCGCCGACCGTGCTGCTGCTCCACGGCTTCCCGACCTCCTCGCACATGTTCCGCGACCTGATCCCCGATCTCGCCACGCGCTACCACGTCGTCGCCCCCGACTACCCGGGCTTCGGGCAGAGCAGCATGCCTGCGCGTGATGCGTTCGATTACTCCTTCGAGAATCTCTCGCACGTGGTCGAGCGGTTCACCGATCGGCTCGGGCTCGATTCCTTCAGCCTCTACCTGATGGACTACGGCGCACCGATCGGCTTCCGGATCGCCGCGCGTCACCCCGATCGCGTGGAGGCGCTGGTGATCCAGAACGGCAACGCCTACGAGGAGGGGCTCCGCGCGTTCTGGGATCCGATCAAGGCCTATTGGAACGAGCCCACCGCAGCGAACCGTGACGCGCTGCGCGGTCTGCTCACCATCGACGCCACGCGTTGGCAGTACACCCACGGCGTGCGCGACACGACGCGCATCAGCCCCGACACCTGGACCATCGACCAGCAGCGGCTCGACCGGCCGGGCAACCAGGAGATCCAGCTCGATCTCTTCTACGACTACCGCACCAACGTGCCCCTCTACCCCGCCTGGCAGGCGTACTTCCGCACCCACCAGCCGCCCACGCTGATCGTCTGGGGCAAGAACGACACCATCTTCCCGGCGGAGGGCGCGCATCCCTACAAGCGTGACCTCACCAACCTCGACTTCCACCTCCTCGACACCGGCCACTTCGCGCTCGAGGAGGACGGCGACGTCATCGCCGCCGCGATCCACCGCTTCCTGGCGAAGAACGTGCTCGACGACTGACGCGGCTCTCGTCCACAGCGGCGCGGGGCGGGACGCCTGGGTCCCGCCCCGCACGCCGCTCGCTACCTGCGGCGGCGCAGCAGCGCCAGGGCAGCGAAGGCGAGGCCCGCCGCGGAGGTCGAGGCCCCGCCGCTCGCGCAGCCGCCCTCCTCCGCCGGCGCCGGCTTCTCCTGCTTCGCGGTGACCACCACCTGCACCAGCGCCTCGCCGGTTGCCCCGCCGGCGTCGGTCGCCTCGAGCTGCACGTTGTAGAAGCCCGGCGCGGCGAAGGCGTGGGTGACGATGGCACCCTCCGCCTCCTCGCCGTCGCCGAAGCTCCAGCGGAACGAGGCGACCTCGCCGTCGGGATCCACCGAGCGACCGGCGTCGAAGGTGAGCTTCTCGCCGACGACGGCGAGGCGCGGCTTGCCCGCATCCGCCACCGGGCGGGCGTTGATCCGCACCGCGATCGTCTCCGTGGTGCTCGCGCCGCGGTCGTCGATGACGGTGAGGGTGACGAGGTGGCTGCCGCCCTGCTGCCAGGCATGGCTGGCGGTGGGGCCGCTGGCCGTCGCGCCATCACCGAAATCCCACTGCCAGGCGATGATCACGCCGTCGGCATCGGTGGAGCCCGAACCGTCGAAGCCGAGCGCCACGCCGGTGATCCCCGCGTCCGGTCCCTCCACCACTGCGACCGGGGCCTCGTTGGAGAGCGCCTCGCCGTCCACCTGCACCAGGACGAAATCCTCCGCCATCGCCCCGGCGTCGTCGGTGACCACGAGGCGGACGAGCCAGCTGCCGGCAGCGTCGTAGCTGTGCTCGACGGTGGCGCCGGTCGCCGTGGTGCCGTCGCCGAGGTCCCACTCGTACGCGGCGATGGTGCCGTCCACGTCGAAGGAACCGCTGGCGTCGAGGAGCACGGCCTCGCCCACCGAGGCGCGGCGGTGCGCACCCGCGTCTGCCACCGGGGCCTGGTTGCCCACGGCCCCCACGGTGACCACCGCCGCATCCTGGCCGATGGCGCCCTTGTCGTCGGTGACGGTGAGCCTGACCAGGTAGGTGCCGGCTGCCGAGTAGGCGTGGGTGATGCTTGCGCCCGTGCCGGTGGAGCCGTCGCCGAACTCCCAGGCGAAGGAGACGATGCTGCCGTCCGGATCGCTCGACGCCTCCGCGTCGAAGAGTACGCCCTCGCCCACCGAGGCCGAGCGGGCGCCGCCGGCACGAGCCACCGGCGGCAGGTTGCCCTCCTCGTAGATGGTGACCAGCACCGCATCCTCGTCGGTGCCGCCGTCCGCGTCGGTCACGCGCAGCCGCACCAGGTACGAACCGGTCGCTGCATAGACGTGCTGCGGGCGCTCCAGATCGCTGGTGGTGCCGTCGCCGAGATCCCACTGCCAGCTGGCGATCGGCCCCTCGTCGTCGGTGGAGCCGCTGCCGTCGAACTGGATCTGCGTGCCCACCGGCGCCGCGTAGGGACCGCCCGCGTGTGCCACCGGCCGGTTGTTCTGCGGCGGCTCCACCACCACCAGGGTGAGATCGCTGTCGGTGGCGCCGTCGTCGTCGGTGACGACCAGCCGCACCACGTAGGAGCCCGCGGCGGCGTAGGTGTGCTGCACCGAGCTGCCCATCGCCGCCTGGCCGTCACCGAAATCCCAGGCCCAGGAGGCGATCGAGCCGTCGGCGTCGCTCGAGCCGGAGGCGTCGAGGGTCACCGCCTGGCCGAGGCCCACGGTGGAGGGCAGGCCCGCCTCCGCCACCGGCGGGAGGTTGCCGGGCGAGGTGGAGCCGGTGACGGTGACCAGGGCCTGCGCCTCGTCGGTGGCGCCGCCGTCGTCGGTGACGGTGAGCTGGAGCAGATAGGTGCCGGCTGTGGTCCAGGTGTGCGAGGGGCTCGCGCCGGTGCCGGTGGTGCCGTCGCCGAAGCGCCAGCTCCAGCTGGTGATGGTGCCGTCCGGGTCGGTCGAGCCGCTGCCGTCGAGGGAGAGCGCCGTCCCGGCAGCGACGGTGTAGGGACCGCCTGCGTCCGCCACCGGCACCTCGTTCGCCGCGGCCTGCACGAGGACGAGGGTGCTGGCGCTGCCCGTGGCGCCATCGTCGTCGGTGACGGTGAGCGTCACCGAGTAGATCCCGGCGGCGGCCCAGGTGTGCTGCACGGTCGCGCTGCCGCTGGTGTTGCTCTGCCCGTCGCCGAAGTCCCAGGACCAGGAGACGACGCTGCCGTCGGGGTCGCTGGAGAGGCTGCCGTCGAGGGTCGCTGCGGTGCCCACGCCCACCGTCCGCGCGGGACCGGCGTTCGCCTGCGGGGGCAGGTTGCCGCCGCTCGATCCGCCCACGACCACCGCGATCTGGTCCGAGTCGGTGGCGCCGCGGTCGTCGGTGACGGTGACGGTGGCGAGGTAGACACCGGCCGTGCCGTAGGTGTGGGTCACCACCCTGCCGCTCCCGTTCGGCGTGCCGTCGCCGAAATTCCAGAGATAGCCGACGATGTTGCCGTCCGCGTCGGACGAGCCGCTGGCGTCGAGGGTGATCTGCGTGCCGGGCGCCACGTACTGATCGGTGCCGGCGCTCGCGACCGGCGGCAGGTTGTTCGCGACGGTGACGGTGAGGCTGTCGGTACCGGTCACGCCCTGATCGTCGGTGACTGTGAGTTGCACCGTGTACGTGCCCACGGTGGTGAAGGTGTGGCTGGTGGCGGCCGTGGTGGCGTGAGCCGAACCATCGCCGAAGTCCCAATCCCAGGCGACGATGGAACCGTCCGCGTCGTAGGAGAGCGAGCCGTCCAGCTGCACGGTGGTATTGGGCAGGACGACGCGATCGCTTCCCGCCCGGGCAACGGGCGCGAGGTTCTCGTGCCACTCGTAGGCGCCCAGATCGACCGTGGCGGTGCCGTCGAGATTGCCGTCGTACTGGCGGGGCTGGCCGTCTGCATCGGTCGTCGGCAGCGAGAGCCCGTTGCCCATGTCGAGGGCAGGCGAGCTCGCCTGCAGCCGGTAGTTGTAGGCGAGGCCGCGCCACTCGTAGCCGGTCGACGAATACGTGGAGTAGTTGTAGCTGCTGCTGGTGCGGGTGAAGTCGATGGTGAGCCGATCGCCTACGCCCTCGGCGAGGGTGCCCGTGCGGTTGGACGTGTAGCGGGCCGCCTCGCCGTAGCGATCGACGAGGCGCAGCGAGTAGCTGTAGCCGCTCGTTGCCGAGAGGTTGGCGCCGGTGACGCGGATCACCGCGGCCCCGGGCTGATCGATGGTCCAGCTTCCGCTACTGTAGCCGGAGTAGATCGAGTGGCTCACCGCGCTCCAGCTGCCCGACGGCTGCAGCGGCTGCACGTAGAGGGGATTGGCGGAGGTCGAGCCGGTCCCGGCGGAGCAGCTGTCGTAGTTCGACGTGTTGCCCCACACGTTGTTGTGATCCATCGACGGGCAGGTCGTGCCCAGCACGGAGATGCCGGTGGCGCTGTTGGTCACCAGGTTGTTGCGCACCACGAACGAGGGAGCGTCCGCCACGTTGCGGACGAGCAGGCCCGCCCCGGTCCCGCGAACGTTGAAGGGATCCGTGCGGTTCCGATCGATGGTGTTGTTGAGCAGGCTGAAGCTCCTGCCTGCCGCCTGGTGGAGATCGGCGCCGGCGCTGGCATTGCCGGCGAGCACGCTGTTTTGCAGCGTGAGCGCGCTGCCCGACGAGGCCTCGATCCCGTTGGCCCCGTTGAAGATCAGCCGCGTGGCCTCGACCGTGGCGGTCGATCCGCTCTCCAGCTTGATCCCGTTGCTGCGGTTCGAGGTGAGCTCGCAGCGCGAGATCGTCCCCGTCACCCGGTCGTGCAGCGTGAGCGCCGTGCCGCGGTTGCGGCGGAAGATCGAGTCGCTCACCGCGTAAATCACGCCGGTGCTGCCGTCGTCGCGGAGCTCCATGCCGGCCAGGTTGTCTTCGACCACGAGGCCCTGCAGCGCGAGGCCACCGACGCTGCGCGACTGGAGGCCGATGATCGCGTGCCGGATCGTCGCGTGGGTGATCGACGAGGCGCCCGCGCCGATGTCGACGACGATGCCGTACCAGGAGCCCGCGCTGCTGCTCACGCCCTCGATCACGATCGGCGAGGCAGCGGTGCCGTC
This sequence comes from Vulgatibacter sp., assembly GCF_041687135.1. Taxonomy (NCBI): domain Bacteria; kingdom Pseudomonadati; phylum Myxococcota; class Myxococcia; order Myxococcales; family Vulgatibacteraceae; genus Vulgatibacter; species Vulgatibacter sp. The sequence continues at coordinate 236,666 of NZ_JAWLCN010000001.1, read as the reverse complement.
GGCGAGGAGCGTGCCGCGCACGATCAGCTCCACCTCGCCGGCGTCGGTGCCGGAACCGAGCGCGTCGCTAGACGCGGCCTGCACCACGACGCCGGGCTCGATGGTGAGCGTGGCGTGCGAGGCGACGGTGACGTCACCCGTGAGCCGGTACGGCGAGTTCGCCAGGCTCCAGGTGGTGTCCACGTTGATGTTGCCGATGACGTCGGTCGCCCCTGCGGTCGCGGGAAGCGCGAGCAGGAGCGCGCCCAGAAGCGCGTGCGTTTTCATGTGCGGTGAGCCCCCTTCGCCGTGCGCTCTCCAGCACGGCGCAGCGAGCGTTCCCTAACACGCCCGGTTTTCGGTCAGCCAGTTTCCGTGCGTGAAGGCTCGCACGGAGTGTGAGAGCACGTAGGCAGCCGCCCACACGCCGCATCCCCGGGGCTCGGTTGCCGGTGGCGCATGGGAGTGCGGATTCCCGCACCTCCCGGCGCTCGCCGTCGCTGCTAGGTTCCGCCCCCTCCCGTGCCGGGAGCGTTCTTGCCGGTGACCTCATGCGTGCATCCAACTTCCGTCGTCTCGCTTTTCGCGCGCCCTTGCTGGCGCTCGTACTCCTCCTCGCAGCCTGCGGCAGCGACGGCGGGGATGGGGCCGACGCCGCCCCCCTGAACACGCCTGCGCGGACGCCGGTGGGCACGCCGACCGGCGACGCGGTGGCTGCCACCATCGGCGCCGCAGGCGGCACCCTCGAGACGCCGGACGGCGCCGTCCGGCTCGAGATCCCGCCGGGCGCCCTCAGCAGCGACGAAGAGGTCTCGATCCAGCCGATCACCGCCGAGGCGCCCGGCGCCATCGGTGGCGCGTTCCGGCTGCGGCCCGAAGGCGTCACCTTCGCCCAGCCGGTGCGCTTCACCCTCGCCTGGGAGGACGATGAGGTGGCGGGCACCGCCCCGGCGCTCCTGCAGATCGCCAGCCAGGAGGCCGAGGGCAGCTGGCGCGCCTACGAGGCGAGCGCGGTCGACGAGGCGAGCCGCACCGTCTCCGTCGACGTCGAGCACTTCAGCGACTGGTCGCTGGTGGCAGGTGCCGTGCTCTCGCCGCAGCAGGCGACGGTGAAGGTCGGTCAGAACCTCGAGCTCGCCGTGCTGATCTGCGAGCGGGTGAGCGACGACGAGACCCTGCTCACCTCGCTGGTCGCCAAATGCCAGAAGAGCGAGATCCTCGCCCGCTTCGTCGGCAACTGGTCCGTGAACGGTGTCCCCGGCGGCGACGCCACCGCCGGCAGCGTTTCGAAGCAGGCCGACTCCACCGCTCGCTACACCGCACCCGGCGCCGTGCCCTCCTCGAACCCGGTCGCCGTCTCCGCCGAATACACCGGCCTCGAGGACGGCGTGAAGGCGATCCTCGTCGCCAACGTGACCATCGAGCCGGCACCCTGCGGCGGCAACGATCCGCTCGAGCCCTGCCGCTACGAGCTCGCGAAGTTCGAGGGGCAGTCCCTCCCGTACGAGGACCTCCCGCGCGAAGAGTGGGAGAACCCCGAGCGCGTGGTCGATGGCGCGCTCACCCTCGACGACTTCGACGGCGACGGCGAGGGCACCTGGATGGTCCAGTACACTTGGATCGAGGAGCGCGACCACGACGAGCTCGAACACGTCGTCCAGGTCGGCGGCTACTACGAGCCCGGCACGGGCGGGTCCACGTCCTTCGAGGCCCTCGGCGGCCCCACCTTCCAGGGAACCATCGACGACGACGAGGTGCAGCTGACCGGCTTCCCCTTCTATACGAGCAACGCCACCCTCGACGTCGCGCTCACCTTCACGCGCTGACTTCCCGTGCTGGCCGCCCGATGGGCGAGCCGCCATCGCTCCTCCCGGGTGCATATCGATGCCGCGTGCAGCGCCGGTGTTCCCGGCGCCACGCGACCAGCAGGTCGCAAACCGGCCTGCGACCGGGGGGAGAGATGCTGATCAGCCAGACGAATGGGATGCCGACGCTCGTGCTCGTCCACGGCGCCTTCGCCGAATCGGCCAGCTGGGCCGGCGTCCTCGAGCGGCTCCTACCCTTGGGCTTCCAGGCCATCGCCGTTCCCAATCCGATCCGCAGCCTGGGCGGCGACGCGGCCCTCGTGGCCAGCGTCGTCCGTTCCCTGCGCGGACCGGTCGTGCTCGTCGGCCATTCCTACGGCGGCGCCGTGATCACCAACGCCGCCCGCGATCTGGAGAACGTGCAGGCCCTGGTCTACGTCGCCGGCTTCGCACCCGACGCAGGCGAGAGCATCGCCGAGCTCGCGGGCCGCTTCCCCGGCAGCACGCTCGGCGACGCGGTCGAGCCCGTGCCGCTCGACGATGGCTCGGTCGACCTCTACATCCGCCACGACCGCTTCCGGGACCAGTTCTGCGCCGACGTTCCCGAGTGGCAGGCGACCGTGATGGCAGTCACCCAGCGGCCCCTGCGCGACGTCGCCCTCAACGAGCGCTCGGGAGAGCCTGCCTGGCGGCGGATCCCGTCCTGGTTCCTCATCCCGGAGCTCGACCGGAACATCCCCGCTGCCGCCCAGCGCTTCATGGCCGAGCGGGCTGGCGCGCGGGAGGTCGTGACCCTCGACGGCGCCTCGCACGCCGTCGCCGTCTCCCAGCCAGGTGAGGTCGCCGGACTCATCAGCCGCGCAGCCGCTGCGATCACGAGCACCCAGGAGCTGCAGCCCGGCGTGCACTGAGTCGGTGCGGAGGGGGCGGGCTCCGGGTTCGGACGCCCGCGTCTTTGGCGGAAGCGTCGCCGCTCCTCGAGCCAATCGACGCCGGGGTTTCGTGATATCCGATCCACCGCGGCCGGAGCGCGGCGCTCTCCCTGGGCGGCCTCGTTGCCGCCCGGTGCGGCGAAGACACCGCGCGCGCCGGCCCCCGATGGAGTCGCGCGAAATGGACCCGATGCTCGAGGAAGTCACGCTCACCGGTCGCACCGTACAGCTCGTTCCGCTGCGGCGGGAGCACACCCCTGCGCTCTACCGCAAGGCGGAGCCCGCGCTCTTCGAGCAATACCTCGACTGGCCCGACGACGGCAGCGCGGAGGCCTTCGCGCGCTTCTTCGAGAGCTGGTTCCGGCCCGCCTCGCTCCCCTTCGCCGTACAGCTCGTCGCCAGCGGCGAGCTCGTCGGCATGACGAGCCTTTGCGACATCCGCCCGGGGGACCTCGGGGCGGAGATCGGCTCGACCTGGTACGCCCGCGACGCGCAGGGGACGACGGTCAATCCGGAAGCGAAGTACCTCCTGCTCCGCCACGCGTTCGAGACGCTGGGCCTGCGCCGCGTGCAGCTCAAGACGAGCAGCGAAAACCTGCGGAGCCAGCGCGCAATCGAGAAGCTCGGCGCCGTGCGCGAGGGCATCCTCCGCAGCTACCAGGTCCGCATGAACGGCCACTCCCGCGACACGGTCATGTACTCGATCCTCGACCGCGAGTGGCCCACCGTGAAGGCGAAGCTCGAGGCCCGACTCCAGGGCTGATCCAGCGGCGTGGCACCGTAAGGATTTGCGAAGACGTGTTGCGCGACGCCGGCCTGGTTTGCTTCGAGCTGGTCGACGGCTCGCCTACGCCACCTGCCCCACCGGCGTGCGCTCCGCCCAGAAGAGCCACTCCTCCAGCGCCAGCTTCGCCGCGTAGTCGAAGCCGGGATGCGGCGTTGCCACGTATCCTCGAGCACCCGCCGCGCCGCAGCGCAGGACGAGTGGGCCAGCGCGAGCAGCGCCGCCAGGATCTCGTCGTCGTCGCTCAAGGAGTCGCCGAGCACGCCGGCGAAGACCGCCACCTCCGGCTCGCCGGCTCGCGCAAGCCAGCCAGCGTGCTCGGAGCACATCGGCAAAGAACTGCTCCGGCAACTTCCAATCTCCTCGTCGAGCGCCGCGCCAAGCCCCGGGTCCCGCGTCCTTGCACAGAACTAAAGCGTGGCTTACTTTTCGTGGATGCTTGGTGACCCCTCCGCCCCCCCGAACTGGGACCGGCTCTACGAGATCGCTGCGGCGCAGGACGGGCTTTTCACGACCCAGCAGGCCGCAGAAGCGGGTTACTCGCCGCAGCTGCTGGTCCATCACGTGCGGCGCGGACGGATGCTGCGCGTCCGTCGGGGCATCTACCGGTTGGTCCACTTCCCCGCCGGCGAGCACGAGGAGCTGGTGATGGTCTGGCTCTGGTCCGAGCAAGCGGGCGTGCTGTCGCACGAGACGGCCCTCGGGCTCCACGGATTGTCGGATGTGCTGCCGGCGCGGGTTCATCTGACGCTGCCCGCTGCCTGGAAGAGACGGCGGTTCCGTGTACCGGAGGGCGTGGTGCTGCATCACACCGATGTCGAGCCGACGGCTCGGGCCTGGGCGGGCCCCGTTCCGATCACCTCGGTGTCCCGCACCCTGAACGACCTCGCGCGGATCGGCCTCTCGCCCGAGCTGCTACGGCAGGCGGCTCTGCAAGCGCTACGTCGCGGACTGACGACGCGGGACGAACTCACTGATGTCGAGCACGCCCTCGAGCCCTTCGGGGGACTCGCCGCATGACGAGGCGGACCTACACCTCACCGGCCGCGTTCAAGCAGGCCCTCGAGCAGCGGCTGCGCGCGGCGTCCGGGTCGGGACCAGAACTGGCGCGGCGGCGGCAGCTTCTCGTCTTCGATCGATTCCTGGCGCGCATCGTTCACACGCTGGGTGACGCCGCCATGCTGAAGGGCGGCCTGGTCCTGGAGCTGCGGCTCTCGCGGGCGCGCACCACGAAGGACATCGATCTCCGGTTCACGGGAGCGCCCGAGCGCGTGCTCGAGCGGCTGGCGGTAGCAGCTCGCTCGGACCTCGGCGACTTCCTCACCTTCGAGGTCGCGCCCGACGACGACCACCCCGCGATCCAACATGACGGCATGCAGTACGACGGCATGCGCTTCCGTGCCGAGTGCCGACTTGCGGGCAAGCTCTACGGTCAGCGATTCGGGGTGGACGTGGCCTTCGGCGATCCGATCGTGGGGGAGCCCGAGAGCGTCACCGCCGACGATGTGCTCGACTTCGTCGGCATCCAGCCGCCCACGCTCCGGCTCTATCCGGTAGAGACGCACGTCGCCGAGAAGCTGCACGCCTACACCATGCCGCGGCTACGGCCGAACTCACGAATCAAAGACCTGCCGGACCTCGCGCTGTTGGCGAGTATCGGTGCGCTGGAGGCAAGCCGGCTCGGCGAGGCCCTCGAGCAGACCTTCACGTTCCGCAAGACCCATGCGCTGCCGGCGTCGCTGTCCGACCCGCCCTCCGCGTGGGAGAGGCCGTACGTGGCCATGGCCAGGGCCGACGGGCTCGCATGGTCGACGCTCGACGAGGTGACGGACGCGGCCAGGGCGTTCCTCGATCCGATTCTCAGAGGTGAGCGAGCAGCCCGCTGGGACCCGACGGCTTGGCGCTGGGTCCGTTAGCCAGCCAGCGCCCCTACGACCAAGCACGGATGTCCCCGCGGGGCCGACCGGGCTCGATCGGATCCTTATGACAGGTTGGCTACGCCACCTGCTCCACCGGCGTGCGCTCCGCCCAGAAGAGCCACTCCTCCAGCGCCAGCTTCGCCACGTAGTCGAAGCCGGGATGCGGCGTTGCCACGTAGTCCTCGAGTACCCGCCGTGCCGCGGCGCAGGACGAGTGCGCCAGCGCCAGCAGCGCCGCCAGGATTTCGTCGTCGTCGCTCAAGGAATCGCCGAGCACGCCGGCGAAGACCGCCACCTCCCGCTCGCCCGCCTCGGTGAGCGGCGAGAGCCACGTCTGTGCGTCGAGCCACAATTCCAGCGCCTCGAACTCCGCCGCGTTCTCGCAAGCCGTCTCCACCACCTGCCGCTCTGCAGTCGTCGCCATCACAGCCTCCCCGAATCCGAGAAGCGGACACGCGGTGCGGGAGCTTCCTCGACCTGCCCCTCCGCCGCTCCCGCACCGCTGCCGCAAACCAACCACGCCGCCCGCAGGCAGCCGGCCCGCCCACGCCTTCGCCATCCGCCGGCTGCCTCACCGTCCAGGACCTTCAGCTCGCCAGCGCCGCCGGCTCCCGCACGCCCTTCGCGTGCTCGATGACCTCGGCGACGATCTGCTCCCGCAGCTCCACCTTCTCGTCGAGCGCCGCCGCCGCACGGTCGCGCCCCTGCCCCAGCCGCTCGCCGCGGTAGAGGTACCAGGCGCCGTTGCGCTCGATGATCCCGACGCCATCCCGCGAGGCGAGCTCGATCACCTCCGCCGATCGGTTCACCCCGCCGCCGAAGCGGATCTCGATTTCGGCCTCGCCGAAGGGCGGCGCACACTTGTTCTTCACCACCTTCACCCGGGCCTTGGAGGCGATGACCTTGTCGCCGTCCTTCACCTGGCCGCAGCGGCGGATGTCGAGGCGCACCGACGAGTAGAACTTCAGCGCATGCCCACCGGTGGTCGTCTCCGGGTTGCCGAACATCACGCCGATCTTCATCCGAATCTGGTTGATGAAGACGACGGTGGTCTTCGACTTGGCGACGACGCCGGTGAGCTTGCGCAGCGCCTGGCTCATCAGGCGGGCCTGCAGTCCCACGTGGGAGTCGCCCATCTCGCCCTCGATCTCCGCGCGGGGGACGAGCGCTGCCACCGAGTCGATGACGATGAGATCCACCGAGTTGGAGCGCACCAGCGCGTCGGCGATCTCGAGGGCCTGCTCGCCGGAGTCGGGCTGCGACACCAGCAGCTCCTCGAGGTTCACGCCGAGCTTGCGCGCGTAGGCAGGATCGAGCGCGTGCTCCGCGTCGATGAACGCCGCCACCCCGCCCTTCGCCTGGCATTGCGCGATCGCCGAGAGGGTGAGGGTCGTCTTGCCGGAGGACTCGGGGCCGTAGATCTCGACCACCCGCCCCCGCGGCAGACCGCCCATCCCGAGCGCCAGATCCACCGCGATCGAGCCAGTGGAGATCACCTCGATCGGCTGCTGCTTCCCCTCGCCAAGGGCCATGATCGCTCCGTCTCCGAATTGCTTCTTGATCCCCGAGAGCGCCGCCGCGAGCGCCTTGGCCTTGTCACCAACCCGATCGACCATCCGTTCCAGCTTTCCCATCTCGCTCCTCCTCCGGACGCCCCACGCGCCCTCATTCGAGTCCCTGGTCGAGCACCCGGAATCCGGTCGCGCGGATCACGTCCTCGACCTCCAACGTGGCGCGGTCGGCGAGGTCTGCGATGGTGCGCGCCACGCGCAGCAGCCGATCGAAGGCGCGGGCGGAGAGCTCCCAGCCGGAGACCAGCTCGGCCAGGTAGGCTTGCGCCTCGCTCGACGCGCCGCACACCTCCCGCACCAGGCCCGGCGGCACCGCCGCGTTGACCAGCATCGGGCCGATGCCCTTCACCCCGCGCAGCCGCGCCGCCGCCCGCTCCCGTGCAGCCACCACCCGCTCGCGCACGTCGACCGACGACTCGCCGGAGGGGCCCACCAGCGCCGCCTGCTCGAGGGGCGGCACTTCGACGTGCATGTCGATCCGATCGAGGAGCGGCCCGGAGATCCGCGCGCGGTATTTGCGGACCGATTCCACCTCGCAGGTGCACAAGCCCGGGCGCGCGGTGGCGTAGCGCCCGCACGGGCAGGGATTCATGGTGGCGACGAGCTGGAAGCGGGCCGGGTAGGTGATGGAGAGATGGGCGCGGCGCAGCCGGATCTCGCCCTCCTCGAGGGGCTCGCGGAGGGACTCGAGGGCGTTGCGCCGGAACTCGGGAAGCTCGTCGAGGAAGAGCACGCCCCGGTGCGCGAGCGTCGCTTCTCCCGGCGTGGGCGGCGCGGTGGCGCCGATGAGCCCGGCGTCGGAGACGGAGTGGTGCGGCGCGCAGAAGGGAGGCCGGGTGATCATCGGCCTGCCCCGCAGCCGACCGGCGGCGCTCCAGACCCGCGTGGATTCGAGCGCCTCGTCGAAGCCGAGGTCGGGGAGAATCGATGGCAGCCGCCTGGCGAGCATCGTCTTGCCGGTCCCGGGCGGGCCGACGAGGAGCAGGTTGTGCCCGCCGGCTGCGGCAACTTCGAGGGCGTAGCGCGCCTCGTCCTGGCCGCGCACCTCGGCGAGATCGAGCGGATCGACCGATTGGAAGGCCTCAGGCGACGGCATCTCGGCCACCGGCAGCGGCCCTTCGCCCTTGAGGTGGAAGGCCACGTCGCGCAGCGAGCGGCAGGCGTAGACGGTGACGCCGTCGATCACCGAGGCCTCGCTCGCGCTCTCGGCGGGAAGGATGACGTTGGGGATGCCGAGATCCCGCGCGCTCGCCGCGAGGGAGAGCCCGCCGGGAATGGGGCGGATCTGGCCGTCGAGGGCGAGCTCGCCGGCGAAGAGGTAGTCGGCAAGGCCCGCGGCGGGGATCGCCTCCGAGGCAGCGAGGATCCCCACGGCGATCGGCAGGTCGAACGCGCTGCCGTCCTTGCGCAGGCCCGCGGGCGCGAGGTTGACGGTGACCTTCTTGTTCGGAAAGGCGAAGCCCGCTGCGGCGATCGCGGCGCGGACCCGGTGGCGCGATTCGGCGACGGCGCGGTCGCCCATGCCCACGATCTGGAAGTGGGGAAGGCCGAGGGCCACCTCCGCCTCCACCGCGACGGGAAGGGCCTCGACGCCGAGCAGGATGCCGGTGTGGCTGGTGGCGATGGTCGAGCTCACGGTCGTGCCTCCGAGTTGCGCTCCCTGCGGAGCAACGGAGGTGCCGGCACCGCGGCGGAAGCGCCGCGCCTTTGATTCCACGCGCTTGCGGCGGGTGGGCCGGTGGCCCGGGGCGGCATGTGGGGCGGACCGGGGCCCGAGCGGTGGACCGATCTGCCTGCGTCGGGACCTGCCCGGCTGCCCGTGTGACGGCGGCCCGGACCGGAGTAAGGTGCGCGCCATGCCGCGCCGCTTCCCGCTCCTACTCCTCGCTCTCCTTGCCCTGCAGCTCGCCTGCGATCCCGCCCACTCGATCCAAGGCGGCGGGCAGGCAGGCACCGGAGGAGGCGGCGGCGCGGGAGGGAACGGCGGCGCCACCACCGCCCCCGAGCTGCCCACGGTCGCGCTGGAGGAGCTGGTGATCCAGCCCGGCGGCGGCAGGGCCTTCCTCCTCGACGCGCTGGCGCGCGCCCAGACCTCCGTCCGCGTCGTGGCCTACATCCTCACCGACGATCAGATCGAGGACGCCCTCGTCGCCACCGCCGGCCGGGGCATCCCCGTGCGCGCCATCGTCCCGGGCGACATGTCGGTCAACGCCGACGCGCGCACCAAACTCCAGAACGGCGGCGTCAGCGTCCGCAACGGCCACCCGGGCTACGCCCTCACCCACGAGAAGGCGGTGGTGGTCGACGACGAGCTCGCCTTCGTCCTCAACCAGAACCTGAGCTGGTCGGGCTTCGAGCGGAACCGCGAGTACGACGCGGTGATCACCGGCCAGCCCGCCCGCGACGTCGCCTCCATCTTCGACGCCGACTGGCAGCACCTGCCCTACACGGCGGATACGGACCTCGTCGTCTCGCCACTCAACAGCCGCGCCCGCCTCGAGGCGCTGCTGCGCGCCGCCGACCAGACCATCGACATCGCGATGGAGGTGATGAACGACCGGGAGATGATCGAGCTGGTGAAGGCCCGCGCCGCGGACGGAATCGCGGTGCGCGTGCTCCTCGAGGATCCCGCGGACGTCGACGACAACGCCGCCACAGCCAGCCAGCTCGCATCCGCAGGCGTCGACGTGCGCTGGCTACCGAACCCGGATCTGCATGCGAAGGCCGTGGTCATCGACGGCAGCTTCGCGTACATCGGCTCGGTGAACTTCACCTACCACTCGCTCTCGCGGAACCGCGAGGTGGGCCTCGTCACCGCGGACGAGGAGGCGGTCGCGCGGATCGCGAGCACCTTCGCCGCCGACTTCGCGAACGGCAGGACCGACTTCTAGAGCGCTCGGCGGGCCCGAGTGGACGAGACACGAGAGCGATGAAGACGCCGCGCCCCCTGAGCACCGACGAGCTCGTCGCCCGCAAGCCCGAGCCGGAAGATTTCGCCGCCCTGCCCCGCGCGCCGCTGCACCTCGTCCTCGCCGACGTGCGCGGCCTCGCCAACGTGGGGCTCGTCTTCCGCCTCTGCGACAACCTGCGCGCGGGCCACCTCTGGCTCTGCGGGATCACCGGCCACCCGCCCTATCCCGGCGATCCGCGCGATCCCGAGATCGCCGCCCGCTGCGATCGCGAAATCCGCCGCACGGCGGTGATGGCCGTGCCCTACGTCCCCTGGAGCTACCGCGCCGACGCGCTGCAGGTGGTCCGCGAGCGCAAGGCTGCAGGCGACACCATCGTCGTGGTCGAGCAGGCCGAGGGAGCCCTGCCGCTGCACGAGGCGCCGCTCGCAGCGCCCGTCACCCTGGTCCTCGGTCACGAGCGCACCGGCGTCGATCCCGCCATCCTCGCCGAGACGGACATCGCCCTGGAGCTGCCGGTCTACGGCATGGCCAACTCGATCAACGTGGCGATGACCGCGGGCATCGTGGGCTACGAACTGGTCCGCCGCACGAAGGGCTTCGGCCTCTCGCCGCTCTGAATCGCAGCCCGACGGCCCGGAGCCACTCGCCCTCGTCCTGCTGGGCCTCCACGCTGCAAGCATGGCAGCAGCGCCGCCCGCTCGAAGGCGCCGTGCCCCACAGGAGTACGAGATGAACGAACGAATCGAAGCCCCGCAGCTCGCCGGGATCACGCTCGCCCAGATCCGGGTGGCGCGTCCGACCGATCGGCTCGAGGAGGTGGTCGCCTTCTACCGCGACGGGCTCGGCCTGCAGGAGATCGGCCGCTTCACCGGGCACGAAGGCTACGACGGGGTGATGCTCGGCCTGCCGGGCCGCACCTACCACCTCGAGTTCACGCAGCACGAGGGCGGCAGCCCCGGTCCGGCGCCGAGCCGCGACAACCTGCTCGTCTTCTACGTGCCCGACGAGGGCGGCTTCGATCGTCTCGTGGAGCGCCTGCGCTCCCGGGGCCACGAGCCGGTGGAGCCCGAGAATCCCTACTGGAAGGACAAGAGCCTCACCTTCGAGGATCCGGACGGCTGGCGCCTGGTGATCTGCCGCACCGCCGGCATCTGAAACGCGAAAGGCCGGCGGGCGGCCGGCCTGTTCGCGAAGCAGCGCTGGGAGCGGGCTTAGAAGAAGCTCTCCGGCACGTAGACGATGTCGCCGGGCTGCAGCAGGAAGTTCGCCGACTTGCCGGTGCCGATGTCGTCGACCCGGACCTTGTAGCGCTGCTCCTGCCCGTCGACGATCCGGGTGACCACCACCGAGTTGCTCGCGGCGAGCTTGCCGAAGCCCTCGGCCAGGGTGATCGCCTGGATCACGTTCATCCCGTCCTCGAAGAGGAACGTTCCCGGCTTCTGGACCTCGCCGAAGACGAAGACCTTCTTCGAGTGGCGCTCCTTGATGAAGACGGAGACCTGCGGGTTCTTGATGTAGCCCGCGGCGAGGCAGCTGGTGAGCGCCTCGGAGGTCTCGGGGGCGGTCTTGCCGCCGACCTCGATCCTGCCGCAGAAGGGGAAGGAGACCGAGCCGTCGCTGGCCACGCGGTAGGCGCCGGAGAGATCCTCCTCGCCCACCACGCGAACCTCGAAGACGTCGCCGCTGCCCAGGGTCTGGGCGGCGGCGGGGGCAGCCACCTCCGCCGCGGGAGCGGCGGTGGCGGCGTTCGCCTGCATGCGTGCCTCGCGAGAGGCGCAGCCGGCGGAGAAGCCGAGGGAAGCGACGAGCAACAGACCGATCGAAGAACGCAACATCTTGCACCTGCCAACCAACGATCGGCTGCTGCTCATCCCAGGGGCGGCTTAGTAGACGACCATCGCCCGGGCGCCGAACTCGTGGCGATCGAAGGCGAGGTAGGCGGGCACCACGGTTTCGTCGTTACCCTCGGAATCGCGGGTGGTGAAGCCGTAATGCACGCCGGCGCTGAACCAGCGGTTGAAGGCGTACTCGGGGCTGACGTTGAAGCCGACGAGGGTGTCCTCGCGGCTCCCGTCTGCACCGAACGAGATCATGTCGTACGACACGCCGCCGCGGACCTTGAGCGCCTGGGTCATCTGGGCGCCGGCGTTCGCGTAGACGCGGTTGTTGCCGTAGAAGGCGAACGTGGGATCGGCTTCGAAGCCCCGGGCGTAGCCCAGGCGGACTTCAGAGAGCTCGGTCGCGAACCAGGCGAGCTCGGCGGAGCCGACCGCGCTGCCGAAGCCGTCGGCTTCTTCCAGGCCGAACTGGGTGCCGTAGCCGGCCTTGAGGGTATAGCCGAGCTTGGGGCTCACCTTGCCGCCCAGACCGATCATGGCGCGGGCGTGACCGACGTCCTCACCGACGGGCTTGTCGGCGGTGTAGGTCCGGTGACCGACGCCGACGTCGAGGAGGAGCGCGCTCTCGCCGAAAACGCCGTAGCGCACGTCGAGGCCGCCGTTGTGGGCGAGATAGTCGTACTGCTCCACCACGCTGTCGTGAGCGCTGAGGCCCGAGAGCGACTCGAAGTTCTCGGTGGTCAGCGTGTAGCTCGGCGTGACGCTCCATGCGCCCTTCTCGAGCACGCTGACGCGGAGGGCCGCGTCGTTGCGGTTCGAGATGCTCGCTGCGCCGAGCGCGAGGTTGCTGGTCCGATCGCTGCGAACGAAGGTGTCGGTGAGCTCGGCCCGGACGTTGCCGTCGCGGTTGAAGAGCAGGCCGCCGGCGAGGTTCATCGCGCTCTTGCTCTGCTCGGTGAGCGTCGACTCCTCGGCGCCCATGTAGCCCTGGTACTCGTAGTTCGCCTTGAGGGCGATCTCGAGGCTGTCCGAGGGCACCTTGAAGTGCAGGCCCGGCTTGAGCAGCAGGATCATGTCGCCGGCCTCGCGGAGGCCGCCGTCGACGGTGTCGTCGGCGACGTAGCCGGCCATCGAGTCGTAGCGGCTCTCGAGCTCGAAGCTGGTGGTGAGGCGGCCGGCGCCCATGCGGAAACCGGTGGGCTGCTCGACGACGCCCGGTACCTGGGCGAGGACGCCCGCGGGGATGGCGACCGTGGCGGCCACGGCCAGAAAAGTCTTGATCGGGGAAAACACGTTACGACTCCCTGGAGGCGGTCTTCCGCCTCCCCGGCGCTGACGCCGGCGGAAAATTCTAAGAGAGGAAGCTCAGTCGCGGGGGCTGGCGGGTGCCGGCAGCTCGACGTCCGGGTTGCCGGGCGGCGTCGCCGTCGGCGGGCCATCACCGTTGCCGTTGCCGTTGCCCTGGCCGGGAACTGCGTTGCCGATGGCGCCGGTGGTCGTCCCCGGATCGGTCGCGTCGCCACGCTCGGCGGCGAGCTTCTCGTCACCGGTCTTGCCGCTCTCGTCGCCCTGCGCGCTCTCCTCGACGTCCTCGGCGGCCTTCTTGCCGTCGGCGCCGACGCAGTTGCCGGCCTCGTTCTGGAGCCGCTGCGCCTCGGAAGCCATGCGCTGCAGCTCGGTGGCGGCGGTGGAGGTCCCCCGCGCCAGCTGGGCGTCGGCTGCGCCCTGGAGCTGCTTGAGCATCGTCGCCTTGTCGTTCAGGCAGCTGAACTTGATCGCGTCGTTCTGCGACTTGGCGGCGTTCAGCATCGTCTGGACCCGACCGGACGCGGTCTGGATGGCCCCGTAGGCCTCCTGTGCGTCTGCAGCCAGGGCCACGGTGGGCGCCATGAGCAGCGCACCAGCGGAAACAGTCGTCAGCAGCTTCTTCAGCACGGCATCTTCCTCTGGGCTCTTTGCCCCCTGGCTGGGCCATCCGCGCAGAAGACGCGGGTCAGGCACCAGCCAGCTCCTCCAAAGCTTCGTTCCGAAGCGGAAGCCCGATGGGCTCCGCCCCTCTCGACACCCACCGGGACGTCGAAGGGAAGGCGCAGAATGTACGGATTCCCCGTATCGCCCGCCCCCCAGACGGTTTCCCGGCCCTATCCGATACTCCGTCTACCACAGGACAGCTGGTACAGCGAGTATCTTCTGGGTTGCGGCCTTGTGAAGGTTCACGCCCCCCGCCAGGCCGCAAGCGTTCTCTCGTTTACGCCCAATTCGGGCAGCAGGCAAGCTGGCGCCGCCGCTTTCTCTGCATCGCACATGCCATGACATCGGAGCCGTGCGCCAACTCGGCGAAATCACGAAGCACCGTTCCAATGCGATCAGGGGATTCATGAACCGGCCTACCCAATGCCGCGACAGCCCTGCCCCGAAACGGCGAAGAGCCGCGCCCCGTCCAAGGGGGAGCGGCTCTCCGTTGGCAGGCGCGGGACGGGTCCGTCAGCCGCCCTTCTTCATCTCCGCGAGCACCTGCTTGGCCACCGCCTTCAAGGTGTCGAAGACGCCGACGCCGGTGGGGGCGATGGCGTTGAACTCCGGCACCCGCCGCGGGTTGAGCATCCGCGAAAGCTCCTCCGACGGCACGATCCCCGGCAGGTCCCGCTTGTTGTACTGGATCACGTAGGGGATCTTGTCGAGGTCGTAGCCCTGCTCCGCCAGGTTGGTCCGGAGGTTCTCCGCCGACTCGAGGTTGGCGTCCATCCGATCCATCTGCGAGTCGGCGACGAAGACCACCCCGTCCACACCCTTGAGAATGAGTTTGCGGGAGGCGTCGTAGAAGACCTGGCCCGGCACCGTGTAGAGGTGGAAGCGGGTCTTGAAGCCGCGGATCTCGCCCAGGCCCAGCGGAAGGAAGTCGAAGAAGAGCGTACGCTCGGTCTCCGTGGCGAGGGAGATCATGTTGCCGCGGGCGGCGGGGTTGGTCTTGGCGTAGACGTACTGCAGGTTGGTCGTCTTCCCGCACAGGCCGGGTCCGTAATAGACGATCTTGCAGGTGATCTCGCGCAACGGGTAGTTGATGAAGGACACGTCTCGTCTTCCCCGACCAGTGGTGAGACCGGCTGCAACTACTCTTTGAAAAGATTGTCGATGTCGTCGTCGGTGATCTCGGCGAAGAGCGCCTTGGCGCCAGGCGCGTCGGCCCGGGCCTGGAGCTCCTCGAAGATCCGGCCGAGCTCCTCGCTCGCCTTCTTCACCCGCAGCCGCACCAGGCCCAGCGAGGAGCGCGCGTCGAAGAGGACCACGAGGATCACCCGCTGCCCCACGATCGAGATGTGCAGGTTGTCGCGCTCGCCCTCGTGGAAGAGGATCGAGAATTCCTTCTCGCCGATGAGCTTGGCGAGGCCACCGGTCGCCGCGATGTTGCCGGCGGTGAGCGACGCGAGGGAGACCGTGTCGATGTTGCTGGTGGCGCCGGAGGCGGCGATCAGCTGGCCGTTCTTGTCGACCAGGAAGACGACCTTGGCGTTCGCCTCGCGGGTGAGGCGGTCGCAGACCCCGGTGATCCGGTGGTACTCCGCCTCGTGCATCACCATCTGCGGGTTCATCGGCCGCACTCTCCTCGCCGGCATGGGGACGCAACCTGCGCCGCCGGCGGTCCCGGACGTAAGGCAGCTCGGCTGGCCGGGGACCGGTTGAATCGGAATGCAATTTCTAGCAGACCCCCCGGGGGGCGGCAAGGAACACACCGACCGAATCCTTCGGCGCCACGGACGCTTACACGTGGCCAACCGGTGACGTTGCCAGCGGAGGGCCCCGGTGCTTGAATGCCGCGCCTTCCGGCACCCCGGCCGTTACGAGGAGTAGGATGGAACGCGCCCGCTACATCGTGGTCGAAGGTCCCATCGGCGTGGGGAAGTCGACCCTCACCCAGCTCCTCGCCGATCGCTTCGGCGGCCGCACGGTCTTCGAGGTGGTCGACGAGAATCCCTTCCTGCCCCTCTTCTACAAAGACAGGGACAAACACGCCTTCCAGACCCAGCTCTTCTTCCTGCTCTCCCGCTTCAAGCAGCAGCAGGAGCTTTTCCAGCAGGACCTCTTCAACCAGGTCACGGTCTCGGACTACCTCTTCGCCAAGGACCGGATCTTCGCCAGCCTCACCCTCAACCCGGCGGAGATGGCCCTCTACGACCGGGTCTTCGACCTGCTCCGGCCGCGGGTGGTGCGGCCCGACCTGGTCATCTACCTGCAGGCCCGGCTCGACGTGCTGCTGGCGCGGATCAAGAGGCGCGGCCGCGCCTTCGAGGCGGGTTTCGACGCCGACTACCTCGCTCGCCTCTGCTCCACCTACAACGACTACTTCTTCCACTACGACGAGACGCCGCTCCTCGTGATCAACTCGAGCGACATCGATCTGGTCGACATCGAGGGAGACAAGGACGCGATCGTGGATCTGGTGCGCCGCCACAAGAAGGGCGTGCAGCACTACATTCCCCGCGGTTCCGCTGCCTGATCCGCATGGCGGGGGGATCCCCCGCTGTTATAGTCCGTGCACCACCCGACGCCCCGCGGGCACCAGCGATGGGTCCGACCCGGCATCTGCGAGGTGGCAACCGGCTTCTCGAAGCCACACACAGGGAGGTGAACCTTGGCCAAGGTTACCATCCACACGCTCCGGAAGATGAAGGCAGCGGGCGAGCGCATCGGCATGCTCACCGCCTACGACGCCACCTTCGCCCGTCTCCTCGACGGCGCCGGCGTCGACGTGCTCCTCGTCGGCGACTCCCTCGGCAACGTGATCCAGGGCGAGAAGAGCACGCTGCCCGTCACCGTCGACCAGATGATCTACCACCTGCGCGCGGTGAACCGCGGCGTGCAGCGGGCCCACGTCGTCGGCGACATGCCCTTCATGAGCTACCAGGCCTCGGTGGACGAGGCGGTGAAGAACGCCGGCAGGTTGGTGGCCGAGGGCGGCGCCGAGGCGGTGAAGCTCGAGGGCGGCGCCGAATTCTCCGAGGTGATCGCGAAGATCGTCCGGGCCGGCATCCCGGTGATGGGCCACATCGGCCTCACGCCGCAGGCGGTCCACAAGATGGGCGGCTACGTGGTCCAGGGGCGCGACGAGGAGAAGGCGCAGCGCCTCCTCGAGGACGCGAAGGCCCTGGAGGCGGCGGGCTGCTACTCCCTCGTCCTCGAGGGGATCCCGCAGGAGCTCGGCGCGCAGATCACGGCGGCGCTCTCCATCCCCACCATCGGCATCGGCGCGGGTCCCCACTGCGACGGGCAGGTGCTGGTGATCTACGACCTCCTCGGCATGGACCCGTCCTTCTCGCCGAAGTTCGTGAAGCGCTACGTGCAGCTCCACGAGGTGATCGGCGGCGCGGTGAAGGACTACCTGGGCGAGGTGAAGGGGGGCTCATTCCCCTCCGAGGCCCACTCCTTCCGCATGGGGCCCGCGAAGGCGGCAGCGCAGCTCCCCGCCGCGGCGAACATCCGCGTCGTCGGTGAGGACGAGAAGCTCGGCGCCGTCTATGGTGGCGCCGCAGCAGACGTGCCCAAGCGCTAGACGCCACCGCCTTCCGTGGGTTCGAAAAGCATGGCCTCCCCGATCCTCGTCCAGACCCGCGACGAATTGCTCGAAGCGCTGCGCGCCCTCCACGCGAAGGGCGAGCGGCTGGCGCTCGTGCCCACCATGGGCTTTCTCCACGAGGGGCATCTCTCGCTCATCCGCGAAGGGAAGAAGCGCGCGGACAAGGTGGCGGTGACCATCTTCGTCAACCCGACGCAGTTCGGGCCGAACGAGGATCTCGACCGCTACCCCCGCGACCTCGCCGGTGACCTCGCCAAATGCGGTGAGGCCGGGGCCTGGCTGGTCTACGCGCCGCAGTCGCCGCGGGAGGTCTACCCCGAGGGCTTCCAGACCTGGGTGCAGGTGACCGAGCTGGAGATGGGTTTGTGCGGCGGCAAGCGCCCCGGCCACTTCAAGGGCGTGGCCACGGTGGTGGCCAAGCTCCTCGGCCTCTTCCGCCCGCAGCTCGCCCTCTTCGGCCAGAAGGATTACCAGCAGCTCGCGGTGATCCGACGGATGGCGCGGGATCTCGATCTCGGCGCCTGGACGGAGATCGTGGGCATGCCCACGGTGCGCGAGACGGACGGGCTGGCCATGTCGTCGCGCAACGCGTATCTCTCGCCCGAGGAGCGGCAGCGGGCGCTTTCGCTCAAGGCGGGGCTCGACGCCGCAGCCGCGCGGTACGAGGCAGGCGAACGGCAGGCGGCAGCGCTGCTGGCTGCAGCCAGGGCCGAGGTGGAGCGCGGCGCCGACCGGATCGACTACGTCGAGCTGGTGGACGCCGACTCGCTTCGGCCCGTCGAGCGGGTGGACGGACCGGTCTGCCTCCTCGTCGCCGCCTTCGTGGGCAAGACGCGGCTGATCGACAACCGGGTGCTGGGAAGCTGATGGCCAAGGCCGAGACCAAGACGGGCGGAACCAAGCGTGTGGCGGAGAACCGCCGCGCCCGCCACGACTACAACCTCGGGGATTCCTACGAGGCGGGGCTCTCGCTGATGGGCAGCGAGGTGAAGGCGCTGCGCGAGGGGAACGCGAACCTCTCCGACTCCTACGTGCAGGCGGACAAGGGCGAGCTCTTCGTCCACAACCTGCGCATCGGCGAGTACAAGGCGGCGACGCACATCGCCCACGAGCCCTTGCGGCGGCGCAAGCTCCTGCTCCACCGCAAGGAGATCGACAAGATCGAGACCAAGGTGAAGGAGCGCGGCTTCACCGTGATCCCCACCGAGCTCTACTTCAAGAACGGCAGGGCCAAGCTGAAGATCGCGATGGCCACCGGCAAGACCAACGTCGACCGCCGCCAGGACATCAAGGAGCGGGAGACGAAGCGCGAGCTCGATCGCGTGATGCGCGGCTCGCGCACGGTGCCCCGCGGCGGCCGCAAGGGCGGCGGCGAGTGGGATTGATCGTGCGCTCGCCTCAGGGGCAGCAGGCCTCTTCGTCGAGGGCGCAGGCCCGGATGCGGTAGCCGATCGCGTCGTCCTCGCGGTCCTGCTGCTCGGCGTGCAGCGCCCGCGCGCAGAGGAGCGCCGGCCGGAGCTCGTGCTCTTCCGGCAGATCGACGAGCAGCTCGGCGATCGCCGCGTCGGCCTCCGCCACCTGCCCGTGGCGGAAGAGCGCGAATGCCCGCAGGTAGCGTACGCCGACGTCGTCCGGATCGATGGCGAGCGCCCGATCGAAGGCGGCGATCGACTCCTCGAAGCGATCCTGCTGGAGCAGCGCCTCGCCGTGGTAGCGGTGGGCGGCTTCGACGCGATCCTCCGGCGCCTCGGCTGCCGGCGCCGGATCGGGGCGCCTGCCCTCCCCTGTACAAGCAGCGAGACCGGCGAGCAGGACGAGGGCGAGAGCGCGCATCAAGCGCCCAGCACCTTGAGCGGCACCGGGGCGGGCGCTGCGGTGATCTCGTGGCTCGCGCAGCCGCCACCCATCGCATCGTCGTCGGAGCCGCCGCCCTCGATCGCCAGCAGCGCCTCGTCCGAACCCTCGATCCTGTCGACGCCGTAGAGTTCGCGGAGCTTCGGGTCGAGCAGGTGGGTGGGGCGCACGTTGCGCAGGGCGTTGAGCATGTTGCCCTTCACGTTCTTGTTCACCGCGTGGAGATCGCCGATGAGGCGCTTCACCTGCTTGCGCTGCAGGTTCTCCTGCGAGCCGCAGAGATCGCAGGGGATGATCGGGAACTTCATCTCCTCGGCGAAGGCGGCGATCTCCTCCTCGGCGCAATAGGCCAGCGGGCGGATGACGGTGTTGCGGCCGTCGTCCGAGCGGAGCTTCGGCGGCATCGCCTTGAGCTGCCCCGAGTAGAGGAGGTTGAGCATCGCCGTCTCGATGATGTCGTCGCGGTGGTGGCCGAGGGCGATCTTGGTGGCTTTCAGCTCGACCGCCACGTCGTAGAGGATGCCGCGGCGCAGGCGCGAGCAGAGCGAGCAGGTGGTCTTTCCCGCCGGCACCTTCTCCTGCACGATCGAGTAGGTGTCGCGCTGGATCATCCGGTACTCGTAGCCCTCGGCTTCGAGGTAGCCGCGGATGACGTGGCCGGGAAAGCCCGGGTGGCCCTGGTCGAGGTTCACCGCCACGATCGAGAAGGGAAAGCCCACGCGCTTCTGGATCTGCCGGAGCAGGTGGAGCAGCGTGTAGGAATCCTTGCCGCCCGAGATGCCGACCATGATCCGGTCGTTGGGCTCGATCAGGTTGAAGTCCTTGCTGGCACGGGCGATCTCGGCCATCAGGGTCTTTTCGAGGCGGCTCATCTTGCGGGCTCCGGGGAACGACGGTCGGGGCGCGTTCTAACAGACGCCCTCCCGGACACTCAACCGCCGCGGCGTCCGCGGGCTTTCAGGAGCGCGCGGGCAGGAGCAGCCGCAGCGGGTTGCGCTTGAGCTTGCGGAGCCAGCCGCCGCGGGCCCCCGAGCCCACCGGCGTGGGCTGGAAGAGGCTGCCGTTGGTGGGTGGAAGCGGCGTCGACCGCGTGCGCTGCACCCGCCCGAGGAAGCGCGAGAACATCCGCACGTAGGTGGTGGGCAGGCTCCACGAGAGCAGCGCGAGCAGCCTGCCGGTGTTGCCGACGAAGCGGCGGCTCGGCGGGCTCGAGGCGGCGAGCACCGAGACGACCGCCCGGGCCACCCGGTCCACCGGCAGGATCGGCGGAATCGGCCGGGGCAGATCACCGTCCAGGTGGCTGCGGGCGTGGGCGAAGAAGGGCGTGTCCACCGAGCCCGGCAGGATGGTGGTCACGTGGATCGGCGCTCCCTCGAGGTGGAGCTCCTCCCGCAGGGACTGGGCGAAGCCGAGGAGCGCCCGGGTCGAGGCGACGTAGGGCGAGATCAGCGGCGCCGCAGCCTCGGAGGCCACCGATCCCACGAAGACGAGGCGCCCGCCGCCCCGCGCCCGGAAGTGGGGAAGCACCCGGCGGGCGCTCTCCACGTGGGCGAAGAAGTCGACCTCCACCACCCGGCGGAACTCGTCGGCGGGGATGCGCTCGAATGGGCCGTAGACGGTGACGCCGGCGTTGGCGATCCAGGCGTCGATCCCGCCGAAGCGCTCGATCGCGGCGGCGACCAGGTGATCGAGCTGCGCGGGATCGGTGAGATCGGTGCAGACCACCAGCGCCTCGCCGCCTGCGGCCTCGACCTCCCGGGCTGCGGTGCGCAGCAGTTCCTCCCGGCGCGCTGCCAGCACCACCCGGGCCCCTGCGGCGCCGAGCAGGCGAGCGGTCGCCCGCCCGATCCCGCTCGAGGCGCCTGCGATCACCACCACCCTGCCGCGGAGCGTCTCCATCCCTGCAAAGGTGGCGGCTCCCGGGGCGATCGGCAGGCGGGCGTCAGGCCTGCGCCCGCCCGGCTGCCAGGGTGCGGGTGAGGGCGGCGAATTCCTCCACCGAGAGGGTCTCGGCCCTGCGGCCCGGATCGATCCCCGTGCTCGCGAAGGCGGCGGCGAGCGCCTCGGGCTCCACCAGCCTGGCGGATTTGAGGGCGTTGCCCAGGGTCTTGCGGCGCTGGGCGAAGGCCGCCTTCACCACCTTGCGGAAGAGCGTCTCGTCGCCGGGATCGGCGCGGGGCGCCTCGCGGAAGACGAGGCGCACCACCGCGCTCTCCACGTCGGGCGGCGGGGTGAAGGCGCCGGCAGGCACGTGGTGGGGCACGTCGACGTCGGCGTGGAGCTGCAGGAGCACGGAGAGGATCCCGTAGCTCTTGCCGCCGGGCGCGGCGGCGATCCGCTCGGTCACCTCCTTCTGCAGGAGGAAGACCGCTCTGTCGATGCAGGCGCGCTGCGCCTCGACGTGGAAGAGGATCTCGGTGGAGAGGTGGTAGGGCAGGTTGCCCACCACCGTGAGCTTGCACCCCTGCTCCTGCGCCATCGCGCAGAGATCGACGGTGGCGGCGTTGGCCTCGCGCACCTCCACGTCGAGCCCCTCCATCTCGCTGCGCACGATCGGGACCAGGTCGCGGTCGCGCTCCACCGCGATCACGTGGGCCCCTGCAGCGGCGAGGTGGCGGGTGAGGTGGCCGAGGCCCGCGCCGAGCTCGACCACCGCGGCGCCCTTCCCCACCGACGCGGCGTCGGCGATCGAGGAGAGGTGGTAGTCGTCGCCGAGGAAATTCTGGCCCCACGCCTTCTTCGGCCGGAGGCCGTGGCGGCGCAGGATCGCGGAAGGGCTCTCTGCCATCTACAGCCTCCAGGCGGGATTGGCGTTCAGGTCGAGGCCGGAAGGCCCGCCGCCGCGGCGAAAGGTCTCGTAGCCCGCCACCGCGATCATCGCGCCGTTGTCGGTGCAGAGCCGCTTCTCGGGCACGTGCACGTCGATCCCCGCCTCGGCGCCGCGCTCCACCGCAAGCGCGCGCAGCCTGCTGTTGGCGGCGACGCCGCCGCAAAGCACGAGCCGGGGCAACCCCGCCTCCTTCGCCGCCTTCACCGCCTTGCGGGTGAGCACGTCGGCGATCGCCTCCTGCACGCTGGCGCAGAAATCGGCCAGCGCCTGCCCCTCGGGGATCCCGTGCTTCTGCAGGTGGTACATCGCCGCGGTCTTGAGGCCCGAGAAGGAGAAGTCGAGGGTCGCGCGCTTGGTGAGGCCCCGGGGAAATTTGATTGCCTTCGGATCGCCCGTCTGCGCGAGCTGATCGATGACGATCCCCGCCGGATAGGGCAGGCCCAGCAGCTTGCCCACCTTGTCGAAGGCCTCGCCCGCTGCGTCGTCCAGGGTGGCGCCGAGGAGCCGGTAATCGCCGTAGTCACGGACCGCGTAGAGGCTGGTGTGGCCACCGGAGACGACGAGGCCGAGGAAGGGCGGCGCCGGCGCGTCGGCGCCGAGGCGCACGGCGAGGAGGTGGCCCTCGAGGTGGTTCACGCCGACGATCGGCTTCTTCTTCGCCAGCGCAATCGACTTGCCCACCTGCACACCGACGAGGAGCGCGCCGATGAGGCCGGGGCCGCTGGTCACGGCGATGCCGTCGATCTCGTCGAGGGTGACGCCCGACTTCTCCAGCGCCTCGTCGACCACCGGCATCACCTGGAGCACGTGGTTGCGGGAGGCGAGCTCCGGCACCACCCCGCCCCAGCGGCGGTGGATCTCGATCTGCGTGGAGACCACGTCGGAGAGGATCTCCCGCCCGTCGCGGACCACCGCGGCGGCGGTTTCGTCACAAGATGTCTCGATCCCGAGGACCAGCATGGCGCGCCTTATAACACGCGGGCGCCGCTGTCCCAGCCCGAGGTCAGTCGAGGCGCACGAGGGCGAGGAGGCCGACCAGGGCCACGAGGAGGAGCAGGGGCACCACCCAGCGCAGCTTGCTCCGGGAGGCGACGGCTTGCTCGAATTCCACCAGGCGCAGCTGCGGCGGTGGCGGCAGCGGCGCCACCTTCGGCACGGCGGGGATGGGCACCGGCGCCACCGGCGCAGGCGCTTCCACCGGCGCGGCCTGCGCAGCGGCCACTGCCGCCGGAGCAACCGCCGCCGGCGCCGCAGCCGAGGCACCCCACCGCGGCCCGGGGGCAGGCGCGGGAAAATCGAAGACACCGCTCGGCTCCGCCGAAGCCTCAGGCCGCGGCTCCTCCACCGCGGGCCGGGCCTCGACGCTCGAGGAGACGGGCGGCACGAACCAGGCCTGCTCCTGCGGCGCGGGGCCGTCCGCCTGCGCCGCCGCGACGAGGACACCCTTGCCCACCAGCTCGATCACCGCGCCGAGGGCGGCGAGATCGTCGCGGGCCCCCTCCTCCAGCGCCGCCTGCAGCGTGCGCTTGCCGTCGAGGAGCGGCAGCAGCGGCGCCGCTGCCTCCGGGATCACCCCGGTGCCGATGGAGGCGAGGCGCTCGGGGTCCACCGAGAGGACGGCGTCGAGGGGCGGCGCCGTCTCGAGGAGCCGGCTCCACTCGTCCGCCCGGCGCATGCCCTCCATGAGCAGACCCTGCGCCGACATCGCGATGGCGTCGGCCCGCTCCACCGGGCCGAACTCGATCTCGAAGCTCCCCTCGCTCCACTCCAGCAGCCGGTAGAAGGCGTGCTCGCCCCGCAGCCCCGCCATCTCCGCGTCGATCACCTTGCCGTCGCGGAAATAGACCGCGCCGCGGCGGCCACGCTTGTCGACGCAGCGAAGCATGCCGGTCTTGCGGCCGATCTCGCAGGTCTGCACCAGATCGACGAGGCCGAGATCGGCGAGGTTCCCGGAGAAGCCGGAGCGCGGGTCCCGCCGCTCGAGGCGCTCGCGCTCCCGCTTCTGCAGGAGCATGCGCACCCGGGCA
Organism: Vulgatibacter sp.; assembly: GCF_041687135.1. Lineage (NCBI taxonomy): Bacteria > Pseudomonadati > Myxococcota > Myxococcia > Myxococcales > Vulgatibacteraceae > Vulgatibacter > Vulgatibacter sp. Next base: position 212,643 of record NZ_JAWLCN010000001.1, on the reverse strand, counting down.
ACGATCTCCTTCACGTAGATCGGCTTGGTCAGGTAGTCGTCCACGCCCAGCTCGAGGCCGCGGACCTTGTCCTCCACCGCGCGGCGGCTGGTGAGGAAGACGAAGGGCACCTCGCGGAAGCGCGGGTCCTCCTTGAGCCGCCTGCAGAGCTCCCAGCCGTCCATCTCCGGCATCCGGGTGTCGGAGAGGACGAGGTCGGGGACCACCTGCTCGAGCTTCTCGAGGGCGTCGGCGCCGTTGCAGGCGGCGATGACGGTGAAGCCCGCCTTGCGCAGGCTCACCTCGAGCAGGCGCAGACTGCGGGCATCGGCATCGACGAGAAGAAGCTGCGGACGGGCTGCCAAAGTGGGCCTCAGCGCTTGCGAAGGTGCGGGTTGTTGGCCTTGCGCAGCTCGATCAGCCGCAGCTCCTGCCGGGCCTCCCGGTGATCGGGCGCGATCTCGAGGGCGCGGTGGAAAGCTGCCTCCGCCCCGGGGGTATCGCCGGCGACGCGGAGGAGCACGCCGAGGTAGTGGTGGGCGATGGCGCAGCGCGGGTGCTCCTCGACGAGGCGCTCCAGGTCGATCCGCACCTGCCCCGCCTCGTCGGGCTTCTCCGACTGCCGGGCCCAGAGGATGTGCGCCCGCAGATCGGGCCGATCCTCGATCAGGAGCGCCTGCTTGAGCAGCCGCTGCACCGTGGCGAAGTCCTTCTTCTTCGCAGCCGCAGCGGCCTGGGCCTCGAAATCCTCGACGGCCTGCTGCACCTCGCTCTTCGGCGGCGGCGCTGCGGCCTGCCGGAGCTCTGCCAGGTAGGCGCGGCGGCGCTCGTCGTCCTGCAGCACCTGGTAGGACTCGTTGACCGCGGCGAAGATCTCTTTGAGCTGCGGCGCGAGGTGCTGGATCGCCGAGGGGATCCGGTCGGGGTGGAAGCGCTTGGCCGCGGCGAAGAAGGCGTGCTTGATCTCGTCGCGGGAAGCGCCCTGCGCGACCCCCAGCCGCTTGTAGTGATCGTCTAGGTGCAGCGTCGCGAGCCGCTCGTGGACGAAGCGATCGAAGGCCGGGTCACCGGGCGGCGGCAGCCGATCCCAGGAGAGGCGCGCCGCGGTGGGCCCGGGGGTTCCCGGGCCCGGCGTCCCCATCGCAGCGGGCCCCGGCGTGCCGGCGTAGCCGGGGCCCGGGGTTCCCTCGCGCCTTCGGATCGCGTCGGTGCCGAGGATGTTGCCGAAGGCGCGCTGGAGCATGCGCGCCCGCCGCTCCTTCGCCTCGCCCGCATCACTCTTGAACTCGGGGGCAGGACGCCGGAGCGCCTCCTCGCGGGCGCGCTCCTCGTGCGCCTGCTGCTCGCGCTGGAGCTTGCGGGCCTCTTCCTGCGCCCGGCGCTGCTGCGCCTCGAGGGCGGCGCGCTCCGCCGGACCGATGTCGCCGGGGCCAGGCCGCGCCGCCATGGTCGCCTCGAAATCGATGCCCGGACGTGCGGCCACGGTGGGCGCCTCGGCGAAGGCGCCGCCCACCACCGCGGTGGCGTCCATGTCCAGCTCGACCACCCTGCCGCGTTGTGGCTCCTCGACCAATTCGACGATCTCGACCTCGTCGACCTCGATCGCCTCCTCGGCCTGGAAGCTCCCGCCCCAATCTCCCGCTGCGTGATCGCCCAGCCCGAATCCGAGGTCGACCTCGAGAGGCTTGCCGGCGCCGGCGATCACCGCGCGGTTGGGCGCAACCACGTTCGGACCGGCGGGGGCGCGGCCGAGCACCGGCGGCGGCGTGTCGAGGCGAACCGGCCCCGGCGTCGACGGGATCGCAGGGCCCGGCGTGGCCCAGGGCGCCTCGCCGCCGAGGGGCGCCGGCACCAGGATGCCCATCAGCTGCAGCGCTGCGAGCAGCGCCAGCGCCCGCTCCTCGGGCACGTGGCCCGCAGCCACCGCTGCGTCGATGGCGCAGGGGCGCTCGAGGCCTGCGAGAAAAGCCAGCTCCGCTGCGTCGAGCTGGAAATGGCCCGTGTAGCGATCCCAACCGCTGCGCAGCCGCACGCCGAGGCCACCCGGGATCCGGCGGAGGATCTTCTGGCAGACCGCGAGGGCCGGCGGCGCGGAGAGCGCGTCGACGATGGCCCGGTGGGCGGAGAGCTTGAGCTCGTCGGTCCAGGCGGGCAGCTCGGCCAGGGGCTGGAAGGAGTAGATCCCTTCCGCCACCGCGGCGAGGTTGCGGATGTGGCGCTGGTGGTGGAGCGCGAGGCCGAGGTGCAGCTTCTCGCGGCTGAGGAAGCCGAGCTCGACCAGGGCCTCGCCCTGCTTGCGGCCGTCGACCACCGCCGCCAGCGATCGCTCCAGCGCCTCCATGTCGATCCAGCCCTGCTCGAGGAGGAATTGCCCGAGGGGCTTGAAGCCGAAGAAGACCTGCGCGCCGCAGGGCTGTCCGCCGCGGAGGTAGACCCGCGAGGTGCCGCCGTTGGCGTCGACGCGGAGCTCTCCCGTGGCGCGCAGGCGCAGGGCCTCGACCAGGATCGCGGCGAGGGGGGCGGATCGAAGCTCGCCGCCCGAGAGATCGCAGAGGGGTTCAGCCATCGGGGCGATGCTATCCGGTATTTGGACTATCTGCCATCGCCGGTGCGACGGAGCGCTTCGTAGAGCGCGATCCCAGCGGCGGTGGAGAGGTTGAGGGAGCGCAGACCCGGCCGCTGGGGGATGCCCACGGTGTGCGCCCTGCGGCGCTCGAGGAGCTCCTTCGGCAATCCCACCTGCTCCGACCCGAAGACCAGCATGTCGCCGGGCTGGAAATCCGCCTCCCAGAGCGACTTCTCGGCGTTGGCGGTGAAGAGGTGGACCCGGGGCCAGGGCGCCCGGGCCTCCCAGGTCTCCACGTCCGGGTGGATCTCGGCCACCACCTGGTCCCAATAGTCGAGGCCCGCCCGGCGCAGATCCTTGTCGGCGATGGAGAAGCCGAGCGGCTCGACCAGGTGGAGGTGGGAGCCGGTGACCGCGCAGAGCCTGGCCACGTTGCCGGTATTGGGCGGGATCTGCGGGTGGACGAGGACGAGGGCGTACGGACGATCGAGAGCCGGCAACATGGGCCCCATCCTGCGCGAAGCACGCCGCCCTCCGCCACAACGACGTAAGCTGGCCCCATGGAGATCCTCGTCGAGGGCAGGCAGCTCGCCCACCGGGTGGAGGTGGCAGCCGGCTTCGCGCAGCGTCTGGTCGGCCTCCTCGGCAGGTCCGGCCTCGCGCCGGGCGAGGGGCTGCTGCTCGCGCCGTGCACCTCGATCCACACCCTGGGGATGCGCTTTCCCATCGACGTGCTCCTTCTCGACGAGGCGGGCACGGTGCTCCGGGTGCTGGAGGGCCTGCCCCCCTGGCGGATCCCGGCGTCCGCGAAGGGCACGCGGCTGGTGCTGGAGCTCGGCCCCGGAACCCTGGCGGCGACGCCGGTGGTTGCAGGGGAACGGATCGCCTTTTCGGCCGGCCGCCAACTTGATCGGTGGCCCTCTCTCCGGTAGGCATGATCGACTTTCGTCCGGGTGGGGAATGCGCATCGAGCTCGCCGGCAGCACGCACGTGGGGATGAAGCGTCCCCACAACGAGGACAGCTTCCTCCTGCTGCCCGAGGAGCGGCTCTGCGTCGTCGCCGACGGGATGGGCGGCCACGCCTCGGGGGAGGTCGCCTCCCGCACCGCGATCGAGGCGATCGAAGCCTTCTTCCGCCAGACCGCCGGCGACCGCGAGATCACCTGGCCCTTCGCCGTGGACGAGAGCAAGCCCTACGAGGAGAACCGCCTCGTGGTGGGCATCCGCCAGGCGAACGCCCGCATCGTCGACCTCGCCGCCACCGACGAGCAGTTCAAGGGCATGGGCACCACCGTGGTCTCGCTGCTGGTCGGCGAGGCCCACGTCTGGCTCGGCTGGGCCGGCGACAGCAGGGCCTACCGCCTCCGCGACGGCGCGCTGCAGCTGCTCTCCGAGGACCACTCGCTCCTCAACGACCTGCTCAAGGCGAAGAAGCTCAAGCCCGAGGAGGCGGAGAGCTTCCCCCACAAGAACGTGATCGTGCGGGCGCTGGGGATGAAGGATCCCGTCGCGGTGGACGTGATCCGCGACGAGTTCCAGCCGGGCGATCTCTACCTGCTCTGCTCGGACGGCCTCTCGAGCATGGTGGCGGACGAGCGGATCGAGCAGATCCTGCAGCGCACCGAAGATCTCGATCGCGCCGTGCAGCAGCTGATCGACGCCGCCAACGCCGCGGGCGGCACGGACAACGTCACCGTCGTCCTCGCCCGCTTGGTTTAAGCCGAGGCGAGTCTGCCGACCACGTCGTCCGCAGCCACGACGCCGGGGCCGACCACGCCGTCGCGAACGGCGCCGGCGCAAGAAGCGCCGGCGAGGATCACCGCCCGCGGCCCGATCCGCGCGCCGCTGCGCACCACCGCGCCGGCACCGACGAAGGCAGGCCCCACCAGCTCAGCGCCCGGCTCCACCCCGGCGGAGGGATCGACGAAGACGCCGGGCGCGCGCTCCACCGCTGCGCCGAGCGGCTTCTCCACCGCGTAGCGCCCCTCGAGCAGATCGAGGTTGGCCTCGACGTAGCGCTCCGGGGTGCCGACGTCGGACCAGCCGCCGCCCGCTTCGACGTGGCCGAGGACGTGGCCGCCCTTCGCGATCAGCGCTGCGTGGCCCTGCCGGTTGACGCAGGAAGGCCCCTCCGTCGGCAGCACCGTGAAGATCGAAGGCGAGAGGACGTGGACGCCGGTGAAGAGCCACGAGGCGGTGGGCTCCCCCGGGGCGAGCTCCCTGCCGAAGCCGGCGATCCGCGCCACGCGGCCCTGCGCATCGGTTTCCACCGCGCCGTAGCTCGCGCCCTCGGGCATCGGCCGCAGCACCATGGTGCCGAGCGCGCCGCTCGCCACGTGGGCGGCGATGGCCCCTGCCGGATCGAGATCCGAGAGCACGTCGCCGTTGACGAGGAGGAAGGGCGTGCCGCGATCGAGGAGCGGCCTCGCAGCGACGAGGGCGCCGCCGGTGCCCAGGACCTCGGGCGCCTCGAAGGAGAGGTGGAGCGTGAGCCCCAGCCGCTCCGCCGCCTCGTGGGCGACGCGCGCCACGGTCTTCTGCAGGTGGTGGGCGTTGACCACGACCTCGCGGACGCCGGCCCGGGCCACGAGGCGCAGGTTGCCCTCGAGGAGCGTCGAGCCGAGGAGCGGCAGCGCGGGCTTGGCGATCCGCTCGGTGAGCGGCCGCAGGCGCGTGCCCAGCCCCGCTGCGAGGACCATCGCGATCACGCGAGCTCCGGCACGTGGCGGGCGAGGATCCGGTGGAGGTCGGCGAGCTCGGGCCTGCGCGCGAGGGCCTCCCGCACGTAGCGCAGCGACGCGGGGATGTAGGGGAGGAAGCCCGGGTTGCCCTTCACCCTGTCGATGAAGACGAAGCGCCCGGCGTCCTTGAGCTTGCGCTGCACGGTGAGGAGGTGGAAGTCGGCGAGGAAGGCCTGCGAATCGATCCGGGGACCGCCCTCCTCCACCAGCCGCGAAAGGTAGCGGCGCACCATCTTCTCCACGAACTCGATGGGCAGCTCCACGTAGGAATCCCGGAGCAGCGCGACGAGGTCGTATTGCCTGGGCCCCTGCAGCGCGTCCTGGAAGTCGATCACCACCAGCTCGTCGCCGGGCAGGAGCATCAGGTTGCGGGACTGGTAGTCGCGGTGGGTGAAGCCGCGGGGCAGCTCGTCGAGCGCCCTGCAGATCTGGTCGCCGAGGGCGCCGACCCGGGCAGCGTCCTCACCAGCGAGCTTCACCCCGTGGCGCGCCTCGAGGCCCCACTCGAGGAAGTGGTCGAACTCCCAGCGGTAGAGGTCGAAGTCGAAGGCGCGGCTCGAGGCGAGGCAGCTCGCGTCGGGGTTCGCGTCGGCGCGGGCCCGCAGGCCCGCCAGCAGATCGATCGCCTGCCCATAGAGCTGCTCGCGCCGGCCTTCCGCATCCGCGCCCTGGGAGAGCCCCGCCTCGAAGGTCACGTCGCCGAGGTCTTCGAGGACCATCACGCCGGCTTCCGGATCCCAGGTGTGGATCGTCGGCACCCGCACGCCGAGGCCGTGGAGGTAGCGGTGGACGTTGACGAAGGGGAGCTCGGTGGGCGCCTCGCCCTTGGTCGCCTCCTCGGGCCTGGCGCCCTCGGGCATCACCATCAGGACGTAGGCGCGCTCGGGGAGCGTGACCCGGTAGTAGGAGCGGTTGGAGGCGTCGCCCTTGAGCTTGGTGATCCCCCACGACTCGTCGGGAGGGAGGCCTGCGGCCCGGGCTGCGTGCTGGCGGAGGAGGGAGGCGTCGGACATAGGAGGTCGGAGATAACACAAGCGCCGGGCGTCGCGCAGGCGCCGGGGCCTCGCCCGGCGGCCCGTCGATCGCTTGAGCCACCAACGATCGCGGGCATTCCCGGCGGGGTCCGGCGTGTTGACCGCCCGACTTGCTTCTTCTATAGACCCGCCTCTTTCCCGCGCCGCGCTCCGAGCGTAGGCCGCTCTTACCGGGAGTCATCCGTGGAGATGCACGAGACCATCCTCGACGCCATCGGCGGCACGCCGCTCGTCAAGCTCAACAAGCTGGTCGGGCCGAACGACGCCACCGTCCTCGTGAAGTGCGAGTTCATGAACCCGGGCGGCGCGATCAAGGACCGGATGGCGGTCCACATCGTGAACAAGGCCGAAAAAGCCGGGCTGCTCAAGCCGGGTGGCACCATCGTCGAGAACACCAGCGGCAACACCGGCGCCGCGCTGGCGATGGTGGCTGCGGTGCGCGGCTACAAGTGCATCTTCACGATGCCGGACAAGATGTCCAAGGAGAAGATCGACACCCTGAAGGCCTTCGGCGCCCAGGTGATCGTGACCCCGACGGCGGTGCCTGCGGAGCACCCGGACTCCTACTACGAGACCGCCAAGCGCGTGGCCCGGGAGACCCCGGGCGCCTTCTACGTGAACCAGTACCACTCGCTGGACAACGTGGAGGCCCACTACCTCTCCACCGGTCCGGAGCTCTGGAAGCAGACCGAGGGCAAGCTCGACTATTTCGTCGCGGGCCTCGGCACCGGCGGCACCATGAGCGGCGCCGGCAAATTCCTCAAGGAGCAGAAGCCCTCGATCCAGAACGTCGGCGTCGATCCGGAGGGCTCGGTCTACCACTCGTATTTCAAGACCGGGAAGCTCTCCGAGCCCCACGTCTACAAGGTCGAGGGGATCGGCGAGGACATGCTCTGCAAGGCGATGGACTTCTCGGTCCTCGACGACGTGCGCCAGGTGAACGACGCGATCTCGTTCCACTGGGCCCGCCGCCTCGCCCGTGAGGAGGGCATCTTCGCCGGCGGCTCGTCCGGCTCCGCGGTGGCGATCGCGGTGCAGCTGGCGAAGGAGGTCGGCGCCGGCAAGACCATCGTCGCGGTGCTCACCGACGGCGGCAAGAGCTACATCTCGAAGTTCTACAACGACGAGTGGATGAAGCAGAACGGCTTCGAAATCTGAGCGCAGCATCCAGCTCGGCGTTACGGAAAGGGCTTCCTCCGGGAGGCCCTTTCGCGTTCCTGCGAGGCGGCCTTCCGGGGAACCGGCCGATCCGAGAATGCAAGAAAAAACCTTCGGGACGCCCGGTGTGCTATAAGGTCGCCCCCTCCCCCAGCAGCCGGGGGAGCGACCGCAACGGACCGGACGTGCACGTACCGACGCTGCAGGACCGACGCCGCCGCAGGCTTCCACTCCGGGTGGAAGGCCGGCGGCGCTGCCGTTCGGCGGTCGGGGATTTCTCGAACCTCGCGTGGGAGTGACGCAAGATGGCTTTCAAGGGCGACGGCAAGCACCGCTTCGACACGCTGGCGATCCACGCCGGCCAGGAGCCCGATCCCACCACCGGCGCGATCATGACGCCGGTCTACCTTACGTCCACTTACGTACAGAGCGGCCCCGGCGAACACAAGGGCTTCGAGTACAGCCGCTCGCACAATCCCACGCGCTACGCGCTGCAGGATTGCCTCGCCGCCCTCGAGGGCGGCAAATACGGCGCCGCCTTCGCCTCGGGCCTGGCCGCCAACGACTGCATCCTCCACATGCTCTCGGCAGGCGACCACGTGGTCTGCTCCGACGACCTCTACGGCGGGTCCTTCCGGATCTTCGACAAGGTCTTCAAGCAGATGGGGATCGAGTTCACCTACGTGGACATGACCCGCGCCGAGAACGTGCGCGAGGCGATCCGCCCGGGCCAGACGAAGCTGGTGTGGATCGAGACCCCCACCAACCCGATGCTCAAGCTCGCGGATCTCTCGGCGATCGCCGCGATCTGCAAGCAGGCCGGCGTCCTCTCGGTGGCGGACAACACCTTCATGTCGCCCTACTTCCAGCGGCCGCTGGAGCACGGCATCGACGTGGTGGTCCACTCGATGACCAAGTACATCAACGGCCACTCGGACGTGGTCGGCGGCGCGATCGTCACCAGCCACGAGGCGTTCGCCGAGGGGATGTACTTCCGGCAGAACGCCATCGGCGGCGTCCTCGGGCCCTTCGACTCCTTCCTGGTGCTGCGCGGCCTGAAGACGCTGGGCGTGCGCATGGAGCGCCACGCGAAGAACGCGGCGACCATCGCCGAGTTCCTCCAGGGCCACGAGAAGATCGAGAAGGTCACCTGGCCCGGCCTCGCCTCCCACCCGCAGCACGAGCTCGCGAAGCGCCAGATGAAGGGCTTCGGCGGGATGATGACCTTCGTGATCAAGGGCGGCCTGCCCGCCGCCGATCGCTTCCTGCGCAAGGTGAAGGTCTTCGCGCTGGCCGAGAGCCTCGGCGGCGTGGAGAGCCTGATCGAGCACCCTGCGATCATGACCCACGCCTCGGTTCCCAAAGAGACCCGGGAGAAGCTCGGGATCTCCGACGGCCTGATCCGCCTGTCGGTGGGCATCGAGGATGCACAGGACCTGGTCGACGATCTGCGCCAGGCCCTCGCGGAGGCGTGAAGCCCATGCCGACGACCCGCAGCAAGAAGAAGGTGGAGAAGAAGCCGGTGGCCGGAAAGGCTGCAGCCAAGGCTGCACCGAAGCCGGCCGCCCGTGCGGCGGCGCCTGCCCGGACGGTGAAGGCGAAGGCGCCTGCTGCGAAGACGGCGAAGACGGCGACGGCGCCGAAGCGCACCACGGCGAAGCCCGCTGCCATGAAGGCAGCGCCTGCGCCGAAGGCGAAGGCGGCGGCTCCAAAGGCCGCCGCGAACGCGAAGGCGGACATCCCGATGAAGGCGAAGGCAGCGGCAGCACCGAAGGCGAAGGCCGAGGCTGCGCCGAAGGCGCCGGTGGCGAAGAAGGCGCCGGCGAAGGCCCCCGCGCCGAAGAAGCCGAAGGTCCCCGCCTTCGCGCCCAGGCAGGTGCCGATCCACGAGCTCGACGGCAAGGCCGCCGACCCGCGCCTCGCAGCTGCCCTCGCAGCGCGGGAGCGCTGGCACGGCCGCAGCGGCAGGCCGGCGCTCAAGAGCGCCACCCAGGCGGTGGCCTTCGTGCGCGAGCGCCACCTCGTCCATGCCTCGGTGCGCTCGGCGCTGCCGAACCTCCTCGACCCGGTGGTGGGCCACACCGTGAGCGAGGAGGAGCGCAGCGCAGGTCCGATCGCCCAGACGCTCAAGGCGTGGCGGCGGGAGATCGACGCGGCGCCGGACCTCCTCGAGGCACGGCTCTGCTTCGAACGGCCGACGCTCGTCGGCGCCGATCTCTGGCCGGCGCTGGTCACCGTGGCGGCGCCCCGCGAGGAGGCGGCGCGGCGCGGCGGCGTGCTCTCGGTCGAGGCGGAGGAGGCCCTCGACGTCCTCGATCGCAAGGGCGTCGTTCCCGCGGATCGGCTGCGCCAGCTCGTCGGCCTCGACGCGGCGGCCTTCGCCAGCGTGCACGCGGAGCTCGAGGCGAGGCTGCTCGTCGTCTCCAGGGCCGGCCTCGACGAGGACGACAACCCGATCACCGTGGTCGAGAGCTTGAGCCGCTGGGCCGAGCGCAACGTGCAGCGCAAGGTCGAGCTCGAGATCGGCAGGGCCTGGTGCTTCCTCTTCATCGCCGCGCTGCGCTCGGCGGTGGTGCTCTGGCCCGAGGAGATCGAGGCGCTCTTTCCGTGGAGCCCGGAGGAGCGCAACGCCGCCATCGCCGAGGCGATGACCACCGGCGCGCTGATCACCTACACCGAGGGCGAGAGCACGGCGTGGGTCGCCTCGCCGGTGCCGCGGTAGTCCCTTCTCCCGCTCGAACCTGAAGAGGCGGCCTCCCTGGCGGAGGCCGCCTTTCTCTTTTTCAGTCGCAGCGCGGCCAGTAGCGCACTTCGATCGCCGCGTCGTCCGGCGGGACGGCGCCTGGGGCGAAGTGGATCGCGCCGGTGGCCTCGTCGTAGCGCCAACCCGCCTGCAGCTGCGTCCCGTCCACGATCACCGCGAGCTCGAGCGGGGAGAGCACGCCGTCGCCGTCCCGATCCGCCGGGGTGGCGCCGAGCGGCAGGTGGCCGATCCGATCGACGAGGCCTGCCGCCACGGCGCCGATCCCTCCGCCGGCGCAGGCGTCCGTCGCGAGGCCGCCGGTTGCCTGCACCCACGCCTCGAAGCCCGCCCCGCCGCCGCAGCCGAAGAGGCCGTGCGCGCCGATCGCGCCGGGCTTCACCGCGGTGAACCTCGCTGCATCGGGGCCATTGCCGTCGGGGCCGTCGGCGAGGAAGAGCACGCCGAGATGGGCCGCCGGGCGGAAGAAGCCGGCGTTGCCGTCGGCGGGCTCGGGGTGGATCGGATCGTCCACCGCGCTGCGAAGCGGCGGCGTGATCGCCCGGAAGGCGGCGCTGCGCCCCTGCGCTCCTGCCGTGCAGCTCCCTGCTGCGAGGCGGGGCCCGAGGGCCTCCAGCCCCGTGCCGTCGAGGACACGGTCGGCGGCGCCCAGGGGCAGCAGCCTGCCGTCGACGTCAGGGCAGATCGAGGTCACGCCCACCTGGAGATCGAAGCCGGCGAGGGCGGTGGCAAAGTCCGCGACGCCTGCTGCGGCAGCGGCGCGCAGACCCTCGACGCCGGCGCGATCGTCGACCACCCAGAGGAGGTCAAGGGGCTCGCGCTCGAAGGGCGCCCAGCGGTCGACGTGCTGGTCGGGGCCGCCCTCCCCCGCCAGCGGAAGCCGGTAGGGCGTCTGGCCGTCCGCCCGGATCGCGAGGGAGCCGGTGGTGATCCCCGTCACCGCCGGTGCGAAGCGCAGATCCACCCGGCGCCCCTCGCCTGCGGGGATGGCCACCGGCCCGGCGAACGAGAAGGCGGCGCTGCCCTCGAGGTCGAGGCCGTCAATCTCCACCGGCAGGGCGCAGCGGTTGAGGAGCAGCACCGATCGCTCCAGCGCGCAGCCAGGCGCTGCCACGCCGAAGTCGAGGGATGCAGCGGAAAGCTCGAGGCAGCGGCTCTCCGCGGTGGCGGCGAGGGGGACCTCCACCAGCGGCTCGTCCGGCTCCGAGATCTGCAGCGCCAGCGTTCCCGTCGCGGCAGGCACGGGGCCCGCCGAGGTGAAACGCACCTGGAGCTGGAGATCCGCGCCGGGCTCGATACGCCTCTCCGCTGGCGCGTCGACCGCGAAGCCCGGGTGGCTCCCCGGGGCGATCCGCACGTCGTGGACGAGGCAGGCGTCGCTGCCGCGGTTCCGGACGAGGAGGGAGCGGCTCTCGCTGGTCCCGGGCTCCACCACGCCGAAGTCGAGGGAGGCGGGCTCGAGCACGTAGTCGCAGGGCGGCAGCGCGACGGCGTCTGCGGTGAGCACGATCCGCTCGTCGATCGAGCGGGCGTCCGAGGTGAGGAAGAGGACCGTGCCGTAGTGCTCGCCCTCGGCTGCGGGCTCGGCGGTGACGTCGACGAGGAAGCGCTCGCCCAGGGCGAAGGAGCGCTTCGTCGGATCGCGGAGCGAAGCGTAGAAGGCCGGCGAGTTGGTCCCGATCGAGTGGACGTCGAGCCTGGTGGCGTCGTCCTCCGGCGAGCCGGCGCCGCGGTTCTCGCAGGTGAGCGTGCGGGTGACGGGGACCTCGACGGCGACGGCGCCGAAGTCGATTCGCTCCTCCTCGCAATGGAGCTCGGGCCCGCCGCCGGAGCCGCCGGCGCAGAGCTCCACAACCGGGAGCGCGGGGTCGTCGGTATGGAGCCGGATGGTGCCTTCGTGCGGGCCGACGGCGGCGGGCGTGAAGCGGACGGCGACCTGCGCAACGGAGGTCAGGACCAGATCCTCCAGGTCGTCGGGTGGCACGAAGGCGGGCAGAAAGGAGGCGAGTTCGTAGCCTTCCGGCAGCTCGATCGCGGTGACGGACCGCTGCTCCGTGCTCGGGTTCACCACGATGATCGGGACGACGTCGCTCGCTCCGAGTGGCGTCGGGCGCTGGAAGAGGCAGCCAGCCGCCGGGAAGACGAGGAGCGCCCCCGGCTGCCCCCAGCCGATCAGCCGGATCTCGGGGAGCTTGTCGCCGCCCTCGGTCGCCAGGCGGAAGGAGCCCACGTGCATCTCCGCAGCAGCCGGCGTGAAGACCACCGGCAGCTCGCGGCTCTCTCCCGCCGCGATGGGCACGCGATCCCCGGGGGCGTGATCGGCGAAGCGGAAGGCGGCCGCGTTGGTCCCCTCGACGGCGGGGACGAGCAGCGTGGCCTCGTGCGCCGTCTCGTTGGCGCAGCGGATGGTCTCGGTCCGCGACGTGCCGAGAACGACCGCGCGGAAGTCGAGGGCACCCGGGGCGCAGCGGAACCGGGCCGCCAGCCCTTCACCCACGAGCCGGATCGGGTGATCGCCCAGGCGCGAGCCGAGCTGCACCAGCACCTCGCTCGTCGAGCTTTCCGTCGGCGCGAAGGTGAGCTCCACCTCGATCGCCCCCCGCGGCGGCAGGACGGCGCCCGCGGCGATGCTCGAGGAGAAGGGAGCGCCGGGCGCGAGGGGTTCCAGGGCCACCTCCTCGTTGCTCCGGTTGCGCACGGTGAAGGTGCGGCGCTCCGTGCCGCCGACGGGAAGGCTGCCGAAGTCGAAGAGGAGCCCGGCGGCGTGCTGCGGATCGGCTTCGCCGCCCTCGACCACCAGGTGGCCGTCGAGGTCGCGCACGACGTCGGCGCCGCCGCAGGAGCAACCCGCGATCAACGTGAGGGCAAGGCCTGTCGCCAGGCCGGCGAGAGTACGCCGCATCATCCGCTCCCCCGGGGCTTCGCGGCCCCGCCGCCACGCGAGGCCTTGGCGCCCCGTAGCGTGGAATGCTTCCCCACGGGCCTCGACGATCCGAGACCCCGCTTCCCTGCCTGCGGCCGGAGACAGCGACTCCTGCTACACTCCGCCCGTGCTGGCCATCGAAGCAGCGGGACTTCGCAAGACCTATGCCGGACTGCGCGGAGGCCACGAGGCCCTGCGCGGTCTCGATCTCGCCGTCGAGCAGGGGACCGCCTTCGGTCTCATCGGGCTCAACGGCGCCGGAAAGACCACCTTCATCAAGCTCCTCCTCGGCGTGGTGCGACCCACCGCAGGCAGCGTGCGGGTGCTGGGCGGAAGCCCCGACGACGTGGCGGTGCGCCGCCGCATCGGCTATCTGCCGGAGCGGCTCCACCTCCCCGCCCACCTCGGCGCCGCCGGCTTCCTCGCCTCGGTGGCCCGCCTCAAGGGGCTCGGCGGCGCGAGCCCCGAGATCGGCAGGCAGCTCCGCCGCGTCGGCCTCGAGGAGAGCGCCACGCGGCGGATCGGCGGCTTCTCCAAAGGGATGCGCCAGCGCCTTGGTCTCGCCGCTGCGCTCCTCGGAGCCCCCGATCTGCTCGTGCTCGACGAGCCCACCGACGGCGTCGATCCCCTCGGCCGCGCCGAGGTGCGGCGGCTCCTCACCGAGGAGCGGGCCCGCGGCGCCACCCTCTTCCTCAACTCGCATCTCCTCGCGGAGACCGAGCGGGTCTGCGATCGGATCGGCATCCTCGCGGGCGGCGTGCTGGTGAAGCAGGGCAGCCTCGCCTCCCTGTGCGGCAGCGGCACCCGCCACCGGATCCGCTTCGCGCCCGGCGCCGATCCGGCGGCGCTGCAGGCGCTCGGCTTCACACCGGGTGATTCACCCGGTGTATGGCTCTGCGAGGCGGGCGATCCCACCTCCCTCGACGCGCACCTCCAGGCGGCCCGCGCCACCGGGGCGCTGCTGGTGGAGCTGCAGCAGGAGTTCAAGGATCTCGAGGCGGTCCTCGCCGAGGCAGTGGGAGCCGCAGCATGAGCGCCGTCCTCTCGGTGGCGGCGGATCTCCTCCGCGAATCGCTCTCCCGCCGCTGGTTCCTCGCCCTCGGCCTCGCGATCACCGCGCTCCTCCTCTTCCTCGGCCTCGCCCTCCGCCTCGAGGTGGTGGATGGCGCCCTCGCCGCCACCCGCCTCTTCGGCAGCGCGCTGGGCGGCGGCGAGATCCGCGCGGTGGACGTGGCGCTCCGCCCGGTCTTCCAGGCGGCGGCCTACGTGATCTTCTACGGTGGCCTCGCCTTCGGCGTGCTCGCCTGCGCCGACTTCGGGCCGAGCCTCCTCGCCCCGGGCCGGATCGAGCACCTCCTCGCCCTGCCCCTGCGCAGGCCGGAGCTCCTCGCCGGCACCTTCCTCGGCGTGCTCCTGCTCGCCTCCGCCGGCGCGCTCTACGGCGCCGGGGGCCTCAGCCTGCTCCTCGGGGTGAAGACCGGCGTCTGGACCTTCCGCCCGATGGCGGCGGCGCTCCTGGCCAGCGTCACCTTCTCCGCGATCTACGGCGCCATGCTCGCCACCGCGGTCTTCGCCCGATCGAGCGCCCTCTCCGCAGCGGTGGGCGCGGGTCTCTTGCTCGCGGGGATCGTGGCGGGCTACCGCGACGAGCTCCTCTCCGCCTTCGAGCCCGGCGTGGGCCGGGAGATCTTCGGCGGCGTCACCGCCTTCCTGCCCCGGGTCTCGGCGATCGCCGACGCCGCCGCCGACATCGCCGGCTCGCAGCCGGTGGAGCCGGCGGTCCTCCTCTCGCTCCTCGCGGGCCTCGGCGTCTTCGGCCTCGCCGCCCTCGCCCTGGCGATCTGGCGCTTCGAAGGGAAGGATTATTGATGCGCAGGCGCATCTGGCTCGTGGCGGCGATCGTCCTCTTCGGCGTCGCCGCCTTCCTCATGTCGCGGGGCGACGAGCCCCGCCCGCCGGTGCAGCCCCGGGTGGAATTTCCCCGCTCGCTGCGCCCAGCGGAATACGAGCGGATGGAGCGGCGCCGCACCCTGCGCCAGCCGGAGCCCGTGCCGGAACCCTCGCCGGACGACGCGCCACCGGAGCGGCGGGCACCGGTGCTCGATCCCGTGCTCGCGGCGCTCCCTTCCGTGCCGGGGAAGTCCGCGGTGGTGGTGGAGGCGAACGCCCTGCGCCACTCGCCGCTCGGGCAGCTCATGCTCGATTGTTTCCTCGGCGCCGGGGAGCAGGGGGAGCTCGATCGGATGCGCGAGCGCTTCGGCATCGATCCCCTCGAGGACGTCGACCGGATCGCCTTCGGCGGCGACGACGTGCTCCTCGTCTCCGGCCACTTCGGCGGCGCGCGGTGGGAGGAACTGGAGCCGGGGCTGCGCTTCGTCCCCTACGGCGAGAAGGGGCGCTTCGTCGAGCGGGAGAGCGACGGGAGCGGCGACGTGCTCGCGGTCTGGGGCGACGAGATGGTCCTCCTCGCCGACGATCGTGCCTCGCTCGAGGAGGCGATCGATCGCCTCGAGGGGCGCAGGGAGGCGACGCCCGCCTTCGACGAGTCGAGCACCTACGGCGAGATCTACGGGGTGATCGCCGCGGCGCAGCTGGCGGATCTCCTCCCGCCGGACGAGCGCGGCCTCCGCGAGCGGCTCCAGGAGGCTGCCGATCGGATCGAGCTCCACGTCGACGCCAGCGGCGACGTGGCCATCGTCGCCGACGTGGAGGGGCCCGAGCCGACGAGCGTGCGCGATCTCGGCAAGAGCCTCGGCGCCGCCCTCTCTCTCGCCAGGCTCAAGGCGCGGGCCGATGGCGAAGAGGCGCTGGTCGATCTCCTCGATCACGCCAGGGTCCAGCCCTTCGGCGATCGCTTCGCGCTGGAGCTGGCCCTACCGTTGGCTCTCCTACAGGAACACCTCGGCGAGGCTTGCCGATCGAGGGAGGGATCCGTACATCCCCCCGAATCGGAGACCACCGAATGAAGCAGGAGAGCGACCTGGGGCTGCTCGCCTCGGCGATGTCGGAGCCAAACGCCTGGGGCCCGCCCCTCGAGCCCTCCTATCGCTGGGTGGCGGAGGCGATCCCGCATCTGGTCTGGAGCACCAGGCCCGACGGCCACTGCGACTATCTCAACGCGCGTTTCTACGAGTTCACCGGCCTGCAGGCCGAGGAGGCCCTCGGCGAGGGCTGGCAGCAGGCGCTCCACCCGGACGATCTGCCGCGCAACTGGGAGCGTTTCCGCTCCTCTGCAGCCACCGGGCAGCCCTTCGAGATCGAATACCGGTTCCGGCGCCACGACGGCGCCTACCGCTGGTTCCTGGGGCGGGCGCTTCCGGTCCTCGACGAGAGCGGCTCGATCGTCCGTTGGTTCGGCACCTGCACGGACATCCACGAACACCGGCGGGCGCAGGACCTCCTCGAACTCAAGGCCCGGGCCGGTCGTGAGCTCGACTCCTCCCTCGACTACGAGACCACGCTCCGGAGCGTGGCGCGGATGATGGTGCCGGCCTGGGCCGATTGGTGCGCCGTCGATCTGCTCGAGGGCGGCGCGATCCGCAGGATGCAGGTGGCCCATGGCGATCCGGCCCTCGAGCGCTACGCCTTCGAGATCCAGGAGCGCTACCCGCCGCGCATCGAGGACGCCCACGGCCTCGGCAAGGTGCTCCGCACCGGCGAGCCGGATTTCATGCGCGAGATCCCCGACGAACTCCTCGTCCAGGTCGCCCGGGATCCCGAGCACCTCGCCATCGTCCGGTCGCTCGGGCTGCGCTCCTTCATCTCCGTGCCGATCGAAGCGCGGGGCAGGATCCTCGGCGCCCTCTCCTTCGTCTTCGCCGAGTCCGGCAGGCTCTACGAGGAGACGGACGTGGAGCCGCTGGCGGAGCTCGCCAGGCGCGCGGGCATGGCGATCGAGAACGCCAGCCTCCACACCTCGCTGCGGCGGAGCGAGGAGCGCTTCCGCCAGCTGGTCCAGAACACCACCGAGATCGTCTGGACCACCGAGCCCGACGGCAGCTTCCGCGGCGAGCAGCCGGGCTGGTGGGCCTACACCGGCCAGACGCAGTCGCAATACGAGGGCGAGGGCTGGCAGGACGCCGTGCACCCGGAGGACCGGGAGGCGACGCTGGCAGCCTGGCGGCAGGCGCTCGCCCTCCGCAGCGTCTATGCGGTGGAGCACCGGCTGCGCCGCCACGACGGCATCTACCGCTGGTTCGCGGCGCGGGCCTCGCCGGTCCTCGAGCCCGATGGCACCCTACGCGAGTGGGTCGGCACCCACACCGACATCACCGCAGCCAAGGAGGGCGAGCGGGAGCGCGAGGCGCTGATCGGCGCGCTCGCCCGCAGCAACCGCGACCTCGATCAGTTCGCCTACGTGGCCTCGCACGATCTCAAGGCGCCGCTGCGCGGCATCGCCCATCTCTCCCAATGGATCGAGGAGGACCTCGGCGAGGCAGCCACCGAGACGGTGCACGAGCACCTGCGGCTGCTGCGCAAGCGCGCCCACCGCATGGAGGGGCTGATCGAGGGGATCCTCAGCTACTCCCGGGCAGGCCGGAAGGCGGGGAAGGTGGAGACCGTCGACGTCGGCCGCCTCCTCGGCGAGGTGGTCGACATGCTCGCGGTGCCGGAAGGGGCGCGCATCGATCTCGGCGCAGCGCTGCCGGTCCTCCGCACCGAGCGCACGCAGCTCAGCCAGGTCTTCCTCAACCTGATCGGCAACGCGCTCAAGCACGGCGCCGCAGCGGCGCCGGTGGTCCGGATCGAGGCCCGGCCCAGCGGCGATTCGTGGTACGAGTTCAGCGTCTCCGACAACGGCGCCGGGATCGATCCCGCCTTCCACCAGCGGATCTGGGGGATCTTCCAGACCCTCGAGGCTCGCGACAAGGTCGAGGGCACCGGAATCGGCCTGGCGGTGGTGAAGAAAATCGTCGAGTCCCGCGGGGGACGGGCGTGGGTGGAATCGGCGGCGGGTGCGGGCGCGACGTTCCGCTTCCTCTGGCCCCGGAGCGAGGAAGCGGAACAGTGAACGCCGAGCGAGAGCTGCACATCCTGCTGGTCGAGGACGACGAGGTCGACGTTCTCAACGTGAAGCGGGCCTTCGACCGGAACCGGATCTGCAACCCGCTCTACGTGGCGGGCAACGGGCTCGAGGCCCTGGAGATGCTCCGCAGCGGCGCCGTTCCTGCGGGCAGGCGGCTCATCCTCCTCGATCTCAACATGCCGAAGATGAACGGCCTCGAGTTTCTCAAGGCGCTGCGCGCCGATCCCGATCTCCAGGCGACCTCGGTGGTGGTGCTCACCACCTCGAACGACGAGCGGGACCGGGTCGAGGCCTGGAATCTC
Source organism: Vulgatibacter sp. (assembly GCF_041687135.1). Classification (NCBI taxonomy): domain Bacteria; kingdom Pseudomonadati; phylum Myxococcota; class Myxococcia; order Myxococcales; family Vulgatibacteraceae; genus Vulgatibacter; species Vulgatibacter sp. The sequence continues at coordinate 194,153 of NZ_JAWLCN010000001.1, read as the reverse complement.
AACGTCTCGGGCTACCTGCTCAAGCCGGTCACGTTCTCGAACTTCGTCGAGCTCACCGCGACGCTCAACAAATACTGGACCCTGGTCGAGTTTCCCTAGCACCGACCCGGTTGGAGAAGATCAACGTGGCTCGCCTCCGCCTCCTGCTCGTCGACGACGACGAGGTCGATCGCCTCGCGGTCCGGCGTGCGCTCCGCGCCGCATCGATCGACGCCGACGTACACGAAGTCACTTCGGCAGAGGCGGCGCTCGAGATCCTGGCTGCCGAGCCTTTCGACTGCCTGCTGCTCGATCTCTTCCTCCCGGGCCGCGACGGACGCGCGCTCCTCGGCGAGGTGAAGCGCCGGGGCATCGGCCTGCCGGTGGTGATGCTCACCGGCCAGGGCGACGAGGAGCTGGCGGTGGAGCTCCTCCGCGCCGGCGCCGCGGACTATCTCTCCAAGGCAGCCCTCGGCCCCGAGCGCCTCGCCCAGAGCGTCCGCTACGCCACCGAGCTCGGCAGGGCGCGCCTGCAGGCGGAGGCAGCCGAGGCGGCGCGGGATCGCCACGTCCGGCAGCTGCAGCAGCTCGCAGGCGCAGCCGCCTCGATCCACGGCTCGCTCTCCGTCGACGATGTCCTCGAGGCGGTGGCCCGCCACACCCGGGAGATCATCGGCTGCGCCGACGCCAGGGCGGAGCTCGGCGGCAAGGCCGGCGGCGATCTGCACGTGCCGTTGGTGGGGCGCGGCGGCAACGAGCTGGGGCAGCTGGTGCTGCGCGGCGCCCACTTCTCCCCCAGCGACACCGCCATCGCCTCGCAGCTGGCGCAGCTCGCCGCGGTGGCGATCGAGAACGCGCGACTCCACGAGGTCTCGCAGGCTGCGGTCCACGCCCGCGACGAGATGGTGGCGGTGGTCTCCCACGATCTCCGCAACCCCTTGAACGTCGTGAGCATGTGCACCGAGGCGGCGCTGCGGCGCTTCTGCAAGGACGAGGCAGCGGTCCGCCTCATGGACCGGATCCGCCGTGCGGGCGATCAGATGAGCCGGCTCATCGCCGATCTCCTCGACCTGACCCGGATCCAGGCGGGGAAGTTCGCCGTCTCACCCGAGATGCAATCCCTCGCCCCCATCGCCGAGGAGCTCCAGGAGTCCTGGGTGCCGCTTGCGGAGCGGGAGGGTCGCTCCCTCGAGCTCTCCATCGACGAGCTGCCGCCGCTCTCCTTCGATCGCGACCGGCTCCTCCAGGTGCTCTCCAACCTGCTGGGCAACGCCCTCAAATTCACGCAGCCGGGCGGCCGCATCGGTGTCGCAGCCAGCCGCGAAGGCGACGCGGTCCGCTTCCTGGTCGAGGACGACGGCCCCGGCATCGAGGCCGCCCTGCTCCCGGTCCTCTTCACCCGACACATGCAGGCCCGGGAAACCGCCCACCTCGGCGCAGGCCTCGGCCTCTACATCGCCCGGGCGATCGTCGAGGCCCACGGCGGCGCCATCGGGGTGGAGAGCGAGGTCGGCGAGGGGACCCGCTTCTGGTTCACCATCCCGGTCGAAGGCCCGAAGGACGAGGCGGGTTGCGTCCCTGCCTCGCCCTCTGGTACCGGGACCGGCGGGCCGCGCTGATCGCGGTCCCAAGTCCGCAACCCGGAGCCCTTCTTGGATCGCGTCACCATCAGCAAGCGCGGCGTCGATCGCCTGCGCGCCGGCCACCCGTGGATCTACCGCAGCGATCTGGCGCCGGATCCCGGCCCCGCCATCCAGAGCGGTGCAGCGGTGGAGGTGCTCGACGGCCGCGGCAAGGCGCTCGGCACCGCCTTCTACTCGGTCCACTCGCAGATCGCCCTGCGCCTCCTCACCCGGGAGCCGATCCAGATCGACCGGGCCTTCCTGCACATGCGCCTCGCCTCGGCGATCGAGATGCGGCAGCGCGTACTCCCGGGCGTGCGCGACCTGCGCCTCGTCCACGGCGAGGCCGATTTCCTCCCGGGGCTCGTGGTCGATCGCTACGGCGATCACCTCTCGATCCAGACCCTCGTCCCCGGCACCGAGCGGCGCAAGGAGCTGATCTGCGATCTGCTCGAGGAGCTCCTGCAGCCCGCCGGCATCGTCGAGCGCAACGACGTACGCACGCGCGAGCTCGAGGGGCTGCAGCAGGTGAAGGGCGTCCTCCGCGGCACCTACCGGGGGCCGACGATCTACGAGGAGGGGTCGGCGAAGCTCGAGACCGATCTGCTCGAGGGGCAGAAGACCGGCGCCTTCCTCGACCAGCGCGAGAACCACCTCCTCGCCGGCGACTACGCGAAGGGACGGGCCCTCGATCTCTTCTCCTACGTCGGCGGCTTCGCCCTGCAGATGGCGCGCAACGCCGACTCGGTGCAGGCGGTGGAGATCTCCTCCGACGCCTGTGCGCGGATCGAGCGGAACGCAAAGCTCTCCGGCGTCGCCGGTGTGCAGGCGGTGGAGGCGAACGTCTTCGACTGGCTGCGCGACCAGCTGGCGAGCGGCGCGCGCTACGACACCATCGTCCTCGACCCGCCGGCCTTCGCGAAGAACAAGGCAGCGTTGGAGGCGGCGATGCGCGGCTACAAGGAGGTCAACCTCCGGGCGCTGCAGCTCCTCGCCCCAGGCGGCGTGCTCCTCACCGCCACCTGCTCCTACCACGTGAGCCCGCAGGCCTTCGAGGACGTGGTCACCGACGCGGCGCGGGATGCCCGGCGCGAGGTGCAGGTGATCGAGCGGCGCGGCGCAGGGCGCGACCACCCGATGCTCCTGCCGGTGCCGGAGACGCGCTACCTCAAATGCCTCGTGCTTCGGGCGGTGTGACGATGGGCCGGCCTGCCGTCTTCTTCGATCTCGGCGACGTGCTCGTCCACCTGCGCCTCGAGCGCGGGCTGCAGCGCTTCGCCGATCTGGCCCGGTGCACGCTGGCCGAGGTGCGCGACGCGGCGAGCGTCTACCACGGCGAGCAGGCCCACCGATGCTACGCGGGCGAGATCAGCACGGAGGCGTTCCTCCGCGGCCTCACCGCGCGGCTCGGCTGCCCCGAGCTCGCGCCGGCCCTCGCGGTCGAAGCGTGGTGCGACATCTTCGACCTCTGGCCGGAGATGGAGTCCCTCGCGGCGGAGGTGATCGAGGCGGGGCACCCGACCTACCTGCTCTCCAACACGGAGCCGGTCCATTTCGAGCTGCTCCGGAAGCAGATCCCGGTGCTGGGCCGCTTCACCGATCTCCACCTCTCCTACGAGGTACGGGCGGCCAAACCCGATCCCCGCTTCTACCGCCTGGCGCTGGAGCGCTTCTCGCTGCCGGCTTCCTCGTGCCTCTTCGTGGACGACCGCGAGGAGAACGTGGAGGCGGCGCGGCGCGAAGGGATCGGCGCGGTGCTCCACCGTGGCGACGTGGACGAGGTGCGGGCCTTCCTGCGCGAGAACGGGGTGCGGATCTGATGGGTGACGCGATGGAGCTCCTTCCTCTGCTCGTGCTCGCGCCCTCCGAGGCGGCGGTGCTTCCCGGCGAGCGGCGCAGGCTCTTCCTCGGCGAGGAGCGGATGAAGACCGCGGCGCGGCTGGCGCGCCGCGACGGCAAAGAGGTTGCGGTGCTCGCCTTCGATCCGGCGCAGCGGCGCCAGGGCGAGGAGCCCGCCGCCGAGCCGGACCGGCTGCTCACCGTCGCCACCGCCTCCACGCTGCTCCGCTTCGAGGAGGACTACGCCGTGGTGCGGGGCGTGCGGCGGGTGCGGATCGCCGGCACCTCGTCGGGCGGCTGCTGCGATCACGACGATCCCTACGCCGACGGCACCGAGGCGGGCTGCGTGCCTTTCGTCGCTGCGGAAGGCGGCGCCTGGGAGGAGCTGGCGGCGCTGCTCGACGGGATCGATCTGCTGCCGCAGCTGCGCGCGTCGTCCCTCGAGGCGCGGATCGATCGGCTGGCGCGCTGGCTGGCGCTGCAGCCCTGGGTGGCGGGCGAGGTCCTCGTGGCCGCCGATCTCGCCACGCGGATGGAGCTCCTCGCCGACGCGGCACGGGAGATCTCCGCGCCGGGGGCGAGCTTCCGGGGCGACGATCTCGACGCGCCCTACCGGGACGCCGAGGAGCACTACGAGGATCTCGTGCGCGAGTACGAGGCCCGGGCCCGGGCGCAGGTGGCGGCGGGAGCGCTCGAGGAGGATTGGACCGCGGCGCTCCTGCGGGGCCAGCGGATCCGCCTGCGGCGCCGGGCGGCGGCGCTGCGGGTGCGTGCCGGCAGGGCGCGGGTCGCGCGGCGCCTCGAGGCGTCGCAGCGCGCGGGCTTCGTGCCGGAGCTGGAACGGGTGCGCAGCGCCCACGGGCTCGCGCCGCGGGATCTCGACGCGCTGCTCGTCGCGGGGCTCGGCAGCCACGAGCGCTTCCGCGACAGGCTGCAGCAGGCAGCGCGGCTCCTGCCGCCGGAGGAGATGCAGCTCGGCGCGTGGATCGAGGCGCTGGAGGCGGGGGCCTTCCCCACCTGATCAGCTGGCGGGCGCCGCTTCCGCTTCTTTCGCTGCAGGCGCCGGGGGCGGGGTGAGGAGCACGCCGAGGCGGCCCTCGAGCTGCCGCACGAAGGCCTGCGGATCGAGCGCCTTCGCGCCGATCCGCTGCGCGATCTCGTCGGGCGTCTCCCGGTTGCCGCTCTCCATCAGCGCGGCGAGCGCCCTGCCCGCCTCCGCCGACAGCCACCACGCCTCGCCGTGCGCGGCGACGAGGTGCTCCTCGATCATCGCAGCGAGCATCCAGGCGCGGAGCGCGTCGGCGCCGAAGAGCCACTCGTCCTGATCGACCGCGTACCACGCCGCGTCGGTACCGGAGAGCGGGAAGCCGTACGCCCGCTCCATCGCCGCGCGGTAGAGCGCCCGTGGCTGATCGACGCCGTTCGCCCAGGCGATCTGGTAGCCGAGGCGCGCTGCGTGCCGACGGGCCTGGTAGAGACGCCGGGCCGCGGCGGTGCTCGCGTGCGCCGCGGCCTCGGCTGCGGTCATGCCGGTCTGGTCGCGGAGCCACGCCGGGTTGGTGGTGAGGTTCTCGAAGAGGACGGCGAAGGCCTCCGCGCTCGCCTCGTTGCCGAGGAGCGCGTGCTCGAAGGCGCCCGGCGCGGTGTGGGCCGCGTGGAGAGCGAGGCCGGCCTCGTGGAAGATCGGCGCCCAATCCCGTGCGGCAGCGGGCAGCGCCAGCCGAACGTCCTGCGGCGGCGCCACCGCCAGGGCGAGCGGCCTCCCGCTCGGCGCCCGGGGCTCGACCCGCAGCGCGGAGGCGTCGAGGCCGAGGCCCTGCAGCGTCGCCTCGAGAGCAGGCAGGGCGTCGGCAGAAGGGAAGCGGACGAAGAGCCCGAGGCTGGAGAAGAGCCGCGGCATGTCGGAGCGACGCAGCGCCCCGAGCTCGGTGCCGAGCTGCCTGCGGGCCAGCGAGGTGAACGCCTTCGTGTGCAGACCGTCGGTGGCAGCCAGCACGCCCCCTGCGAGCGCGTCGATCGCGGCGGGGCTGCTCTGCCGCAGCGCCGCCGCGGCGTCGAGGGTGCTCTCGTAGCCGAGGGTGCGCGCCACCGCCTCGAGGCGCTCCCGCTTCGCGTGGAGCACCTCGCCCAGCGAATGAAGCACGGGAAGCGCCGCCTGCTGCATCGCCGCGCGCCGCTCGGGATCGGCCTCCGCCGCGAGCATCGGCTCGAGCTCCCGCCAGCCGTGCTTCTCGCCGTCGAGCCCGAAGGTCGCCGCCGCCTCGATCCCGGCGAGGCGCGTCGAGTGCTCGGCGGTGGAGCGGGCGAGGATCTCGCCTGCGAGCCAGCTCTCGAGGAAGTGGAGCGCACGCCGCCCGTCGGGATCCTTCTCGGCGGCGCGCACCCGCTGCACCGCCTCGAAGCGGGTGGCGGTGAAGAGCGCCTCGTGGCTCGCGTAGTGCGCCTCGACGTCGACGGGGGTGCCCTTCGTCCACGCCTCCCAGAAGAGCTCGGCCTGTCCCTGGAGCAGCGCCGCCGCCTGGTCGCGCACCTCGGCGACCAGCTTGCGATCGGCCTCGGTGGCCTTGCCGATCCGGCGGACGGAGGTGGTCGAGGTGGTCGCGGCGCTGGTGGCACAACCGGAAGCGAAGGCGAGGACGACGGCGAGAAGAAGCACGCGCATGGCGCGGGCACCCTACCACGAGGGGCGTGGAACGCCTTGCAGAGGCGGGTTTGGCCCAGTTAGCGTGCCTGCACCATGAGCAACCCGCCGAGCGCCCGGAAGTTCCGTGCCGTCCGGGCGCGCAACGCCCTCTACTCCGCCATCCGCGGCTACTTCGCCGACGCGGGCTTCGACGAGGTGGAGACGCCCCTCCTCGTTCCGGCCCCCGGCATGGAGCCGCACATCACCGCCTTCGAGACCCGCTTCGTGCCGGAGATGGGCGCCCGCGGCCCCGAACGCCCCCTCTGGCTGCACAGCTCCCCCGAGTACGCGATGAAGCGGCTGCTCGCGGAGGAGTGGGAGCGGATCTTCTTCCTGGGCAAGGTCTTCCGGAACGGGGAGATCGCCCGGACCCACAACCCCGAGTTCACGATGCTCGAGTTCTACCGGGCGAACCTCGTGGACGGGCCGAAGGCCGGGCGTGGGTACGGTCCGATCCTCGTCGACATCGAGGAGTTCACGTTGCGCGGCGCCGAGGCGCTCGCGGGCGGCACGAAGATCGAGTGGAACGGCGCGCCGGTCGATCTCACCCCGCCCTGGGACCGGCTCTCGGTGGCGGAGGCCTTCGCCTCGCGGGCGGGGATCGAGCTGCCCCTCGACGGCGACGCGGCGCTGCTCCGGGCGCGGGCGCAGGAGCGGGGCTTCGACATCCCCGAGGCGTTCACCTCCTTCGACGACGTCTTCTTCGCCGTCTTCCTCACCGCGATCGAGCCGGGCCTCGGCTGGCCGCGGCCCACCTTCCTCGTCGACTGGCCGGCGTCGATGGCCTCGCTCGCGAAGCTGCGGGTCGACGATCCGCTGGTGGCGGAGCGCTTCGAGCTCTACATCGGCGGCATGGAGCTCGCGAACGGCTTCTTCGAGCTCAACGACTCCGCCGAGCAGCGGCGGCGCCTCGAGGAGGAGCAGCGCTTCCGCGCCTCCCTCGGCAAGCCGGTCTACCCGATCGACGATCGCTTCGTGGATGCGGTGGGCCGGATGCCCACGGCTGCAGGTGTGGCGGTGGGTATCGATCGGCTGCTGATGCTGCTCGGCGGCTTCTCGTCGATCGATGAAACGCTGCTCTTTCCCGCCTGCGAGGAGATGACGTGAAGATCCCGCGCCTTCCCATCGCCGCCGCCGGCATCGTCTCCGCCACCGCCGTGATCGCGCCCTCGGTGATGGTGGCGGGCTTCGCCACCCTCGGAAAGAACCACGGCACCCGCGTGCTCCCGCAGCTCTGGGCGAAGTGGGTGCTGGCAGCGTGCGGCGCCGACGTGGCGGTGGTCGGGATGGACCGATTCGACCACAAGCGCAACTACGTGATGGTCTCCAACCACGTGAGCCTGATGGACGCGCCGGCGATCGTGGCCCACGCGCCGCAGAAGGTCCGCTTCGTCGCCAAGAAGTCGCTCTTCTACGTGCCCGTTTTCGGGCAGGCGCTCTGGGCCGCCGGCAACATCTCCGTCGATCGGGCGAAGACCGGCTCCGCCACCCGCAAGCTTCGCGAGATGAGCGCGAAGGTCGGCAAGGAGATCAGCGTGCTCTTCTTCCCCGAGGGGACCCGCTCGGCGCAGGCGGAGCTGATGCCCTTCAAGAAGGGCGCGACGGTGATGGCGATCCAGGCGCAGGTGCCGGTGCTGCCCATCGCCGTGGCCGGGACCGAGGAGGTCCTGCCCAAGAGCACGCTGGAGATCCGGCCCGGCGTGATCGGCCTCGCCTTCGGCAAGCCCATCGACGTGGCGGGCTACACGATGAAGGAGCGCGACGCCTTCACCAGGCGGGTGCGGGAGGCGGTGGCCGGGCTCAAGATCGAGGCCGAGGCCGCCCGGCAGACACGAATCGCCGCGAAGGCCGGCTGAAGCGGGTCGTCCGCCGCTTGCGGACCCGGGTCGGCGGCCCTACGACTGCCCTTTGGAGGCCTGTGATGGAGCCGATCTACCTGCATCTCACCAGCGTCCACGTTCCGGTGGTGGGCGTCGGCTTCACGCTCTTCGTGCTCATCTACGCCCTCGCTCGCCGCTCCGCCGAGGTGGCGCGGGTGGGGATGTGGATGGCGGTAGGCGTAGCCCTCTTCACGGTCGTCGCCTACCAGAGCGGCGAGAGCGCCGAGGATGCAGCCGAGGAGCTGCCCGGTGTCACCGACGCGTGGATCGAGCCCCACGAGGAGATCGCCGAGACGGCACTCGGCGTTACCATCGCCGCCGGCGTGGTCGCTCTGGCGGGCCTGGTCTTCTCCTGGCGCCGCCGGGGGCGCGTCCCCTCCTGGGTCACCGGCGTGGTGCTGGTGCCGGTGCTCGCCAGCGTGGTGCTCCTGATCTGGACCGCGCAGCGTGGCGGCCAGATCCGCCACACCGAGATCCGCAAGCTGGATCCGCCGCCGGCGGCGGCGCATTGATCAAGCGGCGGGCTTGCCGCAGCTGGAGCAGAACTTCGCGCCGGGCGCGAAGGCGGCGCCGCAGCTGCAGGCAGCGGGCGAAAGCTGCGTGCCGCACGAGCCGCAGAAGCGGCCCTGCGGGACCTGCGCCTGGCAGGAGGGACAGGTGGTGAGCGCGGCGGTATTGGCGCCGGGCAGGCCGGCGACGACGGGCGCGCTGGGCATGCCGCCCCCCTGCTGTACGGGCGCCCCGTGGGCCATCGTATTGCCCAGGCCCTGCGCCAGCTGCCCCGCCATGGCGAGGCCGATCCCCAGCCCGGCGCCGCCGAGGGCGGTGCCGGACGACTCGCCGCCCTGGGCGAGGCCCGCGCCGGCGCCGATCATCGCCTCGCCCGACGCCATCGGCTGGTAGCCGCCGGCGAGCTGCGAGAGCTTCGCCCGCCGCTCGATCTCCACCTCGTTCATGAGCTGCGCCCGCCTCGCGTCGCGGCGCATCGCGCGCAGGTCCGCTGCGTCGTGCTGCAGCTGCTGCCAGTCGGTGTCGTCGGGGTTGATCTCGAGGCGCTGGAAGCCCGCGACCTGCAGGCCGATCTCCTGGAGGTGGCCGTCGACGCCGCGCTTCGCCTCCTCGATCAGCTCCTCCTTGAGCGCGCCGGAGAGCACCAGGTCGAGCGCCGTGCCCTTCTTCGCCACCAGCTCGCCGACGTCGTCGGAGAGTGCGAGCATCACCCGCTCGCCGACGATCCGCTTGAAGCGCTCGCCGTCGTCGCGGAGCTCGCCCAGACCGGTCTGCCTGGTGAGCAGGACGACGGGGTTCGAGACCTCCACCGTGCACGCACCAAAGGCCCGCAGCCGCACCCGCAGCTCCGTCTCCGGATCCTTCACCCGCCCGATCTCGCCGCCGAACTTCACGCCATGGAGCTGGCGGGTGGTGACGAAGTAGACCTCACAGACGAAGAGGTTGCCGCCGGTGACGGCGTCCACGAGAAGCGAGAGCCAAGGGATCGACTGGCCGTCCAGCGTGTGCCGCCCTGGCGGCAGGGTGCCGACCACGTTGCCGTCCCGGAGGAAGACCGCGACCTCGTCCGCCTCCACGGTGCACTGGGTGCCGAGGCGGATGTTGGTGTCGGGCCAGCGGTAGACCACCCAGCCCTTGGCCTCGTCGGGCCGCTGCAGGAAGAGGCGTGCCGCCTCGCCGACCGTGACCTGCTTCAACTTGTCCCACAGCCCCATGGCGGACCTCCCTCGAGGCGCCGATGGTAAACCCGGCGCGGAGCCGGAACAACGCGTGGGCTGCCGATCCGGTTCATTCGGCCTGGCCCATTGTTGCCCACGACGACGGCGTGCTACGCCAGAGGCGATGAGCAAAGCGGCAGCAGCGCCTTCTCCAAAGTGTGCGACCTGCGGCGCGCCGGTGGCGTGGGACGCGGGCCTTGGTGCGCTGGCCTGCGCCTATTGCGGCAGCAGCAGCGCGGTGGAGGCAGTGGGCTCCGTCGTCGAGCACGGCCTCGCGCGGGCCGCGACCTACCGGGCGGCGAGGCTGCGGGTGCGCCGGGTCGGCTGCACGGGCTGCGGTGCGCAGGTCGACTTCGAGCCCGGCATCATCGCTTCCCGCTGCGCCTTCTGCGGCTCCCACGAGATCGTCGTTCAGGACGCCGAGGCGGCGGCGCCGGAGAGCGTGTTGCCATTCGCCGTTCCGCGTACGGAGGCGGACGAGGCCTTCCGCCGCTGGCTCAAAGGGCTCTGGTTCCGCCCCAACGATCTGAAGCGCATGGCAAAGCTGAAGGAGCTCCGCGGCGTCTACCTGCCCTTCTGGACCTTCGATGCCACCGCCGACTCGCGCTGGACCGCGATGGCCGGCTATCACTACTGGGTGACGCAGAGCTACACCGTCTCGGTGAACGGTCGCAGCCAGCGCCTCTACCGGCAGGTGCAGCGCACCCGCTGGGAACCTGCAACGGGGCAGCGCCGCGACCGGCACGACGATCACCTCGTCTACGCCTCGCGCGGCCTGCCGCTCCACCTGGTGCGCAACGTCGAGCCCTTCGACACCACGAAGCTTCAGCCCTTCACCACCGCCTTCCTCGCGGGCTGGGGTGCGGAGGAGGCGGCCTTCGGTGCCGAGCAGGGCTGGGAGGTGGGGCAGCACCAGCTGCAGGAGGAACAGAAGAAGCGCTGTGCCGGCGACGTGCCCGGCAACACCCACCGGGATCTGCGGGTGCAGACGGACTTCTCGGCGGTCACGTTCAAGCCGACGCTCCTGCCGATCTACGTGGCCGCCTACGCCTACCGCGACGAGATCTACCGCTTCCTCGTCAACGGGCAGACCGGCAAGGTGAGCGGCGACGCGCCCTGGAGCTGGGTGAAGATCACCCTGGCGGTGATCTTCGCCCTGCTCCTCCTCGGCGGCGTCTGGGCAGCGGAGGGCCGCTGATCAGGCGCCCTGCGCCGCAGCATCGTACCCCTCGGTGAGGAGCTGCAGCTTTCCCGCGACGGGATCGAAGATCAGGCCGTGCACCGGCACGTTCTTCGGGATGAGCGGGTTCTCGCGGATCTTCTTCACCACGTCCTGCACGTTCTCCACCGGGTGGTGGAAGGCGCCGAGCCAGTCGCGGAGCGAGGGCTGCAGGGAGGCGATCGCCTCGGCCGGCACGCCGCGCTCGAGCATCGACCGCTCGAGGCGGACCTCGTCGATCTGCGCCATGCCGCAGTCGGTGTGACCGATGACGAGGACCTCCTCGCAGCCCAGCGCGTGCACCGCCACCACGAGGCTGCGGATCATCCCGCCCTGCGGGTCGATGAGCGTGTTGCCCGCGTTCTTGAGCATCTTCGCGTCGCCGCGCCCCAGCCCCATCGCCTGCTCGAGGAAGTCGACGAGCCGCGTGTCCATGCACGTGAAGATCGCGACCTTCTTCTGCGGGACCTTGGTGACGGCGCGGTTCCGCTCGTGGACGAAGCGGGCGTTGTGCTCGAGGATCTCGTGGAGAAGGGCCATGGGTCGCTGCCTCCGGTGGACGTTCGGAGGCCATATAGCTTGCAGCTGCCCCGCCCTGCCAGCGTCGCGAACGCCGCAGTGCGGCACGAGCCGCCGCTTCAGAAGCCGCTCGGCCAGGTCTCCGGGTAGTCGTGCTCGGACCGCTCGACGAAGTGGAGGGGCTCGAGCGCGTGGCTCTGATCGACGTAGAGGAAGGCGTCGTAGCGCCGCGGCAGCACGGTGGGCACGTAGTTGCCGTAGCTCTCCCACTGCGGGTGGTAGACCACGCCGATGGCGCGGTGCGGCCGCACCGCCAGCATCTCCTCGTCCGCCTCACCGCCGAAGACCAGCAGCTTGTCCTGGGGCGAGGCGCGATGGAGCACGTCCTCCCAGCTTCCCTGCCGCGCTGCCGGCACCGGCATCCGCATCATCGGCGCCTCCCACTCCTCGCCGGCGATCACCGTGCCGCGGTGGGAGCCGAAGCCCACCAGCACCACCCGATCCTCGCCCCAGGCCTCACGGGCGAGCTGCCCGATGTTCCACATCCCGGCCCGGGCCATGTCGGTGTAGCGGGCGTCGCCGACGTGGGTGTTGTGCTCCCAGACGATCGCTTTGGCCTTCGGGCCATGGTGGCGGAGCAACCGCTCAAGGGTCTCCATCATGTGTTTATCGCGCAGGTTCCAGGAGGCGCCGCCGCCGCGGACCATGGCCCGGTAATAGGCCTCGGCGTTGCGGGCGACGAGGGCGTTCTGCTCCGCGTCGAAGAACGCGTCCCTGCTGCCGTCGGCGCGGAGGGCCTCCCGCCGCGCGCGCAGATCGCGGAGCAGCCCCACCACCTCCGCCTCGCAGCTCTCGCCGACGAAGCGGGTGGCCCTGGCGTAGACCTGCGCGTCCTCGCCGTAGGGATCGAAGCAGCGCAGCGCCTGCCGCGCGTGCTCGAGCGAAGCGCCGTCGATCTTCCGCACGAAGTCGAGGACGGCGTGGAGCGAGTCCCAGAGCGAGTAGACGTCGAGGCCGAAGAAGCCCACCCGGTCGTCCGGCTCCCGCCCCTCGTTGAACGTCCGCAGCCACTCCGCCAGCTCGACGATCTCCTGGTTGGCCCACATCCACGTGGGCCAGCGGTCGAAGGCGTGGAGCACCTCGAAGGCGCTGCCCCCCGCGTCCTCCCGACCCTTCACGTAGCGGCTCAAGCGGTAGCAATCGGGCCAGTCGCCCTCCACCGCGAGGAAGGAAAAATCCTTCTCGAGGAGCAGCCGCTCGGAGATGCGGGCGCGCCAGCCGTAGTACTCCGAGGTGCCGTGGGTCGCTTCGCCCAGCAGCACCACGCGGGCGTCGCCGATCCGCTCGAGGAGGGGATCGAGATCCGAGGGTTGCTGCAGGGGCCGGGCTGCTGCGCGCACCTTGTGGACGAGCGCTTCGGACATGGAAGGACCTCCGTCCCCGAGAATGGGAACGGGGCGCCGCCCATCGCAACCGCGGTGGTCCTCAGCGCCGCACGAGGCGCCCGATCTCCCGATCGAAGGTGGCGGCGAAGCGCTGCTTGTCCTGGGGCCCGAAGCTCTTCGGCCCGCCGGACATCACCCCGCTTTCCCGCAGCTCCTGCATGAAGTCGCGCACCGAGAGCCGCTCGTCGATGCTCTCCTCGGTGAAGAGCTCGCCGCGCGGGTCCATGGTCACCACGCCCTTCTTCACCAGCGCCGCAGCCAGGGGGATGTCGTGGGTGACGGCGAGGTCGCCCTTCTCTGCCTGCTCGGCGATGTGCAAGTCGGCGACGTCCAGCCCCTTGCCCACCTGCACCGTGGAGATCAGCGGCGAGCGCGGCAGGTTCAGGGGCGCGTTGGCCACGAAGACCACCGGCACCTGCAGCCGCTGCACCGCCCGCAGCACGATCTCCTTCACCGCCCCGGGGCAGGCATCCGCATCGATCCAGATCCGCATCGCATCCTCACCTTCCGCTCGCCGCGAGAATGCACCGGGCGCGGCCCCGGGCACAGCGCAAATCCGAAGGGACGAAGGGCCGGCAGCATCACCGCCGGCCCCCGACCAGACCTCAGATCCGCTCGAAGAGATCCTTCACCGCGCCCGACGTGAGCCGGTGCACGGTGGTGATCCGATCGGTGATCTTGCGCAGCTCCCGCGCGGCCCGCTCGATCTCCGGGCGCACCGCGCCCGGGGCCGGGCGCTTCGCCGCCACCGATGGGTCGTCGATGAGCACGCCGTAGATGGTGAAGTCGTGCTTCTTCTGCAGCCACTTGATGTCTTCCGCGAAGCCCTCGCGGATCGGCGCCTCGCCGTCGGTGACGAAGACGATGTCGCCGCCCTTCATCTTGGCGCTCTCGAGCACCTCCACCGCTGCGGAGATCGGCTTCTCGAAATCGGTGCCGCCGCCTGGGAAGCAGGTGGCGAAGTCGAGGAGCGAGGGCAGCTGGGGCACGCGGCGCCCGCCGCGGTTCTTCTTGCCGTCGAGGAGCGAGAAGCGCTCGAGCCGCGCCTCGCGGCCCGCGAAGACGATCGCCTCCACGCAGCGGTTCTGCCTGCGGGCCACCTCGAGCAGCGCCAGCGACACGGCCTTTGCCCAGAGCTCCCGCGGTCCGTTCATCGAGCCGGAGGCGTCGACGCAGATCACCATCGGGCCGCGCCCGCCACGATCGGCGCCGACCAGCTCGTACTCGGCGAGATCACGCTCGGCCATGCGGCGGAGGAAGTCGAGCTTGCGCCGGGGATCGACGAAGGCCGAGAGCTCCGCCGGCAGGAGCCGCGACAGCTCCGCCCCGCGGCCCACCTTGTGGACCTCGCTCGAGGCGCGGCGCACCCGCTTCTTCCGCGCCGCCAGCGCGTCGCGCCGGAAGGCGCCGGCGAGGTTGGCGAGCTTGCGCAGCTTGTCGTTGCCGCGCAGCTTCTCCGCCAGCTCGAGGCGCTCCGCGGCGGAGCCCGAGCTGGAGACGCCCATCTTCTCGGTGAAGGCGCGGGCCGCCTCCTCTTCCTCCTCCAGCGCGTCGGCGGCGCGGGCGGTGGCCTGCGTCACCCGGCGCTCGAGGAAGGGCAGGTCCTCCATGGCGCGATCGACGCGGGAGGCGAGATCGTCGACCTGCTCCTGCTGCCGCTCCCGCTCCCGTTCGATCCGCCGGCGCATCGAATCCGCGCCGGGCTCGTCGGGCAGCGATCGGGCGAGCTCGTCGAGCTCACCGAGCTTGCCTTCCGCGTGGGCGAGGGCCGCCTGGTCCAGGAGCTCCTCGTCGGTGAGGGCCTCGCCCTTCTTCAGCTCCTGCAGCGCGGCCCGGGCGATGCCCATGGCCCCGCTCGCGGCCCGCACCGGATCGAGGGCGGACGAAGCGCGGAGCTCGTCGATGCCGTCGGCCTGGAGCACCGCCGAGAGGATGCGGCGGTTGAGCGCCGCGGAGCGCGGACCGCCCTCCCGCACGCGCACCCGCAGCTTGAAGCAGATGGCGAAGAGATCCTCGAGGAGCGCGCGGAAGTGCGGCGTGACCCGCGCGCCCTTCTCGCAGAGCGTCTCGACGGCGGGGCCGGTGAGGGCCTTCGCCCGCGCGTCGCGGTCGTAGGCATCGGTTTCGATGAGGCAGGCGTCGATCAAGCGATCCCCGCTGGAACGAAGAGGTTGGCGAGAGGGGCGGGGTTCAGTGGCGCGAGTCGGACTCGCCCTGCTCCGCTGCGAGAAGCGCCCGGACCATGCCGCGCACCTCGTCCCGGAAGGCGGTCACCCGCTCCACCGCACGGCCCCGCGCCGAGGCCTCGGCGACGATGGTGTCGAGCCGCCGCTGCAGGTCGTGCAGCTTGGCCAGCGCCTCCACGGCAGCCTGGTCCGCGCTCTCCTCGTCCTCGTGGGGGCCGCGGGCGTTCTCCGCCACCTCGCGGGCCTGGTAGAGCATCTTCTCCGCCTCGTCTTCGTGGCCGTGGGCCACCTCGCGCAGGCACTCCTCCACCACCGCGCGCTCGCTCGGATCGCTCCAGAGCACGTGGGCGTAGAGGCCGAGATCGTCGCCGCTCACGCGGCCGCGGCCCTGGAGCGCCGCCCGGGCCCGGAGGAGATCGAGGGAGTGGCGCCAGCGCCGGTCGGAGACCACCACGTCCTTGTCCTCGAGGCGCTTGCGCAGCTCCGCCACGTCCCGGAGGACCTCGCCGGGGATCTCGACCTGGCGGGCCTTCTCCCGCATCGCCGAGAGATCGGCCATGCCCACGCTGGAGCGCTCGGCCGCCGCCGACGCGGTGAGCATCTGGAGGAAGCGGAAATCCTCCTTGAGGTAGCCGACCTGGTAGCGGAGGAGGAAGCGGTCGTAGAGCGCGTGGAGCTCCTCGTCCTCGGGGAGCTCGTTGGCAGCGCCCACCATCGAGAAGAGCGGCACCTGCGCGGGACCGTCCCCACCGTCGAAGCGGCGCTCGTTCAGGATCGCGAGCAGGGTGTTCAAGATGGAGGACGAGGCCTTGAAGATCTCGTCGAGGAAGGCGACGTGGGCCCGGGGCAGCTTGCCGTCGGTGACCCGGACGTAGCGATCCTGCTCGAGGGCCTTGAGGGAGATGGGCCCGAAGAGTTCCTCGGGGGTGGTGAACCGGGTGAGCAGCCACTGGAAGTAGCGGGCGTCGTCGACGCGCTTGCAGAGCTCGTGGGCGAGCTCGCTCTTGGCCGTTCCCGGGGGGCCGAGCAGCAGGACGTGCTGCCCCGCGACCAGGGCGCAGAGGAGGCCTTCCACCACCTCGTCTCGCTCGAGGTAGGAGGCGCTGAGCTCGTTCCGGATCTTCTCGAAGGCGTTCATCTCACTCCATCTGACCACAGGGTCACTCGCGGTGCGGGCCGGTGCCGCGTTAGGATGCGCCGGTGAAACCTCCCCGGTGCCCGCTCGTCTTCCCAGGTGAAGAAGAGCCCGAGGAGGAACCGGCCAGCGGGGCTCCCCCCGCCCGAAGGAAAAAAGCCCGCGCATGTCCCGACCGCGCGCAGCCAGAGAGGAAATTCCCGAGAGCGAGCTTCTCGACCGGCAGGCGGTCGAATGGAGCCTCGCCGGCGATCGGGAGGCCTTTGCACAGGTCGTGGTACGCCACGGCCCCTCGGTGCACGCCCTCTGCATGCGGATGGTCCGGAACACGGCGGTGGCGGAGGAGCTCGCACAGGAGACCTTCGCCAAGGGCTTCGCCGCCCTGGCCTCCTTCCGGCAGGACGCGCAGCTCCGCCACTGGCTCCTTCGGATCGCGGTGAACCTCTGCAGGGACCACCTCAAGGCGGGCGAGCGCCGGGAAGGTGCGCTCGACGACGAGGACCTCTTCTCGCCCGTCGACCCGGATCCCGATCCGGAGCGGCGGGTGGCAGGACGGCAGGCGGTGCGGGCCCTCGAGGAGGCGATCGGCAAGCTCCCCGAGAAGTACCGCGAGGCCTTCCTGCTCAAGCACGTGGAGGATCTCTCCTACGAGGAGATCCAGGCAGTGGTCGGTGGACAGATCCCGATGCTCAAGGTGCGGGTCTTCCGCGCCCGGGAGATGCTCCGGAAGCTGTTGGGGGACGAGTGATGGCCGCAGACGACAAGCGCATCGACGAGCTCGTGCACGCCTGGCTCGACGGGGAGCTCGAAGCCCCGCAGGCCGAGGAGCTGCTCGCGGCCCTGCGGGCGGATCGTTCCCGCCTCGCCGAGATCGAGGCGCTCGAGCGGATCGCCGAGGCAGCCCGGGACCTGCCGGTGCCGCCCCTGCCGGCGGGCTTCGTCGACAGGGCCATGGCGAGAATCCGCGCGGAGGCGCCGCAGCGCCGGCCCTTCCGCATCCCCACCCTCTTCCAGCGCCGCTTCGAGCTCTCCTTCGCCCAGATGGCGATGGCGGGTCTCGCCCTGGTCGCAGCCGCCGGCGTGGCCGGCAGCGTCGGTTTCTCCCGGGGCCAGCAGGACGCGGCCCGGGCCATCGCCGCCTCGGACGTGGGCAGCGCGGCGCTGGTCCGCTTCACCCTGCGCGCCGGGGACGCGAAGAGCGTCGAGCTCGCCGGCAGCTTCAACCGCTGGACGCCGGCGCCGCTCCAGCGGCTGCCCGACGGGACCTTCGAGGCGGTGCTCCCCCTGGAGAAGGGCCGCCACGAATATGCCTTCCGGGTGGACGGCGACTGGCAGCCGGATCCGCAGGCGGCGGCCGTCGTCGACGACGGCTTCGGCGGCAGGAATTCGGTGATCGAGCTGTAACGTCGCAAGGTTGCCGGGTCCCATGGTCCGTGTCATCGTCACGGACCGTGCGCCCGCTCCCCCTCCTCGCAGCGCTCCTCGTCATCACGCCGTGTGCAGCAGCGGCCGCCGTGCAGGCGCGCCTGACGCCGGAGCTCGCGGTGGGCGGCGGCTGGGCCTCCGCCCTCCTCGTCGGCAGCGACTTCCCCCACTGGCAGACCCACGTGGCCCCAGGCGTGGCCTTCGATCTCTCCACCGGACCGGTGGTGAAGATCCTCTCGAGCTATCGGCTCACCTGGAGCCGCTACGGCCCCGACGCCAGCTCCCTCCTCCACGACGGCGCCCTCAACCTGCGCCTCCGGCTCTCGCGCCAGGTCGATCTCGACCTCCGGGCCTCGGTGGAGCAGGTCGATTTCGAGGACATCAGCGGCTCCGCCTCCGGCGATCCCAGCGCCCCGCCGACGGCCGCCTCGCTCGCCTTCGATGCAGGGCCGGTGCTGCGCTGGCGCCTCTCCGATCGCACCACCGCGGAGGCGAGTCTCGCCGCGGGAAAGCGCGCCAACGATCTCGGCGACGGCGCCAGCGTGGAGGAGGATTTCCAGGTCGGTGTGCTCTCGCTGATCCATCGCTTCTCCGGCATCTTCGAAGCGGGCGTGCAATACCGCCGCGTCCGCAACCGCACCACCGATGCCCTCTGGGACATGGACGGCGACGGCGGCCAGGTCTCGCTCGGCATCGCCCCGTGGGGCGAGCTCGTGGTGCGGGGCTACGCGGGCCTGCAGTGGAGCCGGTTCGCCGCGGACGAGCGCAGCGACCGCTACGGCTACACCGGCCTGGGGGCGTCGCTTCCGGTGGCCCCGTCGACCACCGCCGAGATCGCCTGGTCCTACGGCGCCAACACCGTGGTCGACGGCGGCACCGAGGCCGATCGCAGCACCTTCGAGGGCACCCGCCAGGTGGTCTGGAGCGGGCTGCGGATGGAGCTGCCATGGTGGCTGTGATCCGCGCGGCCCTGCTGCTCGCCCTCGCTGCGGGCTGCGCCACCACGAACGCTCCCGCAGCCCCCGCGCGCTACGAAGGCAGCCTTCCGCTCCGGGTGGAGGGGCTGCGCCCCGGCAGCACCGTCACCGTGGCGGGGAGTTTCAACCGGTGGGATCCGCAGGGTCCCGCGCTCCGCGAGGAACGGCCCGGCGTCTACCAGATCGTCCTCGATCTCGCCCCGGGCACCCACCGCTTCCAGCTCGTCGTCCGATCGCCGGACGGCGCGGAGCGCTGGCTCGCCCCGCCGGGCCTCGCCCGCTACGAACCGGACGGCTTCGGGGGCAGAAACGGGGTGGTGGAGATCACCGGTAACCTGCGGGCCGACGGCTCGTCCTTCGAGGTGAAATGAAGCTTCGCCCCGCCATCCTCCGCCTCGGACAGGCCACCGCGCTCGCCGCCCTGCTGCTCGCCGCGACGCCTGCCTTCGCCGCGGCGCCAGCGGTCGAGGCAGCTTCCGGCCGCGCCCTGGCGGCAGGCGTTCCCGCCGACACCGTCGAGGCGATCGTGGCCCGCGGTACCGCGCGGGGCCTCGACGCCAACGCGCTCACCGCCGCCCTCGCCAGCGTCGAGAAGGCAGCAGCCCGTGGGCTTCCCGTCGCCGGCATCGCCGACAAGGTCCTCGAAGGGATCGCCAAGGGCATTCCACCGGCGCGGCTCCTTCCCGTCGTGGACGGCATGGTGTTCCGCCTCGCCGAAGCCGACACCGCCCTCGCCCGGGTCCACGTCTCTCTCGACGGCAGGCCCGAGCTGGTCGAGGCGGGCGCCGAGGCGCTGCGCCGCGGCGCAGGACGCGATGCGCTGGTGGCCCTCGCCGCCGAGGTCGGCAACGCGCCTGTCCCCGCAGAGCAGCTCGGCCTCGCCATTCGCGAGCTGGGTGACCTCGCCGCCGTACGTGCCGCGACGCCCACCGCCGGCCTGGCCCTCGGCCGCATGGTCGCCAGGGGCTACGCCGCCGGCGCCATCGCCGAGATCTCCGACCGGGTGGCAGCCGGCACCAGCGAGGGTGCGGCGCCTGCCGATCTCCTCGAGGAGATCGCCGTCCGTGCCCACAGCGGCAGGCCGATGGACCACCTCGTCGACCCCTTCGCGGAGCGGCCGGGTGCGGTGAACCGCGATCGCGAGGCACACCGTCGCCTGGAGCAGCTCCCCGACGCAGCAAAGGGCAAGGGGTTGAACGGCCATCCGCTCGGTGGTCCGCCCGGACAGTCCGGCCTCGATCGCCCGGGCCTGCCCACCGCCCCCGGCCAGCTGAAGAAGCTCGAGAAGGACAAGCAGCGTGGCCAGCCGGGGACGATGCCCGGCGGGCAGGGACCGGTCCGGCCCGAGGCGAGTGGAAAGTAGCCGGGAAGGTTGAGCGATCCCCCGAAACCGCCTAGGATTCGGGGACTTTTATGGCCCCCCCTCCCGAGCCGTTCCGGCCCCAGATCTTCGGCAAGTTCTTCCTGCTGCAAAAGCTCGGCGCCGGCGGCATGGCGGAGATCTACCGCGGGAAGGCGGCGGGCGCCGTCGGCTTCGAGAAGGAGCTGGTGGTCAAGCGCATCCTGCCGGCGCTCTCGAGCGACAGGCAGTTCGTGCGCATGCTCGTCAACGAGGCGAAGCTCACCGTCGCCCTGACCCACCCCGCCATCGCCCAGGTCTACGAGCTCGGCGAGGTGGAGGGGCAGCACTTCATCTCGATGGAGCTGGTGGAGGGCGCCTCCCTCCACGACCTGATCTACACCGCGAAGCAGGCCAACAAGGCCCTCACCATCGAGCAGTGCATCTTCATCTGCCTCGAGGTGCTGCGCGGTCTCGACTACGCGCACCGCCGGGCGGACGGCGCCGGCAACCCCCTGGGCATCGTCCACTGCGACGTCTCTCCCGACAACGTGATGATCACGTGGGAGGGCGGGATCAAGCTGCTCGACTTCGGCGTCGCCCGCGCGGCGCAGGGCTCCCTCTCCAACTACCGGGAGGGCACGCTCATGGGCAAGCTGAGCTACGCCGCTCCCGAGCAGGCGGAGGGCGAGTGGTTCGACCACCGCGTCGATCTCTTCGCGGTCGGCGTGATGTTCTACGAGCTGCTCACCGGTGCCCACCCCTTCGGCAGGGTCCAGACGATCGAGGCGCTGCGCGAGTCGCGCAAGAAGCCGGTGTCGCCGCCGTCGCAGGTGAAGCGCGAGCTCCCCTCGATGCTCGACGCCTTCGTGCTCCGGGCGCTGGCCTACCGCCGCGAGGACCGCTTCCAGAGCGCGAAGGAGATGGCCGACGAGCTCATCGACTTCCTCTTCCCGACGCCGATCATCGGGGTGCAGGAGCACCTATCGGCGACGATGAAGGAGCTCTACCGGGAACGGATCGAGCGGCAGCAGCGGCTCCGCGCCAACGACCCGCTGCACATGAAGGTCCTCGCGAACGCGCGCAGCCGGGCGATCGAGGACGCACACGCAGCAGCGCGGGCGGAGACCGAGCTGGCGCCGGAGCCCGAGCAGGGCACGCGGATCTTCGTCTCGGCCCTCGATCCCCAGAGCGTCGCCATCCAGCTCGATCCCGGGCCGGAGCGGACCGTCGGCCGGATCACCGCCTCGATGCGGGCGACGCCGCCGCTTCGTCTCAAGGCACGCCGCGAAACCGGCTGGTTCAAGGCGGCGGCAGCCGGCGTCCTCGGTCTCGCAGCAGGCATCGGCGGCACCTGGGCCCTCCTCGCCAGCGGCGGCCCCACGCTGGTGGTCCTCAGCGACCCCGCAGGTGCCGAGGTGATCGTCGGCGAGCGCAGCCTCGGGATCACGCCGCTCGTCCTCGAGGATGCGCCGATCCCCGACGAGGGCGCCGAGCTCACACTCCGGCTCGCGCTGCATCGCGAAGCGACGATACCGGTGGCAGGCGGCCGCTCGGTGGTCCGCGCCGAAGCGAAGCTCTCCTCCTCGCTCGGATCCTTCCGGATCGACTCCGATCCCCCGGGCGCCGAGCTGCAGTGGAACGGCAAGGTGGTCGGCCACACGCCCTTCGCGATCGAGGCGATGGTGCTCGACAAGCCGCACCGCTTCGACCTGCGTCGCAAGGGCTACGAGCTCGACTCGTTCATCGTCACGCCGGACGAGGTCGGCCCCTCGATCACCCGCACCCTCGTCCGCGAGAATTAATCCTCGCGCGCGAGGGAGAAGTCCTCCCGGGCCCGGTCGGCGCGAAGCAGCCAGAGCCGGCGCTTGAGCCGTGCATCGTCCGGCGCTGCTGCCACCGCTTCCGCGAGGCGGGCCTCCGCCGTGGCGGCATCGTGCTGGCCCAGGGCGCAATCGGCGAGGGCCTCGAGGGTCTGCGACGCCTGTGGCGCCAGCGAGCGGGCGCGTGCAGCCAGCCTGCAGGCCTCCCGCGGCAGCCCCTCCTCCACGGTGAGGCTGGCGAGGTGGGCCACGGCGAGGGGATCCTCCGGCGCCAGCGCCATCGCCCGCTCCAGGGCGCGGCGTGCCTCCTTCGCTGCGCCGACGCGCTCCGCCGCAACGGCCACCGCGCGCCAGGCTTCCGCATCGTCGGGGGCGAGGAGCGCCCTGCCACGGGCGGCGCGGAGGAAGGCAGGCTCCACCGGCCGCACCCCTGCGACGATCCGCTCGAAGACGCGGGCGTAGCCTTCGAGCCCGGAGGGCCTCGCGAGCACCAGCGAGTAGAGCACGTGCCCTCTGGCGAAAAAGTGGGCGGTGAGCGCGGTGCGCACGCCCTCTGCGTCGAATGCTGCGTCCACCGCCACGCCGAGGAGACCGCCGACGTGGGCGTAGCGGATCGGCGAGAGGAGGACGTTCTCGATCCGGCCCTCGCGCTCCTCGCCGTAGAGTTCCTCGGCGATCCAGCGCCGCGCCTCCACGTCGAGGGCAGGCTCCTCGTCGAGGAAGCGCGCCCCGGCGGAGAGCGAGGCGCGCACCGGACCGGCGAGACCGTTGCTCCAGGAGATCGGCCCGAGCCGCTCCGCCGCCGGGCGCCAGCCAGCGGGCACCGGGACCTCGAGGCCGAAGCGCTCCTCGCGCTGCACCTCGAGGCGCGGGAGTCGATCCTCGAGGATCGGCTGCGCCAGGACGAGACCGCCGACCACCGCGGCGAGGGGCACGATCCGCCAGAGGACGAGGCGCCGTCCCCTGGGGGCGTCGCCGAGGAGCCGCGGCCGCAGGGGTGCGGTGGCGAGGGCGCCGGCGAGGAGGCCGCCGACGTGGCCCCAGTTGTCGACGCCGGAGGAGGTCCAGCCGATGTAGAGGAAGACGAGGACCGTCGGAACCACCGCGCCGCCCAATACCGTGCGGTAGCGCTCGGGGAGGATCCGCCGGTATTTGAGGCCGAAGACCATCGCGCCGCCGAGCATGCCGTAGGCCATGCCCGAGGCGCCGGCGGAAACGGCGTCGGTCATGGTGTAGCTCAGGGCGGTGGTGCCGAGTGCCGCGGCGAGCAGGACGTAGAGGTAGTCGAGGGGGCGGTAGGCGTTCTCGAGGGCGGCGCCGAAGTGGAAGAGGACGAAGAGGTTGAAGCCGATGTGCGCCCAGTCGCGGTGCACGAAGTTGGCGGTGAGCAGCCGCCAGAGCTCACCCAGATCGTGGAGGAGCGGCCCGGCCTTGGCGCCGAAGGCGACCATGGTGGCGGTGTCGACGGGGCCGCCGCGGAGCTCGAGCAGGAAGACCGCCAGGTTGGCGAGGCTCAAGGCCAGGGTGAGGAGCGGGAGGCGGCCCAGGGTGAAGGCCCTGCGGAAGTAGAGGGCCTTCGGCTCGTAGAGCCCCCGGAAGGCGTCCAGCTCCGCCGCGCGCACGAATCCCGCGCCGGTCACCGGCGGGAAGTTCACTTCGGTGGCTGGGCCGATCTCGCCGCTCTCGACGCGGGCCTCGAACTCGTCGAGTTCGAGGATCTCCTCGCCGGCAGGGCCGCGGACGGTGATGGTGCTGGAGATGTCCAAGGGGACGATCCAATCCGCGAAGCGCCAAAAGAGCAAGGGTTCCGCCCGGATGGTAACTTCGTCGGCGTCCGCTCGTCATGGGATGACATGGTAGGCGGAGGTGGGACAATGCGGCTGATCGTCCACGATCCGAGCGGTGCGAAGGTGACGGTCCCCTTTCGCGGCGACTTGCTCAGCGTGGGCCGCCGCGAGGGCAACGACATCCGCCTCACCGCCCGGAACATCTCGCGGGAGCATTGCCGATTCGTTCGCGAGGGCGAGACGGTAGCGGTCGAGGATCTGGACAGCAGCACCGGGATCCGGGTGGACGGCGCGCCGGCCTACGGGCGGGTGGTGCTGCAGCCCGGGCAGCAGGTGCAGGTCGGCGACTACACCATCGTCCTCGAGGGGGCGGCGGGGGCCGGCGTGCGGCAGCACGCGGACGCGGTCTCGCTGGAGGTCGACGATGGGAGCGTCGACGAGGAGTTGGTCTGGCACTCTGGCGGCGTGACCCTGGGCGACGATCCGTGGGGCGAAAACGCCGGCCCGGACGACGTGACGCCCGGGCCGGGACCACGGAGGGGCGACCTGCCGCCGCCGCTGCACCGCACGCCGGGGCCTGGTGCCGCTGCACACACGCCGGGACCGCCGCCGCTGCACCGCACGCCGGGGCCTGGTGCCGCTGCACACACGCCGGGACCGCCGCCGCTGCACCGTACGCCGGGGCCTGGTGCCGCTGCACACACGCCGGGACCGCCGCCGCTGCACCGCACGCCGGGGCCCGGTGCCGCTGCACACACGCCGGGGCCAGGAGCCGCCCCTACGCCGGGGCCCGCTCCGGCCGCGGCGCCACCGCCCGCCACGCGGCAGCGTGCCGCCGCCTGGATCCCGCTGCTCGGTCTCGCGCTGGTGGCAGCAGGTGCCGCCGGCTATGCCAGCGCGCTCTGGGTGGGCGGCGGCCATGCGGCGCAGCGCGCGCCGGTGGCGCTCCCCGCTCCAGCCGAGGCGCCGCCCTCCGCCGCGTCGGCCCCCGACCTCGCCGGCGCCGCCGAGAAGCTCTACGCCCGCGGCGAACTCGAGCGTGCAGGCGCTCTCTTCGAGCTCGCAGCGGCGGCTCGTCCGGACGACGCGGAGCTGCAGCGCCGCCTCGCCGAGATCCGCGCGCGGCAGGGGGACGGCGCCCGCTCCTCCACCCACTGGCGCCGCTATCTCGAGCTGCGTCCGGGCGATCCGCAGGCGGAGCGCATCCGCTCCGCCATCGAGAATTGGGAGCGCGCTGCAGCGCGCTGACTCGGTCAGCGACCGGTGAAGTGGGGCTTGCGCCGCTCGCGCACGGCGGCGATACCCTCCCGGGCATCCTCGCAATGGAAGGAGGCGCGCCGCAGCGCCTCGACCTCCGCCATCACCGCCGGCTGCAGCTCGCGCCTGCGCAGCAGCAGGAAGAGCCGCTTCATCCCCTGCACCGACACCGGCGAGTTCGCGGCGATCGAGGCGGCGAGCTCGAGCGCCCGATCGAGCGCCCTGCCCGGCTCCACCACCTCGTCGACCAGGCCGATCGACCGGGCCTCGGCGGCTTCGACCGGCTCTGCCGTATAGAAGAGGCGCTTGGCCTGCGAGAGCCCGAGCAACTCGACGAAGCGCTGCAGCCCCGCCGGCGCGTAGATGATCCCGAGCTTTGCCGGCGGCATCGCGATCCGCGCCCCTGCAGCTGCGATCCGTAGATCACAGGCGACCGAGAGTTCGGCGCCGGCCCCGTAGGCGGCGCCGTTGATCGCCGCGATCACCGGCGCCTGCGCATGCTCGAGGGCCGAGAGCGCCACCTGCAGCGCCGCGTCGGGGAGGGGATCGTCGGGCCGGGTCCGGGCCAGCGCCTCGAGGTCGTAGCCTGCGCAGAAGGCCTTGTCGCCCCTACCGGTGAGGACGAGGCAGCGAACCTGCGCCGCGTTCGCCTCCTCGCAGGCCGAGACGATCGCCCCGAGGAGATCGGGATCGACGGCGTTGCGCTTGCGCTCGTTGTCGAGGGTGAGGACGCGAACGTCCTCCCCCACCCTGTCGACCTGCAGCAGGCCCACGTCGTCTCCGCGCGATCAGCCGATGATCGCCAGCACGTCGCCTTCCTGCACCGCCTGCCCTTCCGAGCAGCGGATCTCCTGCACGACGCCGTTCTCCGGCGCCTCGACCGGCATCTCCATCTTCATCGACTCGAGGATGACGAGGACGTCGCCCTCCTGGACGTTGTCGCCCTGCTTCTTCTCGATCTTCCAGACGGTGCCGGTGATGTGGGCGGGGATCTCGGTTGCCATCTCGCTGCTCTCCTGGTGGGCGCGCTCACTTCGAAGGGCGCGCGTGCTTCTCGAGGAAGTGGGTGTCGAGGTCGCCTGCGGCGAACGCGTCGTCGGCGAGGATGCGCTCGTGCAACGGCAGGTTGGTCTTGAGCTTCTCGCCCTCGATCTTGAAAGAGCGCACCGCCGCGAGACCGCGGGCGATGGCCTCGGAGCGGTCCTGGCCCCAGGCGATGAGCTTGGCGATCATCGGGTCGTAGAAGGGCGTCACCATCTGCCCGGCTTCGTAGCCTGCATCGACGCGAACGCCCTCCCCCGTCGGCTCTTCCCAGGTGGTGATCTTTCCTGGCGCAGGGAAGAAGCGGATCGGATCCTCGGCATAGACGCGCATCTCGATCGCCGCGCCGCGCCGCTCGATCCGCGAGGGGTGGAGGTCGAGCTTCTCGCCGGCGGCGATGCGGAGCTGCCAACCGATGAGATCGACGCCCGTGGTGAGCTCGGTGACCGGATGCTCCACCTGCAGGCGCGCGTTCATCTCGATGAAGAAGAACTCGTCGCCCTGCACGAGGAACTCGCAGGTGCCGGCGTTCGCGTAGCCGAAGGCGTTCGCCGCGCGGACCGCCGCGTCGTAGATCCGCTCGAGGAGGTCGCGCTTGCCCTGCCACCAGAGCGGCGAGGGGGCCTCCTCGGTCACCTTCTGGTGGCGGCGCTGGATCGAGCACTCGCGTTCGAAGAGGTGGATCAGGTTGCCGTGGTGGTCCCCGAGGATCTGGACCTCGATGTGGCGCGGGGCCTCGAGGTAGCGCTCCAGGTAGACCGCATCGCGGCCGAAGGCCGAGCGGGCCCGGTCGCCGCAGGCGCGGAGCGCCTTCTCCAGCGACTCGTCGTCCCGGGCGGGCATCATGCCGATGCCGCCGCCGCCGCCGGCTGCCTTCACCAGCACCGGATAACCGATCTGTGCCGCGGCGGCCTTCGCCTCCTCGGTGGTGGAGACGGTGCCCTCGGTGCCGGGAACGGTGGGCACACCTGCAGCGGTGACGAGGCGCCGGGCCTCTGCCTTGTCCTTCATCCGCTCCATCGACTCCGGCGGCGGACCGATGAAGGTCATGCCGGCGTCGTGGACCGCGCGGGCGAAGGCGGCGTTCTCCGAGAGGAAGCCGTAGCCCGGGTGAATCGCCTCGGCGCCGGTCTTCTTCGCGGCGGCGAGGATCGCCTCGGCGTTGAGGTAGCTCTCCCGCGGCGCAGCAGGGCCGATGTGCACCGCTTCGTCGGCGGCGCGGGTGTGGGGCGCGCCCTCGTCGGCGTCGCTGTAGACCGCGACGGTGGAGACGCCCATCGGGCGCACGGCTTCCGAAATCCGGCGGGCGATCTCGCCCCGGTTCGCGATGAGGATCTTGCGGAACATCCCTTCGCCATACGCGGAAGGCGTCCCCCTTTCAATGGTTTCCGCGCATGGGTTGCACGGCAGCCCGCACGTCCCAACCTTGCGCTCCTGCTCCGGAGAACGAGGAAGGGAGGACGCCATGCGCCGCAGGTCCAGGACCGCAGAGGTGGTCGATCTCGATGCCGTCCGCAGCCACAGGCGCCAGCGCCTCTACCGGGCGCGGCTGCGCCGCGTTCTCGACGGGAACGAGCAGGCGGTGGCGCGGCTCTTCCACAGCGGCCTGCTCTTCACGCGCCAGGGGACGAGAGCCGGCAGGGATCTCCTCCTCGCCCGGCAGCACCTTGTTCGGG
Organism: Vulgatibacter sp.; assembly: GCF_041687135.1. Taxonomy (NCBI): domain Bacteria; kingdom Pseudomonadati; phylum Myxococcota; class Myxococcia; order Myxococcales; family Vulgatibacteraceae; genus Vulgatibacter; species Vulgatibacter sp. Next base: position 166,594 of record NZ_JAWLCN010000001.1, on the reverse strand, counting down.
TGGGTGATCTGATCCATCGACTCGCGCCGGGGGAGGAGCTCGAGGGCAGCGAAGAGCTCTTCCGGGAGCTCGACGAGCTGCTCGAAAAGAGCGATCGACTGGCGAGCCGCACCGACGAGTTCGTCGCATCGCTCGTTTGATTGCCGAGGATGTCGTCAAACCGGTGATCGATGCCGGCTCGATGCGTCCAGCTGCAGGGACGCGGAGATGCCAGTCCGCTAACACCCCCGGGTCGCAGCACCGCTGCCCGCCCGCAGCACCACAGCCGTGCCCCAGGAACGCGGAAGGCCCGCGGCTGCAAGAGCCCGGGCCTTCGCGGATTCACCGGTGGTTTCGGTGACTTAGGCGACGCGGCGCACGTTCGACGCCTGCAGGCCCTTGGGGCCACGCGTCACGTCGAACTCCACGGCTTCCCCCTCGGCGAGGGTCTTGAACCCCTCCATGGTGATCGCCGAGAAGTGCACGAATACGTCCTCGCCGGTGTCCTGCGAGATGAAACCGTAGCCCTTCGCGTCGTTGAACCACTTGACCGTTCCCTGCGCCATCGGTGCTTCCCTTCTTCCGGGCAAAAGCCCGCAATTACGCCTTCCCGTTATCCGGGTAGGAAGGCGATCCCCCTCGCCGACACCCGTTGGAACTCGACTTCCCACGGCAGCCAGCGCTTCGTTTGTCAGGACGAAAGGAACGGTACCAAGCGCTTCAAAAAGGCGTCAAGACGCCGTTACCAATTTTCTGGCACCTGCATTTGAGCCAGCAAAGAGCTTTTCGACTATTGCGATTAACCAAAGCGAAACAGCGGCAATTGTGTTTGATATCGAGCACAAAAAAGGGCCCGAGCGAGTCGCCCGGGCCCGATTTCCCTGCCGCCAGTCCGCCGTCGGCGGCGCTTCCCTACCCCAACTCCGCCTGGTTGGCGCGGCGCAGGAAGGTGGGGATGTCGAGCTCATCCTCTGCATCGGCCGCGAGCTCGCGCAGGAGCTGGGGCGAGGAGAAGGGCCGGGTCTGCACCGCGGCGGGGCGGCGCGCGGCCGGCTGCTGCTCGACGTAGGCCATCTCCTCCGGCGGCGGAGGAGGCGGCAGGGCCCTGCCGGTGCGGGCCCCGGCAGCGACTGCGGGCTGCTGCTGCTTCGGCGCTGCCGCAGGGAGCCGCGGCGGCTGCACCCGCGCCGTCTTCTGCTCGAAGCCGGTGGCGATGATCGTGATCTTGACCTCGTCCTCCATCCGCTCGTCGACCACGGAACCGAAGATGATGTTCGCATCCTCGTGCGCCGCCTCGCGGACGATGGAGAGGGCCTCGTCCACCTCGACCAGCCCGAGATCCCCCGGGCCGGTGATGTTGATGAGCAACCCCATGGCGCCGTCGATCGAGACGTCCTCGAGGAGCGGCGAGGCGATCGCCGCCTGCATCGCGTCGAGGCAGCGGTTCGCCCCGGTGCCACGCCCCGTGCCCATCAGCGCCATGCCCTGATCCGCCATCACCGCCCGGGCGTCGGCGAAGTCGACGTTCACGTAGCCGTGGTTCTGGATCAGGTCGACGATGCCCTGCACCGCGTTGAGCAGCACGTCGTCCGCGCGGCGGAACGCTTCGAGCATCGGCATCCGCGCATCGGCCACCGAGAGCAGCCGCTGGTTCGGGATGGTGATCAGCGTGTCGACCGCGGCGCCGAGCTCGACGATGCCGGACTCGGCCTGCTTGCGCCGCTTGTTCCCCTCGAAGGAGAAGGGCTTGGTCACCACGCCCACGGTGAGGGCGCCGAGCTCCTTGGCCACCTCGGCGATCACCGGCGCGCCGCCGGTGCCCGTGCCGCCACCCATGCCGCAGGTGACGAAGATCATGTCGGCGCCCTCGAGGAGCTCGAGGAGCTTCTCCCGATCCTCGAGGGCCGCATCGCGGCCCACGCCGGGGTTCGCGCCGGCGCCGAGGCCGCGGGTGAGCGCCTGCCCGAGCTGCACCTTGAACGGCGCCTTGTTGGCCGCCAGCGCCTGTGCGTCGGTGTTGCAGACGATGAAGTCCACGCCGGTGAGGCCGGCCGAGATCATGCTGTTGACGGCGTTGCCGCCGCCACCGCCGACGCCGATCACCTTGATGCGCGCGCCGGGAACGCTGCTCTTCCCTTCGAAATCAATCATCGCTCGCTCCTTCAGCTCTCGGCGTGATCAGAAGATCTCGGCAAACCACTCCTTCATGCGCTTGCCGACCTTCTTGTAGACGTTGTCGTCGCCACCGCGGATCTTGAAGTTCCGCATCTCGAGGTTGCGGGCGCCGTATTGCACGAGGCCCACGCCGGTGGCGTACATCGGGCTCTTCACCACGTCGACGAGACCGCCGATGCCCCTCGGCAGGCCGCGGCGCACCGGCAGGCCGAGCACCTCCTCGGCGAGCTCCGGCATGCCGGCCAGCAGCGTCGAGCCGCCGGTGATCACCACGCCCGAGGCGAGGAGATCCTGGTAGCCGCAGCGCTCCACCTCGCGCTGCACCATCTGGAAGATCTCCTCCACCCGCGGCTCGAGGATCTCGGTGAGGATCCGGCGCGAGAGCACCCGCGGCTGGCGGCCGCCGACGCTCGGCACCTCGATCGTCTCGTCCTCGTCGACGAGGGCCGCCATGCAGCAGCCGTGCTTCTGCTTGATCCGCTCCGCCTCGTGGGCGGGGGTGCGCAGGCCGATGGCGATGTCGCTGGTGAGGTTGTTGCCGCCCAGCGCGATCACGCCGGTGTGGACGATCGAGCCGCCGGAGAAGATGGCGATGTCGGTGGTGCCGCCGCCGATGTCGACGAGGCAGACGCCGAGTTCCTTCTCGTCCTCGCCGAGCACTGCCTCGGAGGAGGCCAGGGGCTGGAGCACGATGTCGGCGACGTTGAGGCCCGTCTTGTTGGCGCACTTGATGATGTTCTGGGCGCTGGAGACCGCGCCGGTCACGATGTGGACCTTGGCCTCGAGGCGCACGCCGGACATGCCGAGCGGATCCTTGATGCCGCCCTGCTCGTCGATGACGAACTCCTGGGGCAGCACGTGGATCACTTCGCGGTCGAGCGGAATGGCGATCGCCTTGGCCGCGTCGATCACGCGCTGGATGTCCGCCTCGCGGACCTCCTTGTCCTTGATCGCGACGATGCCCTGCGAGTTGAAGCCCTTGATGTGGCCGCCTGCGATCCCGGTGTAGACCGTGTTGATCTCGCAGCCTGCCATCAGCTCCGCTTCCTCGATCGCGCGCTTGATCGAGGCGACGGTTGCTTCGATGTTGACGACGACACCCTTGCGCAGCCCCTTCGACGGATGGCTGCCGATGCCGATGATGTCGATGCCCTCGTCGGTCACCTCGCCCACGATCGCGCAGATCTTGGTGGTGCCGATGTCGAGTCCGACGATCAGCTCGCCCTTCTTGCCCATGCCGGACTTCCTTTCGCTCCCCGTTTCCGGGTGAGCTGCCTGCGGCATGCTCGACGTGAGAAGCCTTTCGGCCCGCCGTGCCGCTTTTTCCCGTCCGATGAGCGCTCTCGCGCCCATTGCCCTGCAGGCTTCTCCCCTCTCAGGGAGTCGCCGTCTTCCGCTCCGGCCCGGTGGCTTCCGCCAGCCGTGCCGCGATCCAGCCGGGCCTCGCCCGGTTGTCGAGCCGCACCAGCTCGACCCGTTCACCGCGCCGCTCCACCTCGGCCAGGACCCGGGCCAGGCGATCCAGCTTTCGCTCGAAATCGCCGTGTCCCAGCTTCACCGCCGGCCCCCGCTCCCCGAGGTAGAGGGTCACGCCCTCCCCCTCGTCGAGATGCACTTCCGCCACCGGCAACGAGCGGGACCGCTCCCGCTCCGCCCAGGCGCCGAGCGCGTGCAGCGCCTCGTCGAGTCGAAGCCGTGTTTCCTCTGGCTTGTCCGACCAGTCCTCGCGGGGCAGGCCGGTGATCACCGGGAGATCGAGCGGATCGCCCGGCTGTGCGCGCTTGAAGGCCTCCCCGCGTTCGTCGAGGAGGTAGAGATGGCCCAGATCTACGAGAGCCTTGGGCTGCCGCTCAACGACGGCGATATCGACCCCCTGTGGAAAACGCCGCTCGAGGGAGACCTCGCGGATCCACGGGTGGTCGAGGAGCCTGTCGTGGGCGCTGCCGAGATCCGCGAGGAGCAGGTTCTCGCCAGGCGCGATCCCGAGGAGCTGCCGGATCTCGCCTTCCCTGGCGCGATCGTTTCCGGAGATCTCGAAATCGACGATCGCCAGCCGCGGCGTGGTCGTCACCCACCGGATCGCAGCCCAGCCGCCGCCGCAGACCGCAGCCACTGCGGCGAGGAGGCCGCACACCCGGAGGGTGAAGATGGCCAGGCGCCTGGTGAGGGAGAGGGCCCTGCGCGCCTGCTCGGCGCGATCGATTTTGCGGCGGTTGCTCACGCGCCGATTGATCGGGCCGGTGATATCGGCGATCCAGTTTTCTGCCTGTGTGGATCGCGATCACATCGCGCGATCGTTCGGGATCAGGCGACGCGCGCCGTGGGAACGCCCCCGAGCGTCACCCGGAAGAGGCTCCCGCCCCCTGCAGCGGCCACGTATTCGATCGCGCCGCCGTGGGCGGCGACGATGCCGTTGCAGACCGAGAGGCCGAGCCCCGTCCCCACGCCGACCGGCTTGGTGGTGAAGAAGGGATCGAAGATCCGGTGGCGGATCTCCTCGGGTACCCCGGGGCCGTCGTCCTCGACCTCGACGACGGCGTTGCCGTCGGCGTCGGTGCGGGTACGGATCGCGATCCGGGCGTTGCCCGCGCGTTCCGGCGGAAAGGACTGCGCCGCGTTGACCAGCAGGTTGAGGACCACCTGGCCGAGGCGCATCCGGTTGCCGAGCACGGGCGGCACCTCGTCCAGCTGCCGCTCGAGGGTCGCGACCTGGCGGACCTCGTGGCCGCCGAGGCGGATCGCGTCCTCGACCACCTGCCGGAGATCGACCTGGACCCGGGTCTCGTCCTCCCGGCTGAAGGCCCGCAGATCGCCGACGATGGCGGCGATGCGCTGGGCGCCGTCGGTCGCCTCCTCGAGGGCACGGGCGAGATCGCTGCGATCGCCTGCGCGGAGGGCGAGCTCGGCGCGGATCCACTCGAGGTTCGCGCCGAGGTAGGAGAGCGGGTTGTTGATCTCGTGGGCGACGCCGGCGGCCAGCGTGCCCACCAGCGCCATGCGATCCGCGACCACCAGCTGCGCGCGGGCCTCGCGGAGGGCCGCGAGGTTCTCCTCCAGCTCGCTCCGGGAGACGGTGGTGAGCCGCAGCTCGCGTTGCATCGCATTCCAGGCCGCCGCCACCTGCGCCAGCTCGTCACCGCCCCGCTCCGGGATCTCGGTGCGCGTATCGCCGCGGCGGATCCGCTCCGCCCCTGCGAGCAGATCGCGCACCCGGTCGCGCAGGGGCACGAGGAGCGTGAGCGAGATCCAGACGATGAGGACCAGAGCGAGGGCGGGCACCGCGATGCCGAGGAGCCGCACGGCGCCGATCACGTCGTGGGCCTGCTGCGCGGACGCGGCGAGTTCGGCCTGCTCGCGCTCGAGCGCCTTGCGGATGCGAGCGACCAGGGTGTCGCTCAGGACCTCGGCGCGGATCGAGGCGAGCGGCTGCGCCCGGAGCTCGGTGAGCACCGTGTCGATCTCCGCGGCCAGGCGTTCCTCCTCGCGGGCTTCGAGCGGCGAGGGTTCCTCCCGAACCAGCGAGCGATAGGTGGCGAGCTCTCCCCGGATCCGCGCCTCGATCGCCCCGGCGAGGGCGGGATCGCCGAGGGTCCCGGCGCGGCGGAGCTCGAGCGCATCGATCGCCATCCGGAAGACGGCCTGGAGCTGCTCGCGATCGCCGAAGGTGGAAGCACGGACCGCCTCGCCCCGGGCTGCGCCCACGAGGGCGCCGGCGCCCATGCCGCCGACGAGCAGCACGGCGGTGGCGCCGAGCAGAAGAATGCGGTGACCGAGCTGCACGAGTTCCCCCTGCCTCGCCCTGGCCGGGAGGATACGACAGATGCCCCAACCCCTGCCAACGCGAGGTAAAACCGCCCGTAGGTCGATGTCGGAGGAGCGAGCGATGAGCTGGGACGTGCGATGGGATAGGTTGCGTGCTGCGGCGGAGGCGGCGACGGCAGGGGCGGAGCCCTCGCACGATTTCCTCCACGTGCTCCGGGTCACCGAGAATGCGCGGCGGATCTGCGAGGGCGAGGGGGCGGACGCCTCGATCGCCGTTCCAGCGGCGCTGCTCCACGAGCTCTTCAACTACCCGAAGGACCACCCGGCGTCGCACCTCTCCGGCGAGGTCTGCGCCGAGCGCGCGCTCGACCTGCTTCGGGCGGAGGGCTGGGAGCCCGCGCAGGCGGAGGCGATCGCCTACGCCATCCGCGTCCACCCCTTCTCCCGGGGGATCACGCCGGAGACCCGCGAAGCGAAGGTGCTCCAGGACGCGGACCGGCTCGACTCGATCGGCGCCATCGGGGTCGCGCGCCTCTTCGCCACCTGCAGCACCATGGGCCGGCCCTTCTACGATCCGGCCGATCCCTTCTGCCTCGCACGTGACCCGGACGACAAGCAGTGGGGCGTCGACCATTTCTTCCGGAAGCTGCTCAAGATCCCGGCAGGGCTCCACACCGAGACCGCCCGGCGGATGGCAGCGCAGCGGGCGGCGTTCATCGAGGCCTACCTCCGCCAGCTCGGGGAGGAGATCGGTCGGCCCGGCCCTATTTTCTCCGACACCGAACAGTTGTAGAGTGGCCGCGTCCACGAACCCACCGCATCCCTCGTCACCCACGGGCCCGTGGACGTGTCCGAAGCGCTGCATCTTTGGGAAGGTCGTCCGGCGGAGGCTGCGATGAGGTGGTTGGCGATCCTGGTGGCAGCGCTCGGCATCCTCGGTTGCGGCGGGGACGAGCCCGGGGCGAACGAGCACGACCCGCTGCACGGGCCGACCGAACAGCCCGTGAGCTGCGAGGAGCTGCGGTGCGGCGAGCTCGACTGCACCACCGATGGGGAGCTCGCCCGCTGCCTCTGCCCGCCGGGGAGCTTCGGCGCCGACTGCCATCCCTGCGAGGAGGGGACGCAGGACTGGGACGACGACGGTGTCTGCGCCCCCGACTGCCTCACCGCCGCCCTCGCCTGCGGCATGGGCTGGTGCGACGACATCTCCGGCACCGCCCGCTGCAGCTGCCCCGAGGGGAACGAGGGCGAGGCTTGCGAACGCTGCACCATCGGCTACCAGGACCACGACGGCGACGGCCTCTGCACCCTCTCCTGCGCGCTGGCGGAGATCGAATGCGCCCACGGCGCGTGCGACGACGCCACCGGCAGCACTCTCTGTGCCTGTGAGCCCGACTGGGCAGGCGAGCGTTGCGACATGTGCGCGCAGGGGCTGCAGGACTACGACTTCGACGAGGTCTGCCTGCCGGACTGCAGGACCGCCGCCCTCGAGTGCGGTCGCGGCGAGTGCGTCGACGCCTCCGGTGTCGCGCGCTGCGCCTGCTTCGCCGGCTGGGAAGGCGAGAATTGCGACCGTTGCAAGGAAGGCCTGCAGGACGAGGACGGGGACGGAATCTGCGAGCCGTTGCGCGAATAGCGCCGCTCTACACGCCGGCGAACCACTCGTAGCCCCGGTCTTCCCAGTAGCCGCCGGTGGGCGCTGGCAGGAAGTTCACCTCGGTGAGGTACTTCACCATCTTGTAGCCGAGCTTCACGCCGCTGTAGAGGCGCAGGGGGGCGCCGTACTCGGGGGGGAGCGGATCGCCGTTGCGGCCGTACGCGAGGATGGTCTGCGGGTGGAAGGCGCTCGGGCGATCCCACGAGGACCAGTAGCCGAAGTCGAAGGAGCGGAAATCCACGTAGTGCGCAGCGGGGCTGGCGCCGACGTGGCTTGCGAGGTCGCGGATCGATACGCCGGTCCACGCGGCCACCGCGGTCCAGCCTTCGACGCAGTGGTGGCGGATCCGGTACTCGGTGCGGGGCAGCTGCTGGAGTTCCTCGACAGTGAAGGAGGCGGGCCGCTCGACGAGGCCGCCGACCTTCAGCCGCCAGGTCCGTGGTGCGCGGGGAACCACCGGCGAGATGAAGTAGGCGGGGAAGGCAGCGGGCGGCGTGAGCGCGGCGTGCGGCTCCTCCGGCGCCAGCTGTTCCGGGTCGAAGAGCCAGGCCTGGAAGCGGTGGTTGAAGCGCTCCATCGCGCCGAGAAAGCCGGTGCGCGGGTTCGAGCTGTCGCAGCCGCCGAGCGCCGCGGCGGAGCCGGCGAGGAGGCCACCGAGCAGCGCACGACGCGAGGCCTCGAGGCCGCGCTTCTGCACGTGCGCCACCTGCAGCCTCGTGGGCCGGACGAGGCGCGGCGCCTCAGGGAGGTGGAGGTCTGCCGGGTGGCTGCTCGTAGCGTTCCTCTTCATGCACGTCCTCCTTCCTGCCGCCGGTGAACATCGAGGCGAGCGCGCGCGGGTGGAGCACGACGAGGACGACGTGCACCACGGTGAAACCCGCCAGCGCCGCGAGGGTGAGGAAGTGGATCGCCCGCGCCGGGTCGTAGCCGCCGAAGAGACGCGCCAGCCCCTGGAGCTGCACCGGCTTGTAGAGCGCGAGTCCGGTGAGCGCAGCGAGGGCGCCGAGGAAGAGCGTGCCCGTATAGGCGAAGCGCTGCAGCCCGTTGTAGAGCCCCTGCGGCGGCGGCGTCCCGCGGAGACGCAGATAGTACTTCGCCGTCTCCACCGCGTTTGGCAGATCGCGGCGCGGCAGAAAGAGCCGGCGGCGCCACTCACCGGACCCGAAGAGGTAGCCGACGTAGACGACGCCCGTCGCCACGAAGTACCAGGCGAAGGCGAAGTGCCAATGCCGTCCGCCGGCGAGCCAATCGCCGACGGTGAGCAGCGGCCCCGGCTGCCAGCCGTCGAGCGGATACCAGCCGGCCCGATCGCCCTGTGGCCCCATGAACGGATAGGCCACGAGGATCTGCAGCCCGCTCCCCGCCATCACGATCAGCAGGTAGACGTTGAGCCAATGGGTGATCCGGATCGGCCAGGGCTGTGGGCGCTTTCGCTGCACCGGGCCATTCTGGAGCGGCGGATCCGCCGTGTCACAGCCCCGGTCGGGCACGTCTTTCCCGGCGGGTCCCCTTCGTCGCTGCAGGTGCAGGCCCTGCAGCGCGCAGCAGCCGGTCGGCGGCGGCGCGGAGCTGCGGCGCGAGCTCCGGTGGGTCGAGGAGCTCGAAATCGCTGCCGCAGAGGACGAGCTGGCAGACGAGGCCGTCCAGCGACTCGGCGCCGGCGCGAAGCACGCAGCTCTCGTCGTCGAGGCGCTCGAGCACCCCGCACCACACCGGGATCCGCTGCGAGAGTTCCTCGAGGGAGCCGCGCAGCTTCACCCGTGCCTGGTGGGCGAAGGGGGCGTGGGCCAGCGACTCGGCGACGTACGCCTCGAGATCACCCGGCGGCTGGCGCGGAACGAAGCGGGCGCCGAGGCCGATCGCCCCTTCGATGCGGTCGACGCGGAAGGTGCGCCAATCTTCCCGTTCGACGTCCCAGGCCACGAGGTACCAGCGGCCACCACCGGCGTGGGCGAGGCGGAGCGGCTCGACGGCGCGGACCGCCGTGCTCCCCTCGCGCCGGCGGTAGGGGAAGTGGAGGGCGGTGGAGTCGCGGCAGGCTGCGGCCAGGGTGGCGAGCCGATCGGGATCGACCGCGGTCTGCGGGTACCGATTGACCGAGACCGTCATCGCCTGCAGCGCACCGACCCGGCGCCGCAGCCGCGCGGGCAGGAGCTGCTCGACCTTCACCAGCACGCGGATGGCGGTCTCCCCCAGGCCGGCGACGGTGTCGGTGGCGCTGCGGAGCGCCACCGCGACTGCAACGGACTCCTCGTCGTCGAGGAGCAGCGGCGGCATCGCCGTGCCGGTGCCGAGGTGGTAGCCGCCGCCGTGGCCGGAGGTCGCTTCCACCGCGTAGCCGAGGCTGCGCAGCCGATCGACGTCGCGGCGCAGGGTCCGCGGCGTCACCTCGAGGTGGCCGGCGAGATCGTTCCCGGTCCAGAAGCGCCGGGTCTGCAGGGTGGCGAGGAGGCGGAGGAGCCGCGCGGACGTCTCGAGCATGGGGGGAGGCTATCCGATCTTCGCGGACAGGAAATGTCCGCCGAGCCCGATAGGCTCCTCCTGGTTCGAGGGCGCTTTGCCCCACCGGGAGAGAGAACGATGAAGAAGACCTACGCGGGAAGCTGCCACTGCGGCGACGTGAAGTTCGAGGCGGAGATGGACCTCGCCGAGGGCACGGGGAAGTGCAATTGCTCCATCTGCGCCAAGACCCGCAGCTGGGCCACGCTGGTGAAGCCGGAGAACTTCCGCCTCCTCGCCGGCGAGGGCGCGCTCTCGGACTACCAGTTCGGCAGCAAGTCGATGCACCACCTCTTCTGCAAGCGCTGCGGGGTGCGCCCCTTCGGCCGCGGCCACCTCGACGTGCTCGGCGGCGACTTCCTCTCGATCAACCTCGCCTGCCTCGACGGCGTCGACGCTGCGGAGCTCGCCGCGGCGCCGGTCCGCTTCTCGGACGGCGCCACCGACAACTGGTACGAGGCGCCGCAGGTGACGAGCCACCTGTAGGCGCGTGAAAACCTACGCGCGCCGCTCCTCGGGCACCGGTGTGGCGGCGGGCCGCCGTCGCACCTGGAGCCCCCGCGGCTCGTGCCGCAGAAGTTTGTGCAGCTCCACAGCCGCGACGATGGTGAGCGCAACCAGGAAGATGCGCAGCCACGCCGCGGCGTCGAGCGGCACCACCCGCAGCACGAATTGCGTCGGGCCGACGTAGAGCGCCAGCACGTGGAGCACGAGCGCGGCGCCGGTCGCCACCAGCAGGAAGCGGTTCGAGAAGGGGGAGAGCCGGAAGAGCGAGCGGTGGTCCGAACGCGAGTTCCCGACGTGGAACATCGAGTAGACCACCAGCGCGGTGAGGGCGATGGTCTGCGCCTCGGCGAGCGATCCGGTGCGATCGAGCTCCCACCGGAAGAGCGCCAGCGTACCCACCGCCATCACCACGCCCACGATCACCGTGCGCTCCCAGAGCAGGCGCGAGACGATGCCCTCCTTCCTGCTCCGGGGCGGCCTGCGGAGCAGGTCCGGATCGCCTGGCTCGAAGGCGAGCGAGACGTCCTGCAGCCCCTTGGTGACGAGGTTGAGCCAGAGCAGCTGCGCGGGCAGCAGCGGCAGCGGCCAGCGCAGCGCCATCGCCGCGAGGATCACCAGCACCGAAGCGAGGCCGGTGCTCACCAGGAAGAAGGTGACCTTGCGCACGTTGTCGAAGGTGATCCGCCCCTGCTCCACCGCGGCGCCGATGCTCACGAAGTCGTCGGTGGTGAGCACCAGATCCGCCGCCTCTCGGGCCACGTCGGTGCCGCTCCTGCCCATGGCCACGCCGATGTCGGCTGCCCGCAGGGCCGGCGCGTCGTTGACGCCGTCGCCGGTCACCGCCACCACCTCACCATTCGCCTGCAGCGCCTTGACCACCCGCAGTTTGTGGTCCGGGGCCATGCGCGCGTAGATCGAGATCTGGCCCACCGCGCCGCGGAGCGCCGCCTCGTCGAGCGCCTCGAGCTCGCCGCCGGTGAGCACCGCGGCGCCGGGCTCGGCGAGCCCCAGCCTTTCGCCGATCGCGCGGGCGGTGGAGGCGTGATCGCCCGTGATCATCAACACCCGGACCCCAGCGCTCCGCACGGCGGCGATCGCGTCGGGGACGCCTTCGCGCGGCGGATCCATCAGGCCCACCAGCCCCAGCAGCGCGAGGTCGCGCGGCTCGGGCAGCTCCTCCTCCGCCGCTGGGGGCGCCGGCACGTCGTTCCAGGCGAAGGCCAGCACCCGCAGGCCGCGCCCCGCCATCTCGTGGGCTGCGGCGAGCACCCGCTCCCGGTCGAGGGGCTCGCGCCCGCCCCGCCCCTGCAGCGCGGTGCACATGTCGAGCACGCGCTCCGGGGCGCCCTTGACCCACAGGCGGTGGTGGCCGCCGCGCTCCCGCACGGTGGCCGAGTAGCGGCGCTCCGATTCGAAGGGGATCTGGGCGAAGAGGGCGTGGGTGCCGCGGGCTTCCTCGTGATCGATCCCGGCGTGCGCCCCCGCGACGAGGAGAGCCACCTCGGTCGGATCCCCCGTGCTCCTCTCCCCACCTTCGCTCTCGTAGACCTCCGCCTCGTTGTCGAGCACGCCGGCCAGCAGCGCGAGGTGGGCGGGATCGCTCTCGTCGGCGGGGATCTCCTCGAGCGCACGCTCCTCGCCGCCCGACCAGAGCGCCAGAACCGTCATCCGGTTCTCGGTGAGGGTGCCCGTCTTGTCCGAACCGATCACGGTGGTGCTACCCAGCGTCTCCACCGCGGGAAGGCGACGCACGATCGCCTTGCGCCGCGCCATCCGCCGCACGCCGACGGCGAGGGCGATGGTGAATACCACCGGCAGCCCCTCGGGGATCGCCGCGACGGCGAGGGCGACGGCGGTCAGGAACATCTCGGCTGGGCGCTCGCCCAGGGCCACACCGACGCCGAAGGCGAGCAGCGCCGACACCACCACCGCCAGCGTGATCACGTGGGCGAAGCGCCGCATCCGGATCTGGAGCGGCGTCTCCGTCCGCGGCTCATGCTCGATGCTGCCGGCGATGGCGCCCAGCTCGGTTCCGCTGCCGATCGCCACCACGTAGCCCCAGCCCCTGCCGCTGGTGACCACGGTGCCGGTGAAGGCGAGGTTGGCACGATCGCCGAGGGGGGTTCCCTCCGCCAGGGTGCGGATCCGCTTCGCCGCAGGCATCGATTCGCCGGTGAGCATCGACTCGTCGATGGCGAGCCCCGTGGCGCCGGCGAGGCGGAGATCCGCCGGGACCCGGGCCCCCGATTCGAGGAGCACCCGATCGCCAGGCACCAGTTCGCCGCTCTCCACCTCGCGCTCGTGGCCGTCGCGCAGCACGCGGGCCTTCGGCGCCACGAGGTGCATCAGCGCCCGCACGGAGCGCTCCGCCTTGCGCTCCTGGGGAAAGCCGATCAGCGCGTTGAGGAGCACCGCAGCGAGGATCACCGCGGCGTCGACGTAGTGGCCGAGCAGGAAGGTGACGCCCGAGGCGATGAGCAGGATGTAGATGAGCGGGCTGGTGAATTGGTGGAGGAGGATGACGAGATCGCTTTTCTGCGCCGGCTCGGGCAGTCGGTTGGGCCCGAAGCGCTCCCGACGACGCCGCACCTCCGCCGTGTCGAGGCCGGCGTGGGAGGCGGAGAGACGCCTCTCCACCTCCTCCACCTCGAGGGCGTACCAATCGGTCCGCTCCGTGCGCTGCACCTGCTCCATCACTTCCCCCGCTGCTGGCCGGAGGAAGGTGTGCACGGCGGCCTCGCCCGGCGGCCCCCGTCAGGCCTTGAGCGACGCGCCCTGGAGGATGCGCTCGCAGAGCGAGGGGAAGTCGATCCCGATGCCCGCGGCGATCTTCGGAAGCAGCGAGGCCTCGGTCATGCCGGGGAGCGTATTGGTCTCCAGCACGATGAGCTCGCCGTCGTCCATGAGGATGAGATCGGTGCGGGTGGCGCCGGCGCAGCCGAGGGCCTTGTGCGCCTCGGCGGTGACGTCCATCACCTTCCGGTACATCGCCTCGTCCAGCGGCGCCGGGTAGAGGTAGCGGGTCGTGCCACCGGAGTCGTACTTCGCCTTGTAGTCGTAGAACTCGGCGGCGGGCTTCACCTCGATGACGCCCAGCGCCTCGTCGTCGAGCACGGCGCACTGGACCTCGCGGCCCCTGTGGTAGCGCTCGATGAGGATGTCGCCTTTGTACTTTGCCGCGTCCTCGCAGGCTGCGGCGAATTCCTCGGCGGTCTTCACGATGTGCACGCCCACCGAGGAACCCTCGGAGCTCGGCTTCACCACACAGGGCAGGCCGAAGGGCAGATCCGCGATCAGGAGCTCGCGCATGCGATCCGGCCGCACCGCCACGTAGTCGGCGGTGGGGATGCCGCGCATCTTGAAGACCTGCTTGGTGGCGACCTTGTCCATGCCGAGGGCGGACGCGAGCACGCCGGAGCCGGTGTAGGGGATCCCCATCGACTCGAGCAGCCCCTGGATGCAGCCGTCCTCGCCGTAGCGGCCGTGGAGCCCGATGAAGGCGACCTCGGCCTTCATCGCGCGCAGCTTCCCCGCCACGTCCAGATCGACGTCGAGGAGCTCGGCGTCGTAGCCCTTCGCCACCAGGGCCTTGTGGATCGCGGCGCCGGAGCGCAGGGAGACCTCGCGCTCGGAGGAGCGCCCGCCGTAGAGCACGGCAACCTTCTTGCCCTTCATGACCACCTTCCGATCCGCTTCACTTCCGGCGTGAGCTCCACGCCGAAGCGCTCGCGCACCTCCGCGCGGGCCTTCTCGATCAAGAACGAAACGTCCGCAGCCCGGGCGCCGCCCAGGTTCACGATCCAGTTGGCGTGCCCCTCGGCGATCTGCGCCCCACCCTGCCGCAGGCCCTTCAAACCGCAGGCCTCGATGAGCCGCCCCGCGAAATCCCCCGGCGGGTTCTGGAAGACCGAGCCGGAGTTGGGCAGGTGCAGCGGCTGGGTGCGCTTGCGGTAGGCGAGGTCCGCCTCCATCGCCTCGCGCGAGGCCGCCAGCTCCGCCTCGCCTGCGGGCCGGCGCAGCCGCACCTCGAGGCGCGTCACCACCGCCCCGGCCGGCAGCTCGCAGGAGCGGTAGCGCCACACCAGCTCGTCCCGGGCCCACCAGCGCGCGCCTTCCGGCGACGCGATCTCCACCGCCTGCACCACGCGGACGGTCTCGCCGTTCTTCGTGCCCGCGTTCATCGCGCAGGCGCCGCCGATGGTGCCGGGGATCCCGGCCAGGAACTCCGCGCCCACCAGACCGTGCTTCTTCATCGCGCCGGGGATCTTCGTGATCGGCTCACCGCTGCCGAAGACGAAGGTGCCGCCCGCTTCGTCGACCTGCGCCTCGCCGCTCCACGCCGGCAGCTTCACCACCACGCCGGCGACGCCCTCGTCCGACACCAGGGTGTTGGCGCCGCCGCCGAGCACCGTCACCGGCACCTCGGCATCAGCAGCGGCGGCGAGGAGCACCCGCAGGTCGCCCGCGTCCGCGGGCCGGGCGAAGAGATCCGCCGCGCCGCCCGCCTTCACCGAGGTGCGCGGGGCCAGCGGCTCGTTCTCACGCAGCTCGCCGCGGAAATGGCGCTGCAGCTCTGCCAGGAAGGACAAGTCGATCACCTCTCGCGGCGACGTGTTGCGAACGCCGTGCCTACGACTGCAGCAGCGCCAGCAGCTCCGGCCCGGTCTGGCTGATGTCGCCTGCGCCCAGCGTGATCACGAGATCGCCCTGCCGCACCCGCTCGCGGATCGCCTGCGCCAGCACGTTCCGGTGCGGCACGAAGGCCACGTCCCTGTGTCCGCAGGACCGCACCGCCTCGACGAGGGCCTCGCCGCTCACCCCCGGGATGGGCTCCTCGCTGGCTGCGTAGATCTCGCTGACGAGCAGCGTGTCCGCCTCGTTGAAGGAGGTGGCGAACTCGCCGAGCAGATCGCGGGTGCGCGTGTAGCGGTGGGGCTGGAACGCCGCCACGATCCGCCTGGTGGGGAAGGCCTTGCGCGCCCCCGCCAGCGTCGCGCGGATCTCGGCCGGGTGGTGGCCGTAGTCGTCCACCACGGTGACGCCGCCCGCCTCGCCGCGCACGGTAAAGCGCCGCTGCACGCCGGTGAAGGAGGCGAAGGCCTCCTGCATCTGCTCCACGGTCACACCCACGTCGTCGGCCACGGCGATCGCCGCCAGCGCGTTCTGCACGTTGTGGATGCCGACCATGTGCAGCGTGAAGCGCCCCATCGCCTCGCCCCGGCGCACCACGGTGAAGCTCATCTCGAAGGCCGAGGACTCGATCGCCTCGGCCCGGTAGTCCGCCTGCGGCGAGAGCCCGTAGGTCACGTGCCGGCGCTCGAGCGAAGGCAGCAGCGCCTGCACCGCCGGGTGATCGAGGCACATCACCGCCAGCCCGTAGAAGGGCACCTTGTTCACGAACTCGACGAAGGCGCCTTTGAGCCTGTCGAAGTCGCCGTAGTGGTCGAGGTGCTCGGGGTCGATGTTGGTGACCACGGCGATCGCCGGCGAGAATTTGAGGAACGAGCCGTCGCTCTCGTCGGCCTCCACCACCATGTACTCGCCGGTGCCGAGGCAGGCGTTGGAGCCGAGGTTGTTGAGCTTGCCGCCCACCACCGCGGTGGGATCGAGGCCACCGGCGGCGAGGAGGTGCGCCACCATCGAGGTGGTGGTGGTCTTGCCGTGGGAGCCGGCCACCGCGATGCCGTATTTGAGCCGCATCAGCTCGGCGAGCATCTCGGCCCGCGGGATCACCGGGATCGAGTGGCGCCGGGCCTCGACCACCTCGGGGTTGTCGCGGCGCACCGCCGACGAGATCACCACCACGTCGGCGCTGCCCACGTTCTCGGCCCCGTGGCCCACGAAGCTTTTCGCGCCGAAGGACTCGAGGCGCTTCGTCGTCTCGCTCGCCTTGAGGTCCGAGCCGGTGACCGGGTAGCCGAGGTTGAGCAGCACCTCGGCGATGCCGCTCATGCCGATGCCGCCGATGCCCACGAAGTGGATGGTCGGTCGCCTGCCTCGAAACATCTCCAGCTCCCACAAATGCAGCGGCCGGCACTGGGCCGGCCCACGGAAAACACCTTGCAAGGCGCGCCGCCGAAAGGCCAGCGCCGTTCAGCCGGCGCCCTGCTCGCGCCCCTGGTAGACGAGCTGCACGCAGACGTCGGCGATCTCCTTCGCCGCCTCCGGCCGCCCGAGAAGCCCCGCCGCCCGCTCCATCCGCTGGAGCCGCGCCGGGTGCTCGAGGAGGTCGCGGACCTCCGCTGCGAGACGCTCGCCGGTGAGCTCCTGCTGGCGGATCATCACCGCGGCGCCCTTGTCCACCAGGGAGCGGGCGTTGACCTCCTGGTGGTTGTCGGCGGCGAAGGGGAAGGGGACGAGGATCGCCGCCTTCTTGCAGACGGTGAGCTCGGCGAGGGTGGTGGCGCCGGAGCGGCAGATCACCAGATCGCTCGCGGCGTAGGCCGCCGACATGTCGTCGATGAACTCGACCACCTCGGCGGCGATCCCCGCCTCCGCGTAGCCCTTGCGCGTGGCCTCGATGTCCCGGGCGCCGGTCTGGTGGAGGATCTCCACCTTCTCCTTGAGCCCCTCGAGGTGGGCGCCCGCCTCCACCGCTGCCACGTTGATCGCGTGGGCGCCCTGGGAGCCGCCGAAGATGAGGATCTTGAAACGATCGTGGCGCGACTGCGGCCGGAGGAAATTCTCCATCAGCGCCTTGCGGATCGGGTTGCCCACGTTCTGGGTCTTCCGCTCGGGGAAGAAGCGCTTCGCCTCGTCGAAGGAGACGAAGACCGCGCGGACCAGCCTGCCGAGGACGCGGTTGGTGAGGCCGGGGAGCGCGTTCTGCTCCTGCACCGCGGTGGGCAGGCCCAGCAGCCAGGCGGCGAAGACCACGGGGAAGGAGGCGTACCCACCCACTCCCACCACGATGTCCGGGTTCCAGCCGCGGAGGATGTGCACCGACTGGAGGATCGCCTTCGGGAGCCGGAAGAGGCCGGAGATCCAGCCGCCGAGCCCCCTGCCCTTCACGCCGGTGGCCTCGATCAGCTCCAGCTTGAAGCCGGCCTTCGGGACCACGCGGGCCTCGAGGCCCCGCGCCGTCCCCACGAAGAGGACGTCGTTGGCGTGGTGGCGCGTCACCACCTCCTCCGCCAGCGCGATGCCGGGGAAGAGATGCCCGCCCGTGCCGCCTCCTGCGATCACCACTTTCATCCGAGCCAGAACTCCGCCGGGCCGCGAACCGGGCCCGCCAAAACACTTGCCCGCTACCGGGAGCGGGAGGACATCGGCCGCAGGTACCCGCCACTTCCGCTGGAGATGGCGAGGAGCACGCCTGCAGCCGTCAGGGATAACACGAGTGAGGTGCCGCCGTACGAGACGAAGGGGAGCGTGAGCCCCTTGGTGGGCAGCATCCCCATCGCCACCAGCATATTGGTAACGGCCTGGATGCCCAACAGGGCGGTGAGCCCCAGGGCCAGGTAGGCGCCGAAGGCATCGGCGGCGTTGAAGGCGGCGCGGATGCCGCGCCAGACCAGCAGGCCGAAGAGCCCCACCACGAAGGCGATGCCGAGCAGGCCCGCCTCCTCGCCGATCACCGAGACGATGAAGTCGGTGTGGCCCTCGGGGAGGTAGTGGAGCTTCTGCTTGCCCGCGCCGATCCCCTGGCCGGTGACGCCGCCGTTGCCCAGGGTGAGGAGCGAGTTGGCGAGCTGCCAGCCGTTGCCCAGGCGATCGGCCCACGGATCCATGAAGGCGGTGAGCCGGGCCATGCGGTACTCCTTGCTGAGCACCAGCACCGCCGCCAGCGGCGCAGCGGCGAAGGCCGAGCCCACCAGCCACCGCAGCTGCACGCCGGCGCAGAAGAGCATCACCCAGAGCAGCACCAGCAGCACCATCGACGAGCCGAAGTCGGGCTGGCCGAGGAGCAGGAGCATGAAGAAGCCGGTGACGAGCACGTGGGGGAGGAAGCCGATCGAGAAGGAGCGGACCTTCTCGCCCTTCCGCGCCAGCGATCGCGCCAGGTAGATCACCAGCGCGAATTTCGCGAGCTCCGCCGGCTGGAAGTTGAAGCCGAAGAAGCGGATCCAGCGGCGGGCGCCGTTGACCACGGTGCCGATCCCCGGGACGAGGACGAGGAGCAGCGCCACCGCGGTGATGGCGAGGATCGGGTAGGCGAGCTTCTCCAGCCGCTTGTAGCCGTAGCGCATCGCCCCGTACATGCCGGCGAGGCCGACGCCCGCGGCGATGCTCTGGCGCACGAGGAAATGCCAGGGGCTGCCGTAGTCGCGGGCCGACATCACCGCCGAGGCGGAGTAGACGCTCGCGAGGCCCACGGCGGTGAGGCCGAGGATCGCCCAGAGGAGCACCGGATCGTAGCGCGGCGCCTCCATCTGCGCGCGCAGGTCGGAGCTCGTCGCCGGCAGGCCGGAGCCTCCGTTCGAAGCGGAGAGAAGCCGCATCCCAATCCCTCCCGCCGGCCACTCGCCGGCGCCCCCGGGAAAACGAGCTAGAGCGCCTCGACCAGCGCGCGGAAGGTCGCGCCGCGGTGCTCGTAGCTCTTGAACTGATCGAAGGAGGCGCACGCAGGCGAGAGCAGCACCTGGTCGCCGCTCGCCGCCAGCGCCCGTGCCGTCGCCACCGCGCGGTCCAGCGTCTCGCAGGCCGTCACCGGCACCACGTCGCCGAGCTCCGCGGCGAGGGCGGCAGCGTCGGCGCCGATGGTGAGCAGCGCCTTCACCCTGCCGCCGAGGAGCGGCCGCAGCGGCGCGTAGGGCGCGCCCTTGCCCAGCCCCCCGGCGATCCAGATCACCGGGCCGGCGAGGGCCTGCAGCGCGACGGTGGTCGAGTCGACGTTGGTCGCCTTGGAGTCGTTGATCCACTCGACCCCGCCCTGCACCCGCACGATCTCGAGGCGGTGCGGCAGGCCGGGGAAGTTGGTGAGCCCCTCGCGTACGCCGCTCTCGGTGGCGCCGGCGAGGCGGGCGGCGACGATCGCCGCCATCGCGTTCTCGCGGTTGTGCCTGCCGCGCAGGGTGCGGCCGAGGGTCTCGTAGGACTCGTCGACGCCCCCCGGCAGCCGCACCACGATCCGGCTGCCGTCGTCGCGGGCCGCGCGATCCTGCGCCGGGCCGTGGCCGAAGGTGATCGGCAGCGAGCTCGCGCCCTGGTGGAGCCGGAGCGTCTTCTCGTCGGCGGCGTTGAGCACCGCGTAGTCGTCCGGGGTCTGGCCCCGGAAGATGGCGCGCTTGGCCTGGTAGTAGGCCTCCGCCGACGGATAGCGGTCGAGGTGATCGGGGGTGAGGTTGGTGAGCACCGCCACCTGCGCGCGGAAGGCGTGCACCGCCTCGAGCTGGTAGCTGGAGAGCTCCACCACCGACACGTCGCGGGGCGTGCCGTCGAGGACGCGCTCGGAGAGTGGCGTCCCGAGGTTGCCGCCGACGAAGACCGACTTGCCGCTCTGCGCGAGGAGGTGGCCGATCAGCGCGGTGGTGGTGCTCTTGCCGTTGGTGCCGGTGATCCCGACGATCGGCTCCTGCACGAAGGAGGCGGCGAGCTCCGCCTCGCCGACGATGGTGACCCCGGCCCTGCGGCCTTCGGTGAACTCCGCGTTGGCCAGCGGCACGCCGGGCGAGCAGACGATCAGCTCCGCGGAAGTGAAGCTCTCCACGTCGTGGCCACCGAGCTCGAAGCGCACGCCGAGGGGCAGGAGCTCCCGCACCTGCGCCTCGAGCTGTGCGGGCTTGCGCTTGTCGGTGGCGGTGACCCGCGCGCCCTTCGCCGCGCAGAGCTTCGCAGCGGCGACGCCGGAGCGGGCGAGGCCGACGATGAGAACCTTGCGACCGGAGAGCTCGTACAAGGGCGATTACCTCAGCTTCAGGCTGATCAGGGTGACGAGCGCGAGCATGATCGAGGCGATCCAGAAGCGCACGATGATCTTCGGCTCGGCCCAGCCCTTGAGCTCGAAGTGGTGGTGGATCGGCGCCATCTTGAAGACGCGCTTGCCGGTGCGCTTGAAGACCGCCACCTGGATCATCACCGAGAGGGTCTCCACCAGGAAGACGCCGTGGAGGATCACCGAGGCGAACTCGTTCTTGGTGAGCACCGCCAGCGTGCCGAGGGCGCCGCCCAGCGCCAGGGCGCCGATGTCGCCCATGAATACGCTCGCCGGGTAGGTGTTGTACCAGAGGAAGGCGATGCCGGCGCCCACCGTGGCGGCGCAGAAGACCGAGAGCTCCGAGGCCCCTTCGATGAAGGGGATGTAGAGGTAGTCGGCGAGGTTGAAGCCCGCGATCACCGTGCCCGCCACGTAGGCGAGGACGAGGAAGGTGATCGCGCTCACGATGGTCGGGCCGATGGCGAGGCCGTCGAGGCCGTCGGTGAGGTTCACCGCGTTCGACGTGCCCACGATCACCACCCAGGCGAAGGGGAGGTAGAGCCAGCCGATGTCGGGGTTGAAGAGGCGCGTGGCGACGAAGGGGAAGGAGAGCGTGGTGTCGAAGAGGAGCCGGGCCTGCTCCCAGTCCACGCCGAAGATCACGATCGCGAGGGCAAAGATGCCGGTCTGCCCCGCCATCTTGAGCTTGCCCGGCAGCCCCTTCGAATTGCGCTTGGAGAGCTTCAGGTAGTCGTCGAGGAAGCCGATGACGCCGAAGCCCAGCGTGACGATCAGCACCATCCAGACGTAGCGGTTGGTGAGATCGGCGAAGAGGAGCGTGGAGACGCTCAAGGAGAAGAGGATGAGGCCGCCGCCCATCGTCGGCGTGCCGCTCTTCCTCTTGTGCTGCTCGGGGGTGTCCTCGCGGACGTTGGAGGCGCCGTATTGGCGGCTCTTCAGCTCGCGGATGAACCACGGCCCGAGGAGCATGCCGAGGAGCAGGGCGAAGATCCCGGCGGCGATGATGCGGAACGAGGGATAGCGGAGGACGTTGAAGATCGCGATCCGGTCCGCCAGCGGAAAGAGCAGGTGGTAGAGCATCTAGGCCTTCTCCCCCGCCACCAGGGGGTCGACGATCCGCTCGAGCCTGGTGCCGCGGCTCGCCTTGGCGATCACCAGATCGCCGTCGCGCAGGTGGCTACGCAGCCACGCGAGCGCCTCTTCCGGCGACTCGGTGGTGCAGATGGATTCCACCCCTCCCTCTGCTGCAGCGGCGGCGATCGCGCGGCTCCGCTGCCCGAAGGCGACGAGCCCTGCGACCTGCGCTGCTGCAGCGGCGACGCCCACCTCGCGGTGGCCCGCCGCCTCCTCTCCCCCGAGCTCGAACATGTCGCCGAGCACGGCAAAGACCCTGCCCTCCCCGGCGAGCTCGCGCGCGGTGCGCAGCGCCGCCAGCATAGAGGAGGGGTTGGCGTTGTAGCAGTCGTCGACGACGGTGACGCCGCCCGGGGCCTGCTTGATCTGGAGCCGCCGATCGAAGCCGCGGGCGGTGACCAGGCCCTCGAGCATCCGGTCCGGATCGCCCCCGAGGGCGAGCCCCAACGCCAGCGCCGCGCAGGCGTTCTCGGCGTTGTGCACGCCCACCAGCGGCAGGCGCACGAAGGCGGCGGGGCCGCCGCGGAAGGAGACCTCGAAGGCGAGGCCGCGCCTGTCGTGGGAGACGAGGCGGACGAGGCGCACGTCGGCGCCCTCGTGCTCGGGGCCGCCGTAGGTGAGGAGCTTGCGGCCGGAGGCGCGGGCCTCGGCGGTGGTGCGCTCGTCGCGGAGGTTGGTCACCGCCACCGCGTGGCGCGGCAGGCCGTGGTAGAGCTCGCCCTTCGCCTTCGCCACCGCCTCGATCGAGCCGAGCCCCTCGAGGTGGACCAGCTGCGCGCAGGTGACGAGGCCTGCGTCGGGCTCTGCGATCGCCGCGAGGCGCGCGATCTCGCCGGCGTGGTTCATGCCCATCTCCACCGTGGCTGCGGCATGGGCCGGGCTGAGGCGGAAGAGCGTGAGCGGCACGCCGATCTCGTTGTTCAGATTGCCCACCGTGGCCAGCGTCTCGCCAAAGGCGGCGTTGAAGACCGCGGCGGCGAGCTCCTTGGTGGTGGTCTTGCCGTTGGAGCCGGTGATCGCGCCCACCTTGATCTGCGGGAAGCGGCGGCGGTGGACGCGGGCCAGCGCCCCCAGCGCCACCAGCGTGTCGTCGACCTCGACGAGGCCGAAGCCCTCGGGGAGCGGCGCGTCGGAGCGGAAGCCCCGGCGCACCACCGCGGCGGCCGCACCTGCAGCGGCGGCCTGCGCCACGAAGCGGTGGCCGTCGAAGCTCTCGCCCACCAGGGCGACGAAGAGGTTCTGCGCGCCGATGCTCCGGCTGTCGGTGGTGACACCTTCGATCGGCAGCAGCTTGTCGCCGCGGACGAGCGCACCCGAGGTGGCTGCGGCCACGTCGGCGAGGCAGAAGATCGCGCGGTTTGCTGGGGATGCGGTGGCCATAAGGATCTACGCGCCGAGGGCGCGCCGTGCCTCCTCGCGATCGTCGAAGTGGATCTTGGTGGTGCCGAGGATCTGGTAGTCCTCGTGCCCCTTGCCGGCGATGAGGATCACGTCGCCGGGGCGCGCGCACGCCACCGCCAGATCGATCGCCTTGCGGCGATCCACCTCGACGGTGAAGCCCTCGCCGCCGGCGCGGGCCTCGTCGTGGGAGAGGCGCTTCTTGCCGGTGCACTCCACGCCCGGGACGATCATCTCGACGATGCGCGCCGGATCCTCGGTGCGCGGGTTGTCGGAGGTGACCACCGCGAGGTCGGAGCCGCTGCCGGCGACGGCGCCCATCAGCGGGCGCTTGCCCGTGTCGCGATCGCCGCCGCAGCCGAAGACGGTGATGAGCCGTCCCGGCGACGCCTCGCGGAGCGCGCTGCAGGCGCGGCGCAGGGCGTCGTCGGTGTGGGCGTAGTCGACGAAGGCCACCACGCCCTGCGGGCCGTCGATGCGCTCGAGGCGGCCCGGGGCGCCGGGGCTCTGCGTCAGCCCCTCGGCCACCGCCTCGATCGGCAGGCCTGCGCCCAGCGCGAGGCCGGCAGCGGTGAGCAGGTTCTGGAGGTTGTGGGCGCCGACCAGCGGCGAACGGATCTGCGCCTCGCCGCGGGGCGTGACCAGCGTGGCCTCGATGCCGTCGATGCCGATCCGCACGTCCCGCGCGGTGAGCTCGGCTGCTGCGTCCTCGGTGGAGAAGCGCCAGCTGGTGACGCCGCCGGCGACGAGCTCCTCGTGGAGCCGCGTGCCGTACGCGTCGTCGCCGTTCAGCACCGCGACGCCGCCTGCACGCAGGTGGGCGCGGAAGAGCTTCGCCTTCGCGGCGAAGTAGTCCTCCATGTCGGCGTGGTAGTCGAGATGGTCGTGGGTGAGGTTGGTGAAGGCCGCGGTGGCGAAGGTGAGGCCGAGCACGCGGTCCTGCGCCAGGGCGTGGGAGGAGACCTCCATCACCGCGGTCTCGCAGCCGGCGTCGACCATGCCGGCGAGCAGCGCCTGCACCTCCACCGCCTCAGGGGTGGTGTGTTCCGCAGGGAGGACCTTGCCGGCGAAGCGGTAGTTGACCGTGCCGATCACGCCGCAGCGCTTGCCCGCAGCCAGGGCGATCGCCTCGTAGAGCCAGGTGGTCGTGGTCTTGCCGTTGGTGCCGGTGATCCCCGCCAGCGCGAGGCGCTCGCCGGGGTTGCCGTGGAGGTTGGCAGCGGCGCGGGCGAGGGCCGCGCGGGCGGAGGGCACCACCAGCGCCGGCACCGCGAGGTCGAGGGACCGCTCGCCGATCACCGCCGCAGCCCCTGCCGCCACCGCGCCGGCGGCGAAGGCGTGCCCGTCGACTTTCAGGCCCGGGAGGCAGACGAAGAGCGCGCCCGGGATCACCTTGCGCGAGTCGTGGACCACCGCGGTGATCTCGGGGTCGGGGCTTCCTGCTGGGAGCGCGAGGCCGGTGCCGGCGATGACGTGGCTGAGGCGCATGGTGCTTGGCGTTCCTTCCTCTTTCCGCTGGAGCCCGACAAAGGGGATGCAGTGCAACCGCCCTGCCGGCGCCCATCTGCCCGGCAGGCGGCGGCGCACGAGGCCCATGCCACAGGAGTCGCGGCAATTCCTCTACACCAGCGCGGCCCCGTCTCTACAGAGGCTGCAGAGTGACGGCAACCCGGCTCCCCCGCTCCACGACCGAGCCGGCAGGCGGCTCCTGTTTCACTACCCGTCCGCTTCCGACCACGTCCACCTCGAGGCGCGCCTCCGCGAGGGTGCGCACCGCCGCCCTGGCGAAGAGGCCGTCCACCGAGGGAACGCGGACCTGCTGCGGCTCGAGGGGCAGCGCGTCCTCGACGGTGACGAGCCCCTCCGCCGCCTTCTCCCGCTCCCGCTTCTTCTGGGCCGGGCTCTTCTTCTCTTCCTTCTGCGCCGCCACGATCGGCAGGGTCGGTGCGACACCCAACGACTTGAGCGCACCCTCGGCGATCTCGCGGAACGCCGGCGCCGCCACCATGCCGCCGTAGACGCTGCTCTTGGGCTCGTCGATCACCACGAGGATGACGAGGCGCGGATCGTCTGCGGGAACGAACCCGCCGAAGGAGGCGATGCGCCCCCTGCCGTAGCCGCGCGTCTCGGGATCCACCTTCTGCGCGGTGCCGGTCTTTCCCGCCACCGGATAACCCGGGACCGCGGCCTTGGCTGCGGTGCCGTCCTCGCCGACCACGAGCTGCATCCACTCGGTGACCTTCTTCGCGGTCCGCTCGGAGAGGACCTGGCGCACCACGTGCCTGCCGCCCCGCTCCACCACCGTGCCGTCCGGCGCGGTGACCTGCCGCACCAGCCAGGGCTGGAGGAGCTCGCCGCCGTTGGCCACCGCCGCCATGCCCATGGCGATCTGGAGCGGCGAGGCCATCACCGGCCCCTGGCCGAAGGAGCCGGTGACCACCGAGATCTCCGACTTCATGGTGGCGACGAGGCCCGGCGATTCGCCGGGGAGCTCGACGCCGGTGCGGCTGCCGAAGCCGAAGTCGCGGTAGATGCCCGCGAGGCGATCGCCGCCGAGGAGCAGGCCCACCTTGCCCGAGCAGATGTTCGAGGAGACCTGGAGGATCTCGCCCGGGGTGAGCCATTTGTGGCCGTGGTGGTCGTTGATGACGTGGCGGCCGACCTTCCACCTGCCGTTCTCGCAGTCGAACGATTGGTTCGACTTGATCGCGGCCTGCTCCAGCGCGCCGGCGAGGAGGAAGACCTTCATCGTCGAGCCCGGCTCGAAGGCGTCGGTCACCGCGCGGCTGCGGACCGCTGCGCGCTCGGAGCTGCCGGGGACGATGTTGGGGTTGAAGGTCGGCGCATGGGCGAGCGCGAGGATCTCGCCGGTGCGCGGATCGACCACCAGCGCGGAGCCCGCGTTGGCCCGCGAGGTCTCCATCGCCTTCCCCAGCGCCTTCTCCGCCAGGTACTGGATGTTGCGATCGAGGGTGAGCTCCACCGTGTGGCCGGTGCGCTCCTCCACCGGCACCGAGACCTCGGGGAGCAGCCTGCGGCCGCGGGCATCGCGAAGGGCGGGCAGCGCCGCGCCGTGGCCGCGCAGCCAATCGTCGAGCGAGCGCTCGAGTCCTTCGAGCCCCTTGCCGTCGGAGCCGACGAACCCGAGGAGCTGCGCCGCCATCTCCTTCTGCGGGTAGAAGCGGCGCGACTCCTTCACCGTGGCGACGCCCTTGCCGAGGCCGAGGCCCTCCACCGCCGCGACCACCGCGGGGCTCGCCTTGCGCTTCACCCAGGTGAAGCGGTTGCCGGGGGCGAGCGCGCGCTCGAGGAGCTTGTGGCTCTGCTTCTTGGAGAGGGATGCGGCCTTGGCGATCCGCACCAGGTTGGCGCGGCGCTCGGCGTCGTCCGCACCGAGGAATTTCGGGTCGACGAAGATCGACTCGACCTCGACGCTGGAGGCGAGGCGCGCGCCGGTGCGGTCGAGGATCTCACCGCGCCGCGGCGCGAGCTCCGCGGTGCGGAGGTATTGCTCCCGCGCCATCCCCGCGAGCCACTCCTGCTCGAGGACCTGCAGATGGAAGGCGCGGCCGAGGACGACGAGGAGGCCCGCTGCGAGGAGGAAGCCGAGCAGCGCCACCCGCACCTTCACCCAGCGGGCACCATCCCAGCTGCCGAGGGAGAGGCGGGACGGGCTCACCGGGAGGCCTGCGCCACCGCGCTGCCTGCGGGCGCGCCATCGGGCAGCGCGAAGATCTGGTCGGGGCGCGGCTCGACGAGGCCGAGGCGCTTGCGGGCGTCGCCCTCGATCCGCGCCGCGGCGCGGCGGGTGGCGAGCTCGAGCTCGAGTTCGCGCTGCTCGCGGAGCAGATCCTCCTGCTCCGCCTGCGCTGCGGAGAGGCGGTAGCCCACCATCGTCGCCTCGACGCGGGTCCAGGCGTGTGCGCCGACCAGCGTGGCGAGGAGCAGGCTCGCTGCGACCGTGGCGGCGAAGCCGCGGGTCGAGGCGGCGCCGGTGATCTTCGGGCTCTTCTTGATCCTCACAGCCGCTCCACTGCGCGCAGCTTCGAGCTGCGCGATCGGGGGTTGCGGGCGATCTCCTCCTCCGTGGGGACGATCGCCTTGCGCGTGACCAGCTTCCATTCGGCGGCGCCACAGATGCACACGGGCATCCCCGGCGGGCAACGGCACGGATGCGCGAGGGCTGTGAATCCCTGCTTGACCGCGCGGTCCTCCAGCGAGTGGAAGGAGATCGCCGCGGCCCTGCCGCCCTTCGCGATCACGGCGGGCAGCGCCTGCAGCCACGCGTCGAGGGCGCCGAGCTCGTCGTTCACCGCGATGCGCAGGCCCTGGAAGGTCCGCGTCGCCGGGTGGATCCCCTTGGGCCAGGCGCCGCGGGGGATGGCGTTCGAGACCACCTCGGCGAGCTGCACGGTGTCGGAGATCCGGTGGAGCTCGCGCTTGATCGCCTTGGCCACCGGGCCCGCGAAGCGCTCCTCGCCGTACCAGGAGATGACGCGCTTGAGCTCGCGGTCGTCGACGCCGGCGAGATATTCGGCCAGCGTCGGCGCGTCCTCGCCCATGCGCATGTCGAGGGGACCTGCGTTGCGGAAGGAGAAGCCGCGCTCCGCCACGTCGAGCTGCGGGCTCGAGACGCCGAGGTCAACGAGGGCGCCGTCGACCTCGTCGATGCCGAGTTCATCGAGCACCGCGCGGATGTCGCGGAAGTTCGCCTGCACCGCGCGGAAGCGATCGCCGAAGGGGGCGAGCCGCGCCTCGGCCGCGGCGATGGCCCGGGGATCGCGGTCGAGGCCGATCACCCTGGCGCCTGCCTGGAGCAGCAGCTCGGTGTGCCCCCCGTATCCGAGGGTGCCGTCGACGACGACGACATCCGGGCGCACCGCGAGCACGTCGATGGTCTCGCGGGGCAGGACGGAGAGGTGGGGGGCGTTTTCCACGTTCTACTCTTAGAGCGTGTCGTCCTCGCCTGCAGCGTCCTCGGTGGCGAGGGCGGCGTAGGCGAAGGCGGCGGAAGCGGACTGCGCCGTGTCGTGCATCTCGAACTCGGCGTAGAGGCCCGAGGCGCGGAAGATCGACGCCAGGTAGAGCGAGAGGCCGCAGACCTTGAGGTCGCCGCCGGCGCCGCGGAGGAAGCGGGCCCGGGCTGCGAGCTGGCGCACGCCGCGGTAGTCGACGTGGTGCACGCGGGAGAGGTCGAGGACGACGTTGTGCTTGCCGGCCACCGAGAGGCGGACGATCTCGTCGGCCAGGTCGGTGATCTGCTGCTCGAGGAGCTCGCCCTCCGCGGGAATCACGTGCACGTCCGCCTGCACGGCAGCGGCAACAGCAGCCTCGTAGCCCGACACCCTGGCGTAAGTGATCTTGTTCATAGCGTGAGTTCCTTGAGCGTGCGGGTCAGCGTCCCCTCGCTGCGCCGCTTGTCCATGTAGGAGCGGAAGGTCTCCGCGTCCCAGATCTCGAAGTGCTTCAGCTTCCCCACGAAGAGGATGTCCTTCGTGATGCCGATCCCCTCCCGCAGCGGCTGCGGGACGAGGAGGCGGCCCAACTTGTCCGTCTCCACGTCCTGGGCAGGCCCGACGTAGAGGCGGATGAGCTCGTCGACGCGCGGATCGAACGGGTCCATGTCCGCGAGCTTCTCTTCGGTGGCGCGCCACTCCTGCATCGGGAACGCACGGAGGCAGGGAGCGCCGTCGGCGGAGGGAGCCAGCATCAGCGTGCTCTCGCCTTCGTACTTCCCCTGCATCACTTCGCGGAACTTCGCCGGCAGGGCCGTCCGGCCCTTTGCGTCGACGGCGTGTTCGTAGGTTCCGCGAAACAAGCGAGTCCTCGACCCTCGTGACGACTTCCATCCGCCACCACGATCCACTTCATACCACTTTCCTCCACCGGCGCGCCAGTCCCATGCGCACGCACGGGGGGCCAGTAGAGAAAGGGGCCTGATCTCGCTGGGTTTGCGTTGTACCGAATGGGAGGCCGATCTGCACCTGGTCTCTGTGGACAGGGCTGTGGAAAACCGAACCCTTCTCTGGAATGGGTTCTAGCGGGGGTTTGGAGGCCGTTTACGGGCTAGGTGGATCCAAGTGGATCGAAGGGGGGCCGAAAGTGGGGTCCGGTGGATCGCCGGGGCGGCCGATCGGCATCTGGGGGTGCGGATTCCCGCACTGGTCCGCGCCTGTGCCGGTCGCCTACCGTGGGCGCATCTCTTCCCAGGGGCTCTCGCGATGCGCGTCACCAGGTGGCTCGTTCAGGCTGTTCTCGCTCTCGTGCTCGGCACCACCGTGGCCGCTTGCGCCACGGACGACGATCCCGCCGGCGGCGGTGGCGCAGGTGGCACGGGCGGCGTCGGTGGAGGCGGCGGCACGGGTGGCGCCACCGAGCCCGCCGCCATCAACACCGACTGGAACGCGCTGCCGGCCGAGCCACAGGTCGTCGACGGCTGGAGCCTCGGGTCCTGCGGCGACGCCCCCGTCCTCTGCGCCACCCACCCGACCCACGGCGACGGCAAGGTGGAGGCGATGCGCTTCCCCCTCGAGTCGATGACCGACTTCAAGGCAAAGCTCGACAGCGACGGCGCCGAGGCGGCGCTGCAGTGGGCTGCGGACGATTTCCTGGCGACCTTCGGCGCGGACCGCGCGGCGGGATGCCCCGCCGGATCCGAGTTCACGCCGGAGGAGCCCGCCGCCCTCACCGTCGGCGGGCATCCCGCGGTGCGGATCGAGTTCCGGGTGGCGCTCGAAGACGGCACCGGCATCGAGCACGTGCGCTCGACGATGATCTACGACGGCGCTGCGGTGCACGTCATCGTGGCCTCGGGCCTCGCCGACGAGAACGGCTGCCTCGAGCGCATGGGCGAGTTCACCGTCGAGGGCTTCGCGGATTTCCTGCCGCTCTACGACCGCATCGTGGCGGGCAGCACGCTCCTCGACGGGTAGGACTTCGAGGCGGGCGGCACCGCTTCCGGCGACCGCCCGCCCGCCCGGATCGATCAGCCCAGCGCCAGGCAGGTGACCACGATGTTGGTCACGTTGCCGTTGCCGACGGTACCCGTCGCGCCGGAGGTGACGCTGCACTGCAGCCACCAGTCCGGCTGGGTCAGCACGGTGATCGAGTAGGTGCTGCCCGGCGCCATCGGCGTCGCGAAGGTGAAGGTGCCGTTCGAGTTGACGGTCAGGTTGTCGCCGCCGTTGTTCTGGAGGACGAGGCCCGGCGCCTCGAGGCCGGTGACGCTGCCGCCCACCGTGTAGAGCCGCTCGACGCAGGTGATCTCGACGCCGGTGTAGTCGGCGTCGAGCGTGCCCGCAGCGCCGCTGATGGTGCAGGTGCGATCGGGGGCGAAGACGCCGATCGTGACGTCGAAGCTGCTCCCCGCCACCAACCGCGTCGGGAAGGTGAAGGCGCCGTCCTGGGTCAGCACCAGGCTGTCGCTCAGGTTGTTGCGGATGGTCAGCGGCGCGGTGCCGAGGCCGGTGATCGTGCCGCCCACCGTGTACGTGTCGACGCAATCGACCGCCACACTCTCGACGTTGGCGCCCGCGAGCCTGCCGAAGGACGAGGTCACGCTGCAGATCTGGAAGGAATCGGCAGGCTGGGTCGCCACCTCGACCCGGTAGGTGGAGCCGTCGGGCAGCGCGGTGGGGAAGGCGAAGGGACCGTCGGCGTCGATGGTGATCGGGTCGCCGCCGTTGTTCTGCAGCACGAGGCCCGTGCCCCGCAGGCCGGTGACGGTGCCGCCGACCGTGAAAGTGTCGGTGGCGCAGGTCACCTCGAGGACGACGTCGCTGCCGGTGATGGTGCCGACGGCATCGGCCACCGTGCAGGTCTGCACGAGGCCGGTGGGCTGCTGGGCGACGCTGATCAGGAAGCCGTCGCCGTCCTCCAGCACCGCGGGGAAGGCGAAGGCGCCCGCCTCCGCGATGGCCAGATCGTGCGGGTCGTTGAGCTGGAGGACGAGGCCGCTGCCGGCGAGCCCGAAGGTCGGTGTCTCGGAACCGCCCGTCCCCCCTGCCCCGCCGCTGCCACCCGTGCCACCGCTGCCACCCGCTCCGCCGGTGCCGCCGCTGCCCCCCGTGTTGCCGGGGGGATCCCCCGGCTCCGTCCCGCCGCAGCCCGTCGCAGCGAGGAGCCCGGCAGCTCCGATCAGCGCGAAAATCAACTTCGCCCGTGGTGCTACACGACCAAACCTCGGCCCGCCGTGAACCGCCATCGCGTTTCTCCTGCGGTGCGTGTTTCGTGTAACCGCTGATGTAACTGGAGGAGGATGGTGCCCGACCCGACGGGGTAGCAGGAAGCCGGCGAGCTACGGCGACGGCGAGCGTTCCCGAGCGAACAACCGGCATCGCTGGCGCCTTGCACCCAGCAACGCCGCGGCTCCCACGAGCAACGGCAGCGCTCCGGGACTGCCCCCGGCAGCTGCGCAGCCGACGCCCTCGTCGCGGACGTGGACCTCGGTGGACGGCCCCTCGTTGCCGGCGCGGTCGAGCGGCGTGAGGCGGACGCGGAAGTCGACACGGTCGTCGTCGTCGCGTTCCTCCCAGACGAGGGCGACCGAGTCGTCCCAGCCGAGGACCTGGATCCCGCCGGAGGTGTCGTAGAGCGGCGGCAGGTGCGGTCCGTCGAACTCCACCCGGTAGCCGATGCGATCGGCGGCGGTCCTGTCGTCCGTGCTCGGGCGCAGCAGAAGCCGCGCCTCGCCGAACCAGCGGATCCCGTCGCCGTCCCCACAGCTGTCCACGCCGCGCCCGGGCAGCAGCGGCTGCACCGCCCGCACGACCCGCACCGACTGGACGACCGCGGCGGTCGGCGAGGCGGTGTCGATGCCCACCTCCGCCGGATCGATCTCGTACGGGTCGATGGGTCCGGTGCTGCATGGCCAGGCGGCCGTCGGCGTCACCGCGACCGCCGCGACCGCCGCGGCGAGAAGCCAGCCCCTCATCGCGCCCCCCGCCCCGGCTGGGCGCCGTAGAAGAGAGCCAGCCCGCCGCTGGTATAGCGATAGCCGCTGTCCGGCTCGAACGTCATGCCCACGAGCGGCTGCAGCGCGAACGTGTCCGCGATCCGCACGAAGAGCCCGAGCCCCCCACCCACGAGAGCGCTCCCCTGCCAGGCCCGGTCCTCGGGCCAGAGCCGCTCGGCCTCCCGCCAGCCGTACCCGGCGGAGACCTGCGGCACGACGGTGAGCCAGTCGGTGGCGTGGATGCCGAAGACCACGGGCAGCTGCACCAGCACCAGCCCCTCCAGCTGCGTATCGTCGATCCAGCCCGCGGTGAGCGCGGGCGCCAGCGCCAGATCGAAGCGGGAGGAGCGGACGAGCTGCTGCTTCACGTCGAACGTGCCGTGGACGGGAGCGAGCTCGAGCCCCACCTCGGTCCATCCGGCGACACCGAAGCGCGCGCCGAGGCGGGGCGCGGCGGGAAGGGCTGCATCGAAGGTCTCTCCGAGCTGCGGCTCGTAGCCCTCCACCACGTCCACTGCGGCGTGCACGGAGACTTCGCTCGGCGCGAGGGTGCGGGCGGTGCCGTAGCGTTGGAGCGAGGTGCAGCCTGCCACCAGGAGGCAGCTCGCGGCGAGAAGCAGGCGCGACATGGCGGCAGCATCGCAGCCACCGCTGCGCCGCGCCACCGGCTGCGACACGAGGTGTATTCGGCCCCGAATACGCGCAGCGGCGTGTCCCGCGAGGGAGCACGCCGCCTGGTTCATGCGCCGCTACCGCCGATCAGTACTTCCAGGGATAGCCGCCGCTCTCGATCACCCGGCCCAGGATCGTCTCGCGGAGCTCCGCGGAGTCGTAGGGCACGAAGGTGTAGAGCTTCTGCAGCGCCGCGAGGTGGGCCTTGCGCTCGTCGCCCTTCGAGGCGGCGTTGACCACCTTGCGCGCAGCGGAGAGCGCCCGCTCCCAGGCGTCGTGGGCGTAGAGCTGCACCGCCGCCACCCGGGCCGCGTCGTCCGCGCCGTGGTGCAGGGTCCGCCCCACCGCCGAGTCGACGGCGTAGGCCTCGCCGATGACGTCGGCCAGCGCCGCGAGCACCTCCTGCCGCTCCTCGATGGCGGGACCGAAGGCGTTCACCGCCACCATCATCGCGTAGCCGGCGAGGCGCTTCATCATCTCCGCCGCCTGCTTCTCCTCCGCCAGCGGCCCGTCGAAGGAGGGGAGCCCGCTCTTCAGCTCCTCCTGGATCTGGCCGAACCACTGCAGGAGCGGCATGCCCTTCATCATCCGCTTGAGGAGCATGCCGGGCACGAGCATCCGGTTGATCTCGTTGGTGCCCTCGAAGATCCGGTTGATGCGCTGGTCGCGCCACGCGCGGGCGACCGCGTACTCCTCCATGTAGCCGTAGCCGCCGTGGATCTGCAGCGCCTCGTCGATGATCCCGCCGGCGATCTCCGAGCCCATGTACTTCAGGATCGAGGACTCGATCGCGTACTCCTCGGCTGCCGCCATCACCGCTGCGCCGAAGTCGTCGGCGTCGTGGTCGCGGCCCTGGAGCTTCGCGTCGATGTTCCCCGACGTCCGGTAGCCCATCGACTCGATGGCGTAGATCCTGGCGACCATCTGCGCGAGCTTCTCGCGGATGAGCGGGAACTCCGCGATCGACTTGCCGAAGGCCTTGCGCTCCTGCGCGTAGCCCGTGGCGATCTCCAGGGCGTTCTTGGAGCCGCCGATGCAGCCGACGCCGAGCTTCAAGCGGCCGTTGTTGAGGATGTTGAAGGCGATCTTGTGGCCCTTGCCGATCTCGCCGAGCACGTTCTCCACCGGCACCTTGCCGTCCTCGAAGATGAGCTGGCAGGTCGAGGAGCCGCGCAGGCCGACTTTGTTCTCCTCGGGCCCGATGGTGAGGCCGGGGGTGCCCTTCTCGACGATGAAGCCGGTGAATTTGTCGCCGTCGATCTTGGCGAAGACCACGAAGACGTCGGCGAAGCCGGCGTTGGTGATCCACTGCTTGGTGCCGTTGAGCACGTAGTGCTTGCCGTCGGGCGAGAGCACCGCGGTGGTCTTGGCGCCCAGCGCGTCGGAGCCGGAGCCCGGCTCGGTGAGGGCGTAGGCGGCGATCCACTCGCCGGTAGCGAGCTTCGGCAGGTACTTCGCCTTCTGCGCCTCGTTGCCGAACCACACGATCGGCAAGGTGCCGATGCCGGTGTGGCCGCCGTGGGTCACCGACCAGGAGCCGAGCCGCGCCATCGCCTCGGCGACGATCATCGCCGTGGTCTCGTCGAGGCCGAGCCCCTCGTACTTCTGGGGGATCGACGCGGCGAGGAGCCCGAGCTCGCCGGCCTCGCGGATGAGGCGGGTGGTGAGATCGTACTCCTTGTGCTCGATCCGCTCGGCGTTCGGCACCACCTCACGGCGGACGAACTCGTCGCCGGTCTTGAAGAAGAGGCGCTGCTCCTCGCTGAAGCCTTCCGGCGAGAGGAAGCGGGTCTTGCCCACCGGCTCGAGGAGATAACCGCCACCGATCGAGCCCTGGATCGGACCCGTCTCCATCCTTGCAGCCATGCCGCAGCTCCTTCTTCCCGCCGGCTCGCTGGGCCCACGGGATCATGCTGAATGAATACCCATTCATTGTTGCGCCGCGTCGCGTCGGTGCGCAAGGGGCGGGCAACCAGACAGGGGAGAGGCACACACCGGCGCCGCCCCACCCGGAGCGCAACGGTGGCGACCACCCGCCCCACCGGCATCCGCCCGGGTGGGTGGGGTCGCTTGGCGGCGTCACCTTGCCCCTTGCGACCAGAGCCGCTACTCGTTGTTCGAACACCGTTCCAACGAGCCAGCCATGGTCAAGAAACTCACGCCGGTCGGCAACAGCCTCGGCATCATCATCGACCGCCCCATCCTCGATCTGCTCAAGATCGACCGCGAAACCGCGCTCGAAATCAGCACCGACGGCGAGGCGCTGATCATCCGCCCGACACACGCTCCCGGAAATGGAGACCACGTCGCAGAAGCCGCGGACCGCGCGATGGCACGGCACGACAGCGCGTTCCGCAAGCTAGCGAAGTGAGCCCACTCTTCTTTTCGGTGTAGCGAGACGCGGCAAAGCGCCGAGCGGCGAGCCCAGCGCGTGCGCTGACCGCCCGGCGGTCAGCCCTTGGTGCCGGTCACCGCGGCGGTCTGGCGGCGCTGCCAGAAGCGGCCGACCTCGCCCAGCCCGTCGGCGGCGTCGGCAGCAGTCGAGGCCGCCGCCATCTCGTCGATCTGGTCGCGGATCGCTTCCCACTCCGCCTCGGGGACTGCCGCGAACGCCTCGACCACCCTCGGATCGAATTGCGTCCCCGAGCAGCGCTGGATCTCCGCCAGCGCCACCGGGAAGGGCCTTCCCGCGCGGTAGGGGCGGTCGGAGCGGATCGCGTCGAGGGTGTCGACCACGCAGAAGATCCGCGCGCCGATCGCGATATCCTCGCCCTTGAGGCCGGCGGGATAGCCCTTGCCGTCCCAGCGCTCCTGGTGCTGGAGCACCACCTGCGCCGCGGACTCGAGATAGTGGATCCCGCGCAGGAGCCTGAAACCGATCGCCGGGTGCTCCTTCATCTCCTCCCACTCCTCGGGAGTGAGCGGACCGGGCTTCAGGAGCACCGAGTCGCGGACGCCGATCTTGCCGATGTCGTGGAGGAGCGCGCCCATCTCCACGTCGTGGAGCTCGCTGCCGGTGAGCCCGAGCTGCTCGCCGAGGCGCTTCGCGTAGAGCGAGACGCGGCGCGAGTGCCACTGGGTCTCCATGTCCCGGTAGTCGAGGGCGTTGATCATGCCGTCGAGCAGATCGTTGGTCCGCTCCACCACCAGCCGCTCGAGGTCGGCGTTGATCTCCTGCAGCTGCGCGTTCTGCTCCTGCACCTTCTCGGTGAGGAGCGCGTGCTGCCGCTTGAGCTCGCCGTATTCGTAGGCCTGGCGGATGGTGTTGATCAGCTCGGCATGGTTCCAGGGCTTGGTGAGGAGCCGGTAGATCTCGCCGGTGTTCACCGCGTCGGTGGCCACCTTGAAGTCGTTGACCGCGGTGAGGAGCAGGCGCGGCGCGTCGGGGCAGATCCGCCGGGCCTCGCTCAGGAACTCCACGCCGTTCATCCCCGGCATCATGTAGTCGGAGATGATCAGGTTCGCCGGCCGCTCCTGCAGCTTCAGCAGCGCGTCCTCGGGGCTGTTGCAGCTGGAGACCTCGAACCCCTGCGCCTCGAGCACGCGGTGGAGTGCGCGGAGAATGAGCTGGTCGTCGTCGAGGACGAGGACACGGCGGCTTTCGGTCATGACTTTCTCGAGGTGCATCGCGCGGGACTCTACCCTGTTCTCCCGCCGACAACCAAGCCCGGCGGTGAGAAGCGATGCAGCGCCATGTGCTTGACGCGTCCGGCGACCGGGCGGGTGGCCAACCCTGCACGTTTCCCGACATTTCACCGGTATGGCAGGGGGTTCGGCTTCGTTGCCGCCCGCTTGCCCGCATGGTAGGCAACCGATCGTGCCAAGTCAGGAACAGACGGAGAGCCTCCCCCAGGATTCCGCAGGGGCGATCCAGTCCGCCGACGAGCTTCACGACGGGGACCGGGTCGTCTATCCCAAGCAGGGCGTTTGCCGCGTTCTCGGCCGCCAGGCGAAGGAAATCTCGGGGATGAAGCTCGAGTTCATCGCTCTCGCGCGCGAGGAGGATGCTGCGTCCATCCTCGTGCCCGTGGCGAAGGTGCCCACCATCGGCCTCCGCAAGGTTGCCGACACGACGGAGCTCGGCGACGTCTTCGACCTGCTCGCCTCCTCGTTCGACGATCCAGAGCTCGACTGGAAGGTTCGCCACCGGATGCACGGCGACCTGCTCAGCGCTGGCGGGATCCTCGGCGTGGCGGAGGTGCTCAAGGCGCTCCAGGCGCTGGCCAACCTGCGGCCTCTTCCGCAGAAGGAACGCGAGCGCTACGACGCTGCCCGCCACCTCCTGGTGGACGAGATCGCCGTGGCCCTGGGCGTCCCCCACTCCACCGCCGAGGACTACATCGACCTCGCGCTGATCCCGCCGCCCGGCGTGGTCCGGCCCGCGGCGAAGCCCCGGCGTCTCGCCACCCTGCCTCCGAAGCCCGTCCGGCCCGCAGCCCGCAGGCCCCGGGGCGAGGACGAGGAGGAATTCGGCGAGATCGGCCTCGAGGACGAGCTCGACCTCGGCGAGGAAGAGCTCCCCGCGGAAGAGGAAGAGACCGAAGGCGAGGGCGAGGCCGAAGGCGAGGCGGCAGAGGCCGAGGAGGAAGAGGAGACCCCGGCGAAGAAGCCCCGCAAGGCCCCGGCGAAGAAGGCGCCTGCTGCAGCGAAGGAGAAGGCGCCGGCGAAGAAGGCAGCGGCGGCGAAGAAGCCTGCGGCCAGGAGCGCGCGAAAGACGGCAGAGGCGGGCGAGCCTGCGGAGAAGCCGAAGCGGACCACGAAGAAGGCCGCTGCCGGCGAGGAGAAGCCGGCGGCGAAGAAGCCCGCCGCGAAGAAGAAGGCCGCCGCAGCGGACGAGGGCGAAGCGAAGGCCCCCGCGAAGAAGACCACCCGCGCCAGGAAGTCGGAGTAAGCCGTGATCCGAGTGGTGACGCTGGAGTCCTTCGAGGACGCCGACATGGACGCCCTCTGCAAGATGCTCTTCCAGGCCTACGGCCTCGGCTGCGAGCGGGCGGGGAACCTGCCGCTGCCCGAGGAGGCGGAGAGCGTCGGCGACGTGGGGGCGTACGATGCCAACACCCTCCTCGACGAGGCCGAGACGGTGAAGCTCGTCGCCGACGACAAGCTCCTCTACGTGACCCGGCGCAAGCTCCACCAGCCGGAGGGGCCCCTCGGCGAGCCGCCCACCCACGGCCTCGCGCAATTCGGCGGACAGAAGGCGGTGGTCTCCACCGCGCTCTTCCCGAAGGACCTCGAGGAGAACAGCGACGAGTTCCGCAAGCGCCTCGCCAAGCAGGCGGTGCGGGAGATCGGGCGCACCTGGGAGCTGCACACCTGCCTCGATCCCAAGTGCTCGATGCACCCGTCGTGGGCAGCGCCCTTCGAGTCCAACGTGGAGCCGGTGCTCTGCAACTTCTGCCGCGAGAAGAGCGAAGAGGCGATCCGGCTCGCCAATACCTGAGCGGCCCGCTCGCTCGCACCACGAACGCCCCTGCAGCCCACGCTGCCGGGGCGTTCGTCGTTTCTGCGGCAAAGGATCGATCGCAGAGGTGGCAAGCGCTCCCGTGCGGCAGCAGAATCCAGGGCAAGACGCAGAGGAGAGCCACCGTGGACCGGCAGCCGCCCCGCATCACCAGCGACGAGATCGATCTCTACGTCCGGACCTACTACTCGCTCCTGCGCAGCTCGGGCGAGGTGCGGGTACGTGGCTTCGAAGAGGCCCACATCTACTCGAACACCAGCCTCCACTCCGGCGCCAGGGACCTGGTGCCGGACGTGGCCGCCTTCGGCTACAGCGCCGCGCGCCTGCCGGCGTGCATGCCGCACGTGCGGCTGGTGGTGATGGGGCAGAGCCACGAGATGTTCGAGGCGGCGGGCTTCGACGTGACCAACTGGAGGCGGGTCCGCACCCGCGGCAGGCGGCGGCCGCTGCGCTGGGACGGCGGCGAGAACCTGGCGGGCTTCGTCACCTCGACCTCCGATATCGACGACCTGGTGCCGATCACCACCGGCTGGCAGATCGAGTGGAACAAGATGCACCGCGCGCTCTCCCAGAGCGCCATCGGCAAGCAACTCGCCGAGGCGCCGCCGGACGCGCCGATCACCGTCGACCTCGACGAGCTCGCGGCGGCGCTGGGGCTCGACGCCCACGCGGTGGAGCAGCTCCGCGCCGCCTTCGGCGAGAGCTGGGACTTCGGCCTGCGGGAGATGGCGCGGCGAGAGGCGGACCTCTCCTTCCGGCTCCTCGCCGGCTCCTACTCGCAATACCAGCGCGCGGCGCAGCGCTGGTGGGGCGAGATCGAGCCGACCTACCTGCAGGAGACGGCGCCGCGCCGGCGGCCGGTCTACTTCGTCTCCTCCAACACCCACTCGCTCTCCAACCTGCTCGGCGGCTACGCCGTGGCCCACCGGCAGCAGATCATCGACTTCGTGAAGCGCCGCAACCCGGAGAACCTCGCGCCTGCCCTCGAGCACGCGATGCAGCGGGGCGACGAGGCGGAGACGAGCGCCATCGCCTACTACCTGCTGCGCGAACTGATCCACGCCGAGGACAAGCAGACCGAGGTGCAGCAATTCGATGCGGAGAGCGGCATCGTCACCATCGAAAGCCCCGGCAAGATCGACGTGAGCGCGCAGCAGATCGAGCTGAAGCGCCTGATCCCCGAGCGCATGGACCCGCGGCTCCGCATGGACGGGCTCGAGCGGCTGCGCGACAGCGACGCCGTGATCCTCAACATCGACTATCCGCTGGGCATGGCGGCCTACCACCACCTCTCGCGGCTGGGACAGGGCGTCGGTGAGCTGCGCGGCGTCTACGTGATGGGCAAGGCGGCGACGCTCAACGGCCGCGTCGGCGACGCGATGATCTCGTCGGTGGTCCACGACGAGCACTCGCGGAATACGTACCTCTTCCGCAATTGCTTCAGTGCCGCCGACGTCCAGCCGTGGCTACGCGAGGGCGTGGTCATCGACAACCAGAAGGCGCTCACCGTGCTCGGCACCTTCCAGCAGAACCGCGAGTACATGCGCAGCTACTACAGCTCCGGCTACACGGTGCTGGAGATGGAGGCGGGGCCCTATCTGTCTGCGCTCTTCGAGCTGGCCAATCCCAACCGCCACCCGCGCGGCGAGAT
The DNA here is from genome assembly GCF_041687135.1 of Vulgatibacter sp. Lineage (NCBI taxonomy): Bacteria > Pseudomonadati > Myxococcota > Myxococcia > Myxococcales > Vulgatibacteraceae > Vulgatibacter > Vulgatibacter sp. The sequence continues at coordinate 126,869 of NZ_JAWLCN010000001.1, read as the reverse complement.
CGTCCACCTGTCGAACCAGATGCCCTTCGACGTGGGCGTGCTCCACTACGCCTCGGACACGCCCTACTCCCGCCGGCAGAGCCTGCTCTCGAAATCCTTGAGCTACTTCGGCGTGGAGAGCACCTACGCCTGCGCGATCGGCATCGTGCGGCGGATCCTGCAGAACGAGCTGCAGCTGCTGGGCAGGGCGGGGTAGCGGCGCCGTATTCCGCCGAGAATGCGCTTCGTCAGGCGCTGCGCTCGAAGCGAGGCGGCGGCCGGTGGCATAGTTCCGCCCCTGGGTGGAGGAACCATGACACGCACGACCCTGCTGTTGGCGACGCTCCTCCTCGCGCCGAACCTCGGCTGCGGAGACGACTGCGAGGAGGATTGCGACTGCGTAGGATACGAAGATGATGCGCCTCGGCCCGGTTGCAGCGGGGAGTACCGCTGCGTCGAGAACAGCTGCGTCTGGCGCTGTACCTTCAGTTCACCGGCGGAGTGCGCGGATGACGAGACCTGGGTCGAGCAGCAGGGCTGCTCGGTGCTGGCCTCGTGTGAGTGAGCTGCCCCGCTTAGCGGGCGGGGCCTAGCGGTCAGTTGGCGATGCTTTCGCAGAGGACGTTGTACACACTGCACGTGCAGCTGCAGGACTCGGTCGCCACCGTGCCCTCGATGCCCTCGCAGGTCTGGCAGCTGATCCCGTCGCAGGCAGCCATGACCTCTTCGCTGAGGTTGCAGTAGAGACGCCCTTCGGCATCACAGGCATCGCCCCGCCAGACCAGCTGCGACTCGCAAGGGCACTCGCTCGGCGGCGGGCAACTCGTTCTATCGACCGCAAAGGGAGGCTCACATCGCCACTCCCCTTCGCGGCAGACCATTCCCGTATGCATGTCGTTGGCCCAACAGCAATCGCTGATGCACCGTCCCTGCGTCGCTAGGTCGCACGGGCAGAGAGCCTCGCGATCGCACTTCCCCCACTCGTAGAACCCTGCGGGGCAATAGTAGGCGTCTCGGTCGACGTCGTACTCGCTCGGAATCGCGTCGAGCGTCGTGCAGCAGTCCAGCGTGCAGAGGCAGTCCCGCTTCTCGCACCACACGCGTTGGTCGGCACCGCCCGCGCCACCGGCCCCGCCCGCTCCGCCCGTGCCCAGGTCGCCGCCGCGACCGCCGGCTCCTCCGCTGGCGCCACCATTGCCGGCCGAGCCCCCCTGGGTACCTGCTGCGCCGTGGTCCACGGCGGGCGGCTGCGGGTCCGACGCGCACGACGTGACGAGGACCCCGAAGAGCACAATAAATGCGCCTGCTCGATGCAGCATCGAACGCTCCGCTCGTATGGTGTGCGGCAGAGCGTACCATGAGTGCACCGCTGGGAACCGCTGGCGCCGCCTCGGCGGCGGCGCCATCGCGTGCTCAGAGCAGTGACCGCAGCATCGGCTCACAATCCTCCCGCGTGAAGGGCCGCGGGTTGGTGCGGTGCGAGGCGTCGTCCAGGGCGAGCTCGACGAGCTGCGGGATCATCTCGGCGGTGACGCCTGCCGCAGAGAGCTTCTCCGGGATGCCGACCCGGCGGCAGAGTTCCTCGACGCGGGTGCAGGCGCGGTCGGCCATCTTCCGCTCGTCCATCGAGCCGCAGGGCTCGCCCATCGCCTCGGCGATCCGGGCGAAGCGCGGGTGGGCCTGCTCCTCGTTGTAGCGGCAGACCGCAGGCAGCACGATCGCGTTGACCAGGCCGTGGTGCGCCCCCGGCACGATGGCGCCCACCGCGTGGGCGATGGCGTGGGCCGCGCCGAGCCCCTTGGTGAAGGCCATCGCCCCCATGATCGCCGCCGCCATCATGTCGGCCCGCGCGGCGAGGTCGTTGGGGTTGTCCATCACCGCGGGCAGCGCCCGCGTCACCCGGTGGATGCCGTCGATGGCGAGCGCGTCGGCGAGCGGGTTGTCGCCCAGCGCGACGTAGGCCTCGAGGCAGTGGGTGAAGGCATCCATCCCGGTCCACGCCGTGGGCTTGGGCGGCAGGCCCAGGGTGAGCTCGGGATCGGCGATGGCGCAGGTGGCGATGAGCCGCGGGCTGAAGAGCACGGTCTTGCGCTTGGTGTCGTCGAGCTTGACCACCGCGCTCCGCGACACCTCGCTGCCGGTGCCCGAGGTGGTGGCGATGCAGATGAGCGGCGGCAGCTCGGAGGTGACGTTGACGTCGCCGCCCTTGGCGTCGTCGTAGCGCGAGAGCGGCTTCGGGTGGTTGACCGCGAGCCGGATCGCGCGCGCCGTGTCGAGGGGCGCGCCGCCGCCGATGGCGACGATGATGTCGGCGTGCAGGGCGCGGTACGCCTCGACGCCCTTCCACACGTCGGCCTCCACCGGATTCGGCTGCAGATCGGAGAAGACGCTGAACTGGAGATCGGCTTCGCTCAGCAGGTTCTCCACCCGCCTCACCAGGCCCGCCGCGATCACCCCGCGGTCGGAGACGACGAGCACCTTGGTGCCGCCTGCCTTCCGAACCTCTTCGCCCAGCTTGATGATGGTCCCGGCGCCCCAGACGACGCGGGTTGGATAGGAAAGATAGGTCGGCATGTCCCCTCCCCTTCCCCGCGGCAAAAACGCCCGCGCCATTGGCGGCACGGGCGCTCTCGCTCGCAGGAGCAGGCGGCCAGAAGAATCAGATGATCTCGAAGTAGCGGTCGAGCTCCCAGTCGGTGACGGCGCGCTGGTACTGCCGCACCTCCCACGTCCGGGTGCGGATGTAGTGGTCGACGAAGCCGTCGCCGAGGATCTCCCGGGCGACCCGGCTCTTGTCGAGACGCTCCACCGCCTCCTCGAGGCAGCGCGGCAGATCGGGGGCGCCGCTGCCGGTGGCATCCGCCGCGATGGGCTGCGCCGGCTCGAGCTTGCGCTCGATGCCGTAGAGCCCGGCGGCCAGCACCGCTGCCATGGTGGTGTAGGGGTTCATGTCGGCGGCGGGCTGCCGGTGCTCGATCCGCACCGCCTTCGCGTCGCCGGCGCCGATCACCCGCAGCGCGCACGTACGGTTCTCGAGGCCCCAGGTGGCGTTGAGCGGCGCCCACACGCCGGGCACGTAGCGCTTGTAGGAGTTGATCGTCGGGGAGACGAGCGCGGTGAGCTCCGGCATCAGGGAGAGCTGGCCGGCGAGGAAGTGGCGCATCGTCTTCGACATGCCCCGCTCCGCCTTCGGATCGGCGAAGCAATTGGCGGTGCCGTCGAGGTTCCAGAGCGATTGGTGGACGTGGCCGCTGCAGCCGGGCAGGTCGGCGTTCCACTTGGCCATGAAGCAGGCCATCACCCCGTGGCGCGCGCAGATCTCCTTCACCGCCGTCTTGAAGAGCGCCGCGCGGTCTGCTGCCTCGAGGATCTCGCCGTAGGTGATCGCCGCCTCGTAGACGCCGGGGCCGGTCTCGGTGTGGATCCCCTCGATCGGGATGCCGAACTCCCTGCAGCCGTCGACGATGGCGTGGAGGAGCTCGGCGTTCTCCGAGGCGCGCAGCCAGGAGTAGCCGAACATCCCGGGCGAGAGGGGCTTCAGGCCCTGGTAGTTCTTCTCGCGCACGCTCTCCGGCGTCTCGCGGAAGAGGAAGAACTCGAACTCGGCGGAGTACTTCGGGGCGAAGCCCATCGCGTTGGCCTTCGCCACCACGCGCTGGAGCAGGCCGCGCGGCGAGGCGGGATGGGGCTGCTCCCCTTCGGCGTCGAGATAATCGAGGAGGAAGGCGGCGGTGCCCGGCTCCCAGGGGATCGGCCGGTAGCTGTCGAGATCGATCCGCGCCTTCGCGTCCGGATAGCCGGTGTGCCAGCCGGTGAGCCGCGCGTTGTCGTAGAGCGTGTCGCCGGAATCCCAGCCGAAGATCACGTCGCAGAAGCCGAGGCCGCCCTTCGCCGCGGAGAAGAACTTCTCGAGCGAGACGTATTTGCCGCGGAAGATGCCGTCGACGTCGAAGCCGCCGAGCTTCACCGTGGTGATCTTCCGCTGCGCGAATTCGCGGCGGAGCGCCTCGAGATCGCGGGTTTCCTGCCGCACCCGCGGCTCCGTCTTCTGGGTGCGCACGCGCCCGCTGCGCGCCGAGCTGCTCGCGCGGGTCTGCACCTTGCCGGTGCTCTTGCGTGCCACCCGGCCCGAAGGCCGGCCCGACGCCCGGACTCGCTTGTCGGCCATATTTGCCTCCCCTGGTGCCGGACGCGAAGGGGTGGGCGGATCGCGGAGCCGGCGCTGGTGACTTGCCCCCCGGCATGCGGCCGGGCAGGCAGGTGCATAGGTTAGGCACCGGAATCGGAGCGGCAACGTGACCCTTCCCCCTCTCCTCATCGTCAAGACGGGCAGCACCCACCCGGACGTGATCCGCAGCGACGGCGACTACGAGGCCTGGTTCATCGCCTCCCTCGAAGGGGGCCCCGATCGGACCACGGTCCATCCCGCGGCGCAGAAGCTTCCCGACCCGCAGCGCTTCGGCGGCGTGATCCTCACCGGCTCGCCGCTCTCGGTGCGCGACGAGTCGCCGTGGATGGACCGCCTCGGCGCGTGGGCCCTGGAGGCGGCGGACCGGGGCGTGCCCGTGCTCGCGGTCTGCTTCGGCCACCAGCTGGTGGGCGAGGCGCTGGGCGGCCGTGTCGGCGTGAACCCCGCGGGACCGGAGTACGGCACCAGCGAGGTGCGGCTCACCGCAGCGGGGCGGAGCGATCCCCTCTTCGCCGGCCTGCCCGAGCGCATCGCCGTCCAGCAGACCCACAACGATGCCCTCGTCTCGGCTCCCCCACCCGAAAGGGCCCAGCTCCTCGCTGCAGGTGAGAGCTGCGATTGGCAGGCTTTCTCTGCTGGGCCCCATCTGCGGGCGGTGCAATTCCACCCCGAGCTGCGGGCCGACACGCTCCGGCGCCTCCTCGACGCACGGGGCAGGCAGGGGCAGACCCGGCCCACCGAGCACGGCTACCGGGTCTTGCGGAACTGGGACGAGCACTTCGTCAGGGGGCAGTGAGCTTTCGCTTCGGGTGGGGCAGCGGGGGACGAGCAGCAGCGGAGGGAGAGACGATTGAGCACGCCAGCCTGGTTGATTCGCTACCGTCGCTTCCGCTCCCGCGTCCGCCGGCTCAAGAACCATTTCGGCAAGCCGCAGGCGGCCAACCAGATCCGCAAGCGCACCGACTTCACCCGGTGCGAGAAGCCGGTCCTCCTCATCTACGGCTTCATGGCGACCCGCCGCTCGCTGCAGGTGATGGAGCGTCGGCTGCGCCGCGACGGCTATTGCGTCTTCTCCCTGAACCTCGGAGGGCTGCGCGGCGCCTTCAACAACCGGCCGGTGGAGGAGCTCGCCGCCCACGTCGCCGCGAAGGTCGAGCGGATGTACGCCCGCTACAAACTCGGGCCGCTCACGATCATCGGGCACTCGAAGGGCGGGTTGATCGGCGCCCACTACGTGAAGCACCTCGGCGGCCATCGGCGGGTGCGCACGCTGATCACCCTGGGCACGCCGCACAACGGCACCCCCTTCGCCTACCTCGGGCTCCTCATCGCGCCGGTGGCGCAGTCGGTGCTCGAGATGATGCCGCTCTCCCCGTTCATCCGGCGGCTCAAGAAGACGCCGACGCCGCGGTCGGTCTGGTTCGCGTCGATCTGGTCGCAGGAGGACGCGGTCTGCCCCTTCCCTGCGGCGGTGGTGGATCGCGGCCTGCCCAACGTGAAGAACGTCGAGGTCCACGCCCCACACCACGACCTCCTCCTCCGCAAGCATGTGTACGATGCGGTGCACGCGGAGCTGGCGAACGGCGCTGCCTGGGCGCTGGCCCACCCGCGGATCAAGGAGGAGAACGTGGCCGTGCCGCAGGAGGCGGAGCGGCGCGTTCCGGAGATCGATGGGACGCTGGGACTACCTGTATGACCTGCAGCCGCGGGCTGCGCTCGACGTGCTCCTCGACGAGGCGGCCAAGGCCTTCGCCGAGGATCTGCAGCAGTGGCCGCCGCCGCTCGAGGGGATCGAGCCTGCAGGCGCTGCCCGCACGCTGAACGTGCTCCAGGGGCCGAGGCCCCACCGCCTCGCCTTCGACCAGGCCTTCGCCCTGGCGCGGCTCGACCTCGCACACGAATACGAGGCGATCGATCGCTGGCAGGACGACGGGTGGCGCAGCGCGCAGCTCAACGAGGGCGAGCGGGACGCGGCGATCTTCCTCTGGCGCTACCTCACCGAGCGCCTCTTCGATCTGAACGAATCGCTGCAGAGCAAGCTGAAGCGCCGCGATCTGGTCGAGCTGGTGGACCGGATCGAGCGGCGCTTCCTCGCGCCGTCGCTGTTCGTCTAACGGCCGGCGAGCACCAGCACCCGCGGCTCCGTGTAATCCTCCATCGCGTAGCGGAGGCCCTCGCGGCCGAGGCCCGACTCCTTCACGCCGCCGTAGGGCATGTTGTCCTGCCGGAAGGTCGGGTAGTCGTTGACGATCACGCCGCCGACCTCGAGATCGCGCCACGCCTTGCGAACCCGCCCGAGCGAGTCGGTGAAGATGCCGGCCTGGAGGCCGAAGCGCGAGTCGTTGGCGCGCTCGATCGCCTCGTCGAAATCGTCGAAGGGCGCGAGCAGGATCACCGGGCCGAAGACCTCGTCGCAGGAGATCCGCGCGCCCGGGGGCACGTTCTCCAGCACCGCCGGGTGGACCACCGTGCCCTCCCGCCCGCCGCCGTGGACGGTGGCCCCACCTTCGCGCGCCTCCTCGATCCAGCCTTCGATCCGTTTCGCGTGGCTCTCGTCGATGATCGGCCCCACGAGGATCGACTGGTCGCCGGGATCGCCGGCGCGGATCATCCGGACCTCGCCGAGGAGCTTGAGGCGGAAGGCCTCGTAGCAGGAGCGCTCGACGTAGATCCGCTGCACGCTGATGCAGACCTGCCCCGCGTAGATCATCCCGCCCTGCGCGCAGCGCTTCGCCGCCCAGTCGAGGTCCGCGTCGGCGCAGATGATCGCCGCCGCGTTGCCGCCGAGCTCGAGGATCACCTTCGCCCGCTTCGCCTTCTCCTTGAGCATCCAGCCCACCGGCACGCTGCCGGTGAAGGAGAGGATGGCGATGCGGGGATCGGTGGCAAGCTTCTCGGCCACCTCGTTGCTGCACGGGAGCACCTGCAGCATCCCGCGCGGCACCTTCGCCTCGTGGGCCACCTCGGCGAGGAGGCAGGCGGCGGAGGGGGCCTGCGGCGGCGGCTTCCAGATCACCGGCGCGCCAACGGCGATCGCCGGGGCCACCTTGTGGGCGCCGAGGTTGAGCGGAAAGTTGAAGGGCGAGATCGCCGCCACAACGCCGGCGGGCACGCGGCGGGTGATGGCCTCGTAGCCACCGGTCGCGGCGTCGAGATCGATGGGCACCACCTCTCCGCCGAAGCGGGTGGTCTCCGCCGCGGCGAGGGAGAAGGTGGCGATCGCCCGCTTCACCTCGCCGCGGGCGATGGCGATGGGCTTGCCCGCCTCGGTGCAGATCGCGCGCGCGAATTCCTCGGCGCGGGCCTCGATGCCGTCGGCGATCGCCTGGCAGAGGTCGCGGCGCTTCCCCGCGCTCAGGTGCCGGCCGTGCTCCCGCGCAGCGTGGGCCGCGGCGAGGGCGCGCTCCATCTCCGCGGCGCCGGCGGCGGCGACCGTGGCGACGACGCTGCCGTCCCAGGGGTTGCGGATCTCCTGCAGCGCGGGCCCCTCGACGAACTGGCCGTCGAGGTAGAGGCGTCGGTGGGCTGGGCTCATGGCGTCGATCCTACCAGCGCCGGTGGACGTGGTACGAGAGGGCATGGATCGCGCGCGCTTCTCCGCCATCGCCCACACCGGCCTCTCCTTTCTCAACCCCCTGCCCGCCTCGTTCTTCGACGAGGTCGCAGGCAGCGTCCGCCTGGCGCCGGGCGAACGGCTCATCGAGCTGGGATGCGGGAAGGCGGAGCTGCTCCTTCGTCTCGCCGAGCGCCATGGCGTAGCGGCGACGGGCATCGACCGCTCCGCGCACTTCCTCGACGAGGGCCGCCGTGCTGCAGCGGTGCGCCTGCCCGACGGCGCCGTCGAGCTGCTGCAGGCGGACGCCGCCGGGTGGCCCCTGGGTTCGTCGCGGTGGGCGATGTCGATCTGCATCGGCTCCGGCCCGCTGGCGAGCGTCGCCGCCCTGGCAGCTGCGGTCCCGGCAGGCGGGTGGGTCCTCGCCGGCGACGCGCACTGGCGGGGCGATCCGCCGCCCGATCTGCTCGCGGCGCTCGGCTGCACCCGCGGCGATCTTCCCGAGGCCCATGCCCTGGAAGCGGAGGCCGAGCGCGCGGGCCTCGTCCCGATCCTGCTGCGCAGCGCCTCGACATCGGAGTGGGACGCCTACGAAGCGGCGTGGCTCGCGAACGTGGAGCGCTGGGCCGAGGACCATCCGCTCGATCCGGAGCGGGACGCCTTTCTCGCCAGGGCCCGCGCCGGCAACGAACGGCACCGCCGGTTCGGCCCCCTGGGCTTCACGGTGGGCCTCTTCCGCAAGCGCTGATCCACGGGGCGCAGACGCACGAAGGGCGGTGTGCCGGGGAGCACACCGCCCCTCGTGTTCGAGCCGACGTTCAGCCGGCTGGGGGCCTGGGGCGCTGCACCGGCATGCAGGGCAGCGCGCCAGTCCCCGACTGTTCGAGGTCGATCATCCGCGCCTCACTCTGCGACGGGGATGCAGGCGGGGCGCTCACCCGGCGTGGTGTCGCAACGCTCGCCGCTGGCGCAGGGCCTGGTCTCGAGGCGCTCCGGATCGCACATCTGCACGCAGGTGGGGCTGCCGTCGATGTCGCGGCAGGTGTTGTTGTCGAGGGCGGAGCAGGTGTCGCCGCAGCGCTTGTCGCGGCAGACCAGCGCGCCGATCTGGCAGGTCTTGCCGTCGGGGCAGGTGTCGTTGCCGGGATCGCAGACCGGCAGGATGGTCACGTAGACCGCGTGGTCGTCGTCCTCGACGTAGGGACCGGGCGGGATGACCACGCCCTCCTTGCAGCCGAGGCCGACCAGCTCGCCACCCGGGTTGCCGCTCACGTCGCGGGCGCCGTAGAAGCGGCTGAGGAGCAGGAAGCCCGTTCCCTCCTCGGGCACCGGCATCTCGAACGCAGGGGCCGGGATGGTGGTGTCGGGGTCGCTGATGCCGCGGCTCGAAGCGCCGACGAGGTTGAAGGCGGCGAGCGAGCCGCCGTCGAGGCCGGCGACGAAGATGTCGTCGCAGGTCGCCTCGGAACCATCCGGCTTGAGCGGGTGGAAGAGCTCCACGAGCACCGCCTTGTTCCGGTCGGTGAGCGAGTGGAGCCGCGAATCGAGCTGGTTGAAGACCTGCACGCTGCCGCGCACCGTGGCGCCGTCGACCAGCTGGCCGGCGGGCTCGCAGGAACCCTCGAGGCAGATCAGGTTGAGCTGGCCCACCCGGTCGGCCTCGCAGGTGGGCACCTGCTCGGTGCAGCCGGTGGCGGTGCACTCCTCGAGGACGAGGCAGTTCGGATCGGCGCAGTCGATGGCGCCGTCCTCGTCGTCGTCGATGCCGTTGTCGCAGATCTCGGCGCCGGTATCGGGCGGCTCGTTCTTCGGGCCTTCAGCGCCGGGGGAGGAGCTGCCACAGGCGGGCGCAGCGGCGGCGAGCGCTGCTGCGAGCGCGAGGAGGAGGAGGTTCCGGTTCGGGATTTTCACATGCACTCCCTATCGCAAATGCCGTCGTTGGGAAAGCAGACGGAGGAGACGAGCTCGCCACCCGCGTCGCGCACGGGTTGGCAGAAGAAGCCCCGGGGGCAGCCGTCGGGGGGACAGGCCGGGGCGCAGCGGCCGTCGACGCAGAGGCCGCCGGCGCCGCAGGCAGGGTCGAGGCCGCTGCCGGAGCAGAGACCGCAATAATTGGCTGCGGGCACGCCGGCCCTGCGGGCGCCCTCGCAGAAGCCCGCGCCGCTGCATTGCTCGCAGAGGCCGCAGGTATCGGTGATCTGGCAGCGCCCCTCCTCCGCTCTGCACCTGCCGGCGTCGCAGATCTCCTGCGGCAGGCAGTCGCCGGCGTCGTTGCAGCCCGGGACGCAGAGGACGCGGCCGTCGCTTGCGGCGCAGACGGCGCCGAGGGGGCAGTCGCCGTCCTCGCCGCACCCCGTCACGCAGCCGCCCACCACCTGCCCCGGCTCGATGGCGCAGACCCTGGGGCGCGGGCAATGATCGTCCTCGGTGCAGCCAGCGAGGCAGGTGCCGGTGGCGGCGCCTGCGGCCTTCGCGCAGAGGTGGGGCGCCGGGCATTCGCCGTTCTCGGTGCAGGTGGGCAAGGAGACGCACGCGCCCCGCTCGCAGCGGGCGGCGCTTCCACAGGCCCTGTCGTCGTCGCAGGGCACGTAGCAGGCGAGGCTCGCCGCATCGCAACGCTGCTCCGGCGCGCAGCCCGAGCTGCGGGCGACACAGGCGCCGACGTCCCGATCGCAGCGCTGCTCCGGCCTGCAATCGCGGTCGATGGCGCAGCTGCGGCCCTCGTCCGGCGTGCACGGGGCGACGTCCCTGCAGGTGGTGGTGGGGACGCACTGCCCCTCGGTGCAGCGGGTGCCGGGGCGGGAGCAGTCCGCGTCGGCGGCGCAGGCCTCGCCGCAGAAGCGGCCCGATCCCCCGGCGTCGACGAGGCAGCGGTTGCCCGCGCCGCAGTCGCCGTCGAGCTCGCAGCTCTCACAGAAGGCACGGAGCTGCCTGCAGACGCGGCTCGAGGTCTCGCACCAGCGCTCGTCCCCGCAATCCCGGTCCGCGAGGCAGCCGGGCGCCTCGCGGACGCAGCGGCCGGAGAAGGGATCGCAATGGAGCGGCACGGGGCAGTTGCCGTCGGAGGTGCAGACGCACCTCCTTCGCTCCGGATCGCAGCGGAGGCCCGCGCGGCACTCCGCGTCGAAGCTGCAGCTCTCACCGGCCCCCAGGGGTTCGGTCCGGGCCCCTGCGCCGCCGGGAGGCTCCTCCTTCACCTCGGTGCAGGAGGCCAGCGAGCAGGCGAGCAGCAGGCAGATCCCAAGCGCTGCGAGGGAACGGATCGCGAGCGGCGCCGGTTTCTGTCCGTGCATCAAGAAGCGCTCCGGGTGCGGAAGCGCCGATCCTATCACCCCACGGCAGAGCCCGGCCATCGGGTCCTTCCGTTGACCGGAGCCCCGCGCTCCCCTAGATCATCGCCCGTGGATTCGCGCTCGAAGGCCCGCCCGAAAAGCTACCTCCTGATCGTCGCCCTGCTTTGGCTGGCCATCGCAGCGGTGCTGGTCGTCTTCCACCAGGTGCTGCTGCCCTTCGGCGTGGCGCTGCTGGTGGCCTACGTGATCGAGCCGCTGGTGACGCGGATCGCGGGCTACCGGGTCGGCGGCAGGAACGTGCCGCGCTGGGGCGCGATCCTCCTCCTCTACGCGGCGTTCTTCGGCGTGGTCTACCTCTTCTCCGTGGCGGCGCTGCCCCAGCTCTACCGGGAGCTGGTGCGCCTCACCGCGGAGGCCCGGGAGTTCCTGAACGCCCTCACACCAACCCGGATCGCCTGGTACATCCGCGTCGCCGAGGATTGGCTCACCACCCACGGCATCCCCATCGCCCTCGGCGACGAGAGCCTGCAGGTCGGGGATCTCACCGCCGCGCAGCCCGGCGCCGCGCAGCTGGCGGTCGGCGCCGACCAGGCGGCGGAGGGGGCCAAGCTCCATCTCGACCTCGAGGCTGCGATCCGCAACAGCATCGCCAACGGATCGGCCTGGCTGCGCTCCCACTTCCTCGACGTGGTCGGCTACTCGCAGCGGGTGCTCGCCGGGCTCTTCGGCGGCGTCTTCATGCTCTTCTTCGTGCTGATGGTCACGGCGTTCCTGCTCATCGACGTCCGCGGCATCCAGCGCTTCTTCCGCTCGATGGTGCCGCCGGAGCACCTCGGCGACTACGACGACCTGCTCCGCCGGATCGACCGGAAGCTCGCCGGCGTCGTCCGCGGGCAGATCGTGATCTGCCTGGTGAACGGCGTGCTGACCCTGGTCGGCCTGCTGCTGCTCAAGGTGAAGTTCGCCTTCGTCCTCGCCACCGTGGCCACGGTGCTCTCGTTCATCCCCATCTTCGGGACGATCATCTCCACGATCCCGATCGTGCTGGTGGGCCTGTCGCAGTCCTTCTCCACCGGCGTCGCGGCGCTCGCCTGGATCCTCGGGATCCACGCCGTGGAGGCCTACCTGCTCAACCCGAAGATCATGGGGACGGCGGCGAAGATCCACCCGGCGCTCATCGCCTTCGCCCTGCTCGCCGGCGAACGGACCTTCGGCTTCGTGGGCGCGCTCTTCGCCGTGCCGGTGGCGTCGATCCTCCTGGCGACCTTCGGCCACTTCAAGTCGCGCGCCGACCGGATGCAGGCAGAGGCGGACGGTGTGCCGCCGCCGCTCGACGACGAGGCGCCGGAGGTGGCGATCGCCTCTGCCGGTCCCTCCGGCACCAGCTGAACGGCAGCGCGGCGGTGCGACGGAAAAGGGCGCCATCCCGAGGCGGAGGCGCCCTTTTCCTCGTCCTGGCGGCGTCGGTCACCGCGGCAGCAGGTGGGGCTTCTCCTCCGCCTTGCCGTGGGCCTTCTCGAAGGCGTCGACCCGCGCCTGCAGCGCAGGCTGGTCGGCGACGTGCTCGTCGAGGCTGATCTCGCTGGCGCGGAAGCGCCGGCCCTCCGGCATCCCTGCCCCGGCGACCTGCGTCCGCAGCGTGGCGAGGCGGGCCTCGAAGCTCTCGACCATCTTCTCGTAGGTCTTGCGGAGCTCCGGACGCTCGCCGTCGCGGCGCTTCCGTGCCTCGGCGAGGCGCCGCTCGACGTACTCCACCTCGCGGGCGAGGCGATCGGCGCTGCCTGCATCGGCGAGGGCGCCGGCGCCGTCGGGGTGGACCTCGACGACGAGCACCTGCCTGCCGCGGGAGCCGGCCCCCAGGACCCAGCCGCCACCGGGCGCCGCCACCGGCTGGCGCGACTGGCCGTCGTGGGCGGGGACGACGAGATCGATCCCCTCGACGGCGGCGAGGGGCATCGCCTCGGCGGTGGAGCCGTGGACCAGGGCGACCACGAGCTGCGCGCCCCTGGCGCGTAGCTTCGCCGCCTCGGCCTTCGCCGCTGCAGCTGCGTCGGCGGCGACGAGGCCGGCAGGAAGCGTGCCCTTCGCCCAGAGGCCGATCACCCCCACCTGCTTCTCGCCGACGGCGAGGAGCACGGAGGGTTCGAAGGGCTTCTCGCCGCCGGGCCTCTCGAGGTTGGCCGAGAGGAGCGGGATCCCCGCCTCCTTCGCCTCGGCGCGGAGCCAATCGAGGCCCGCAGCGAGATCGCGGTCGCCGACGGCCATCGCCGCGGTTCCGACCTCGGCCATGCCGGCGAGCACCAGGCGCGCCTGCGCCTGCGCCCGCTCGTCGGCCTTCGACGGCAGCTGGAAGAGTGCATCACCGGCGTCGAGGACCAACACGGGCCCCTTCGACCGGCGCTCGGAAATCACGGTGGCTCGACGAGGCAGACCGCCCGTCGGGTGGCTCTTTCAGCCACACGGGGCGATTTCGCCCCAGTTGTCCCCCGTGACGAGAAGGGTGACCGGCGCTGCGGTCACCTCGGCCTGCGAGGCCTGCGTGTTTTTCGTGGCAGGTGCGGCGATGGCTGCGGGCTGCTGCGGCGCGGCCTTCTCCTCGGGCTTCGAGGAGCAGGCCGCCGCAACGAGCACCGCACAGGCGAAGAGAAGCGAGCGGTGTGTCATCGATCGGATGCTACCAGCATCGCCCGCGTCCCCGCCAGCGCCGGCGCTACCGCTTCTTGCCGCCGCCCTGCAGCTGCTTCAGCTTCTCGCGCGCCTGCTTGCCTGCATCCTGCGCAGGGAATTTGGCGGCTTCCTCGAGGAATTGCTTCGCCTCGTTGCGGAGGCCGAGCTGGAGGAAGGAGAGGCCGAGCTTGTAGAGCGCGTCCGGGACGTAGCGGCTGGTCGGCCAGGTCTCCCGGATCTTCTGGTAGGCGAGGATCGCCTCCCGGTACTGCTTCTCGGCGAAATGCGAATCGCCGATGAGCAGCTGCGCCCGGGGCGAGAGCTCGTCGAAGCGCCACTTCTCGATGAACTCGGCGAAGAGCTGCCGCGAGAAGGTGTACTCGCCGCGATCGTGATAGCCCTTCGCCAGATCGAAGAACTTCTGCTTGTCCGCCGGGCGCTGGATCGCCGCCAGCCCCCGCTTCGCCTCGAACTTCTGCAGCGCCTCTTCCCCGCCGAGGGCGGCGATGCGCTGCTCGAGGGCTTCGAAGCGCTTGGCGAATTCCTCGTCGCGGAATTGCTGGGTGGCGAGGTCGCCGCGGAGCATCTGGACCTGGCGCAGGAGATCGTCGGTCGCCGCCGCCACCGATGCGGTGGTGCGGGTCGAGCTCTTGGTCAGGTCGTCGAGGGTTGCCTGGAGCTTCTCGAGCTGCGCGGCGAGCTGGCGACGGGTCTCGTCGAGCTGGGCGCGGTTCTCGGCGGTGGCGTTCTCGAGGGCGACGACGCGCTCTTCGAGAGCACTTCCGGTCCAGTAGGGGTAGCAGGCGGCCGTCGCCTGGAGGGCGACGGCCGCGAGCACGACGTGGAACTTGTGGTTCATCACGCCGACTATGCCTCAATCAGCGGGTGACTTCGAATTCGGCGCGGCGGTTCTGCTCCCACGCGCTCTCGCTCGACTCGTCGACGAGCGGCCGCTCCTCGCCGAAGCCGGTGGTGCGGAGGCGGTCCGCCCCGACGCCGAGGCTGGTGAGGTAGCGCTTCACCGCGTCGGCGCGGCGCTGGCTGAGGAGCATGTTGTACTCGTCGGTGCCGCGCTCGTCCGCGTGGCCCTCGACGACGACGCTGGCGCCGGCGTACTGGTTCGACTGCAGGCAGTCGGCGAGCGCCTGGAGGTTGCTCTGCGCCTCCGAGGTCAGGGTCGACTCGTTGAAGGGGAAGCGCACCGGGCCGGCAGGCTCGCAGCGCACGACCTCGGGGGTCCGGCAGAAGCCGTCGATGCAGGCGCGGCCGCCGGTGCAGTCCTCGTCGCTCTGGCAGGCGAGCGAACGGCAAGCGCCGCCGACGCACTCGAAGCCGGTGCCGCACTGCGCGTCGCTCTGGCACGAGCTGCAACGGTTGTTCACACAGGCCTGATCCTCGGGGCAGTCGGCCTTCGAGGTGCAGTAACCCGCGATGGGCACGCAGCGGTTGGCACCGGGCGTGCTGTCGTCACACTCGAAGCCGGCCTTGCAGTCGGAATCGGTGCCGCACTCCTGGCAGGTGCCGTTCACGCACATGCCGGCCTGCTGGCCGTCGACCACGCAGTCGTCGTTGTCGTTGCAGTTGGGGTAGCTGGGGGGGCAACCAGTGAGCAGGCCGAGCATGCCGACGGCGCCAAGAGCGAGCAGAATCCGAGAGTTCATCGGTGGGTCCTCCGATAGGTACGCGCCTTCTAGCTAGGTGCTACGCGCGCTGTCAACGGGTAATCGCTGTCGAAAATCGGTTAGAATTACTTTGCGTTAGGAGATTTTGATGGCCGCTACCGTGCTCGTCGTCGACGACGAGCGAAATATCCTCTTGACCTTCGGCCAGGCGCTCCGGCTCGCCGGACACGCCACGGAGACGGCGTCCAGCGGAAAAGAGGCCCTGGAGCGCCTGCTCGCCAGGCCGATTGACGTGGTCCTCCTCGACGTCAAGCTCCCCGACGAGGACGGTCTGCAAATTCTCCAACAGATCCGAAAAACACGCAAAGGGATCCCGATCGTCATGATGTCCGGCCACGGGACCATCGACGTGGCGGTCCAGGCCGTTCGCCTGGGCGCATTGGATTTCCTCGAGAAACCCGTGGCAAAGGAACGGCTCCTCGTCGCTGTGGAGAACGCGCTCCGCCACAAGGCGATGGCGGACGAGCTCGACGAGCTGCGGGCCGCGCGCGGCACCTTCGACATGGTGGGCGGCGGCAGGCAGATGAGCGCGCTCTTCGACAGGCTCCGCCGCGCGGCGCCTTCCGAGGGGCGGGTGCTGATCACCGGCGAGAACGGCACCGGCAAGGAGCTGATCGCCCGCGCGATCCACGAGAACAGCCGCCGCAAGGACGGGCCCTTCGTGAAGCTCAACTGTGCAGCGGTACCGGCGGAGCTGATCGAGAGCGAGCTCTTCGGGCACGAGCGCGGCGCGTTCACCGGCGCCCATGCGGCGCGGAAGGGAAAGTTCGAGCTCGCCGACAAGGGCACGCTCTTTCTCGACGAGGTGGGCGACATGCCCGCCGCCATGCAGGCGAAGCTGCTGCGGGTGCTGCAGGAGGGCGAATTCGAGCGGGTGGGCGGCACCAGCACGCTCACCGCCGACGTCCGCGTGATCGCGGCGACCAACAAGGATCTGCCGAAGGAGATCGAGGAGGGGCGCTTTCGCGAGGATCTCTACTACCGGCTCAACGTGGTGCCGATCCACGCGCCGCCGCTGCGCGAGCGCAAGGAGGACATCCCGGCGCTCGTGGCGTCCTTCGTGCGCGAGGCGTGCGAGCGCAACGGCCGGCGGCAGATGGAGGCGTCGCCCGAGGCGATGGCGGCGCTGCAGCTCCACGACTACCCGGGGAACGTGCGCGAGCTCCGCAACCTGGTGGAGCGGCTCGTGATCCTCTCCGACGGGCCGGTGCTCGGCGCGGCGGACGTGGCGATGGCGCTACCCGGCGCGCGGAAGGCGAAGAGCGGCGGCTACCGCGAGGGCGCGAGCTTCAACGAGCTGGTGGAGGAGGCGGAGCGGGAGATCCTGCTCGGCGCTCTCGCCGTGCACGGCGACAGCCCGACGGAAGCGTCGCGGGCGCTCGGCATGGACCGCGGCCATCTCTACAAGAAGCTCAAGGCTCTCGGCGTGAAGCGGGGTGGCGGCGAGGCGTAACGGAGGGCCACACGTGGCCCTCCTGCCGCACGGCGCGTCCGAGGGGCCACGGCGATCGCCCGCCGGCCCGCCGAAACGCTGCAAGCAGGGCATTTCCCGGTGCTGGCACGGCGGTCGCAATCCCCCCCTGCAGCGGCCCACACGAAGTGGCCGCGGGAGGATCGCGATGAACCGTACCGCTCGCCTCACCGCCTCGCTCCTCGCAGCGGCGCTCGTCGGCTGCAGCGAGAGCCAGCCCGCCCCCACCGGCGCACAGCAGCCCACACCGCAGCCGGTGGTCGTCGACGCGCCGCTGCGGCCGCAGGTGGTTCCGCCGCCGACAGCCCCTTCACCTGCGCCTGCGCCGGAGGCGATCGCCCTCGGCCTCGCCCACGAGGCCTGCACGCTCGACGCGGAAGCGCACCTGGCGGAGGGGCGCACGCTCGCCGCTGCGGGGGAGAAGAAGCCGGCGCTCGCTGCCTTCCGCAAGGCGCTCGACCACGACCCCACCTCCTCCGACGCCGCTGCGGCGATCGCCCACCACGCCGCAGCCGCAGGCGAGCGCACCCTCGGCAGGCAGGCCGCCTCGCTCTGGGCCGCCCTCGCGCCCGACGACGCGACCCCGCTCCTCCGCGGCGCCCGCCTCGCCCTCGACGCAGCGGACGACGAGGAGGCCCTCGCCCTGGCGAACCGCGCGCTGCTGCGCGATGCGGAGAGCGCCGAGGCCTACCACCTCAAGGGCCGCCTCTTCTTCCGGGCGGAGCAATTCGGCGCGGCGATCGCCGCCTTCGAGAGCGCGGTGGAGCTCGATCCCGGCCACGCCCACGCCTTCAACGGCAAGGGACTCTCGCACCTGCGCGTGGGCCAGTGGAAGGAGGCGATGGAGGCGCTGACCGCCGCCACCCTGCTCCGCCCCGACGTGGCCTACATGCACAACAACCTCGGCATCGCCTACGAAAAGCTCGGCTACACCACCGAGGCCCTCGCCGAGTACCGGATGGCCGTCACCCTCGCGCCCCGCTACGTGAAGGCGCAGGTGAACTTCCAGCGGCTCAGCGCCATCGCCGACGCGCAGTACTTCGTGTTGGAGCGGGAGGCGCCGCTCGAGGAGTAGCGGCGTTGCGCCGCGGGCGGCGTGGTGCTTCTCTACGCCGCCCCGGCGGGCGCCCGGGGAGGGAGCGGCGCCCCGCCGCTGTTGGTGGGAACAATGCCTTCCGGCGTAGGATGGGCCCTATCGATGTCTCGCAACCGCACCGCACAGCGAACCGGCAGCCGCGCACGCACCACGAAGAAGAAGCGCGGCAGCCTCCTCGGCAAGCTCCTGCTCCTCTGCCTGGTGCTGGCCCTCACCGGCGGCGTCTTCGCCGGCGGCGTCCTCCTCTGGATGTCCCGCGACCTGCCGCGCTTCGACAAGCTCGTGGACTACGAGCCCAAGGAGGCGACCCGCGTCTTCGCGTCCGACGGGCGCCTGGTCGCCACCTTCCAGGACGAGAGGCGGACGGTGGTGCCGCCTGCCGAGATCCCCGAGGTGCTCAAGCGCGCGATCCTCGCTGCGGAGGACGCCGAATTCTACCAGCACGAGGGGCTCGACTACGCAGGCATCGCCCGGGCCTTCGTGAAGAACCTGCTCTCCGGCCAGACGAAGCAGGGGGCCTCCACGATCACGCAGCAGGTGGTGAAGACCTTCCTGCTCACGCCCGAGCGCACCTACGAGCGCAAACTCAAGGAGGTGATCCTCGCCAGGCGGATCGAGGAGAACCTCACCAAGGACGAGATCCTCTACCTCTACCTGAACCAGATCTACTTCGGCCACGGCCGCTACGGCGTGGAGGAGGCGGCGCGCTGGTACTTCGGCAAGGGCGTGAAGGACGTCACCCTCGGCGAGGCGGCGATGCTCGCGGGGCTGCCCCAGTCGCCGGCGCGGCTCTCGCCGATCAGCCACCCCGAGCGCGCGAAGCAGCGGCAGCGCTACGTCCTCGGGCGCATGCTCGAGAACGGCTGGATCAGCCAGAAGGAGTTCGACGCCGAGATCGACCGGCCGATCCGCGTCGCCGCCCGTCCGCCCGACGCGCCGGGGCCCTACTACGTCGAGGAAGTCCGCCGCTACCTGGTCGATCGCTACGGCAACGAGGCGGTGCTCACCGGCGGGCTGCAGGTACACGTGGGCATGGACGTCGAGGTGCAGCGCGCCGCGGATGCGGCGCTGCGCACCGGGCTCGTCGCCTACGACAGGCGGCAGGGCTGGCGTGGGGCGAAGGTGCAGCTGGACGAGGAGCGCCGCACCCGCGCGGCGAAGCGCGCCGAGCGGGTCTCCGCCGACATGCTCGTCGACGTGCGCGACGCGAGCGCGGTGGTCCCGAAGGCGGGTGTGCTCGTTGCCGGCGCGGTGGAGAAGGTCACCGCCGCCGGCGCGACGCTCTGGTTCGGCAAGCGCACCGTGGAACTTCCCGCGTCGGGCCTGCGCTGGACCGGCAAGAAGCCGGTCGACGCGCTGAAGAAGGGCGACGTCGTCCTCACCGAGATCACGAAGGTCGAGGGGACGAAGATCGGCCTGCAGCTCGCCCAGGAGCCCGAGGCGGACGGCGCGCTGGTGGCGATCGATCCGAAGACGCGGCGGGTCCGCGCCCTCGCTGGCGGCTTCGATTTCGGCCGCAGCTCCTTCGATCGCGCGATGCAGGCGAAGCGGCAGCCGGGCTCCGCCTTCAAGCCCTTCGTCTTCGGCGCTGCGCTGGAGAGCGGCAGGTGGACCGCCGCGAGCCTGGTGGTCGACGCGCCGGAGACCTTCCGCGATCCGTGGACCGGGAAGGAATGGAAGCCCCGCAACTACGATCGCGATGCCTTCGACGGCACGATGACCCTGCGCAGCGCCTTGGCGAAGTCGAAGAATACGGTGGCGGTCCGGCTCATCTCCGAGCTGGGCGTCGATCCGGTGGTCGAGTTCGCGCGGCGGTCGGGGATCGCCGGCTCGCTGCCGGAGAACCTCACCCTCGCCCTCGGTACCGGTGAGGTGACGCCGATGGAGCTGGCCAACGCCTACGCCACCATCGCCTCCGGCGGGCTCGCCGGCGAGCCGGTGCTGGTGGAGAAGGTGGTCGATCGCAACGGCGAGGTGCTCGAGGAGGCGCGGCCGCAGCTGCGCCCGGCGATCTCCCCCGCCCTCGCCTACGTGCTCGGCGAGCTGCTCCAGGCGGTGGTCACCGAGGGCACCGGCAAGGCGGCCGCGGTGCTGGGCAGGCCCACCGCCGGCAAGACCGGCACCACCAGCGACGGCCGCGACGCCTGGTTCGCCGGCTTCACCGCGGATCTCGCTGCGGTCTCGTGGGTGGGCTACGACGATCACCGGCCGCTGGGCCGCGGCGAGACCGGCGGGCGCACCGCCCTGCCCGCCTGGATCGACCTGATGAAGGCGGCGCACCAGGGCCTGCCGCCCCGCGACTTCCCCGTTCCCGAGGGCGTGGAGCAGGTGCTCATCGATCGCGCCACCGGGCTCCTCGCAGCGGAGGGCGCCACCGACGAGGCGGCGGTGACCACCGCCTTCGTCGCCGGCACCGCCCCCACCGAGCAGGCGGTGGCGCCGGGCATGGCGCCGGGCGACGTGCCGATGGAGCTCTTCCTCGGGGGATCGGAAGGCCTCGTCCCTTGACGCGGCTCGCGCCTGCGCTGCTCTGCCTGCTCCTCGGCGCCCCCGTCGGCGCCGCAGCCGCCGGTGGTGCGGCCAGCGAGGTGCGGGACGTCGCTGCGCTCGACGCGGTCGCCACGTCGGTCGCCACCCGGGTGGCGGCGCTTTTCCCGCCAGCCACCACCCGACTCGCCCTCGGGGTGGACGCGCGGGTGCGGCGGCTCGGCTCCGCTGCGGAGCTCGCCCTCGCCGCTGCGCTGCGGAAGGCGGGCTTCGCCCCGCCGCTGGCCGCCCGCTCCGCAGTAGAAGCGCTGGCAGCGGGCGCCGACGCCCTCGTCACACTCCGGCTCGAGATCGCCGGTGGCGCGCTGGTGGCAGCAGGCGAGGTGCGGCCGGTTCGCTCCAATTTCTTCACCGGCGCCGCGCTCTCGGCTGGTGGCGCGCTGCTCGCCGAGGCACCTGCGGACGCAGCGGCGCGCCTCCTCGCCGGAAGGCTCGCCACCGGCCCCCTCGAGGTGGAGTGGGCCCGCTTCGCCACGCTTCCGACAGCGCCGCTGGCGCTGGCGGTGGGCCACCTCGGCGGCGTGCCCCACGTGGCGGCGATCACCCGGGACGAGCTCGTGCTCTTCGACGCCGCCGGTGCGGAGGTGACGCGGCTCGTACTGGAGGGCACGGGCGTCGCCTCGCGTGATCCCCGCGCCGGCGTCGTGGTCGCCGGCGACCGCGTCCGCTACGCGCTGCCGCTGCGCGGAAGCGCCGCGGTTCTGCGCCTCGAGCGCGGCAGGTTGATCCACGAGGAAGCGGCACCTGCCGACGTGATCCCCCTCGCCGCAGGGGAGGCCGGCGTACTCGCCGCGCTGCAGGCGCCGGGCGGCAACCTCTTCGGCCCGATGCTCCTGCGTGCGCGCCCCGCTTCCCCCGCAGCGCCGCTGGCCGGCACGCTCGAGAACCCCTTCGTCGCCGCGCTCGCCGCACCGCACGCCGGGGCGACGCCCTTCGGCGTGATCGACGTGGACGGCACCTTCGTCCCCCTCGACGCCGAGCTCACGCCGCACGCGCCGATACGCGGCATCGGCGACGCAGCCGCCCTCGCCGATCTCGACGGCGACGGAACGCCGGAGCTGGTGGCGAGCGCCCGCACCGCCGCCGGTCCGGACGTGGTGCGGGTGATCCCACCTGGCGGCGGACGCCCCGTGGAAGCGGCGCCGCGCGACGTGCCGCTCCTCACCGCCGCCGCGGGCGATCTCGGCGCGGGCGAGGTGGTGGTCTTCGGCGCCGCCGACGGCACGCTTCACCTCCTGCGGCGGGTGACGCGATGATCCGCCGCCTCCCCCTTGCAGCGACGCTCCTCCTCCTCGCCACCGCCGCAGGGGCCGGCGTGCGCCCCCGCTACGGCGGCACCGTAACGGCAGCGCTGCCCCAGCAGCGGATCGATCCCGATCCGGCAGGGGCCGACACGGTGGCGGAGCTCTTCGTCGCATCGCTCCTCCACCAGCCCCTGCTGCGCCGCACGGCGGACGGCGCCCTCGCCCCGGTGCTCCTCGCCGAGGTGCCGCGGAGCAACGACGGCGGCAGGCGCTTCCACCTGCTGCTGCGCGAGGGCCTGCGCTTCCACGACGGCAGGCCGA
Organism: Vulgatibacter sp.; assembly: GCF_041687135.1. Lineage (NCBI taxonomy): Bacteria > Pseudomonadati > Myxococcota > Myxococcia > Myxococcales > Vulgatibacteraceae > Vulgatibacter > Vulgatibacter sp. The sequence goes on along the minus strand of NZ_JAWLCN010000001.1, from coordinate 104,827 downwards.
TCCGCGCCACCGATCTCGCCGCCTCGCTGCGCCGCCTCGACGGCGGGCCGTGGGCGGCGCTGGTGCTGGCGGTGGAGCGGATCACCCCGCGCTCGGAGCACGAGGTCGAGGTGCACCTCGCCTTCCCCTACCCCCGCTGGCCGGAGGCGCTGGCGGAGGTGGCGGCCTCGGTGGTCCCGGCCAACTTCACCACCGACGCGCCGCTCGGCGCGGGGCCCTTCCGCCTGGCAGCGCCGCACCGCCTCGAGGCCTTCGCCGGCCACGTGGACGGCCGTCCCTTCATCGACGCCGTGCACCTGCAGCCGCAGCCCGATCGCCGCGCAGCAGGCCGCCTGGTCGGCGCCGGCAGGGCGGAGCTCGGCCCGGTGCGCGGCGAAGGCGCGCCGCTCGCCACCTGGATCTTCGTCCACCCCTCGCTCGGCATGGACGTCGCCGGCGCCGTCGATCGCACCGATCTCGTGCGCTGGTTCGTCCCCGGGGCTGCGGCGCCCTTCGACCGGCTGCTGCCTTCGCCCCACCACGCGCCGGCGCCCGCCGCTGCGCAAGGGACGAAGACGCCGCCCGGCCCGGTGGCCCTGCTCTACGATCCGGCGGTGGAGGGCCACCGGCAGGTGGCGGAGCGGATCCAGCTCCGGCTCCACGATCGCGGGGTGCGGGTGCAGCTCGATCCCCTCGGCGAGGTGCGCGAGCGAGCTGCGGCCGGCACCTTCCAGCTGGCGCTGGTGCAGCTCCCCCTTCCCGCCGATCCCGGCCTCGCCGCTGCCTCGCTGCTCCACGCCGCAGGCCGCGGCGGCGACGCGCGCCGGCTCCTCGCGCAGGTGGGCAAAGCCGGCAGTGGCAAGGACGAAGCGGCCCGCGCCACCGCCTCGGCCCTCGCCGGCGTGCGGGGGATCCTCCCGCTCTACGCCGGCACCGAGCGCGTGCTCCCCGCAAGCGGCACGCGCATCCAGCGCGGCGGCCCCGACCTCGCGGAGAGCTGGCTCCTGCCGGAACCGGAGGACGCTCCTTGACGCTCGCCACCCGTCTCGCCCTCGCCTTCGCGCTGGTGGCGACGCTGCCGCTGCTGGCGGTGGCGCCCCTCGTCCTCCGCGAGGTGACCGGCGCGTTCGAGGTCGAGCTCGATCGCCGCCTCGCCGCAGCGGTGCGGGTGGTGGAGACCGAGCAGAAGGCCACCGGGGCAGCGGTGGTGCGCGCCCTAGACGCGGTGGCAGGCAGCGAGCTCCTCCGCACCGTGGCGATCGAGCCCATCGACGGCGGCGATCCCGCCGCGCTCGTCTCCGTCGCCGGCGAGATGATGGAGGCAGGCGGCCTCGAGGTCCTCGCCCTCCTCGACGACGAGGGGCGGATCCTCTCCTCGGGCCACCTGCCCGCCCGTGTCGGCGATCCCGACCTCGCCTCCCTCGCCCTCTCGCGCATCCAGCCCTCCACGCCGGTGGCCCGCTTCGTCGAGATCCGCGACGGCGGCAGGATCCGCAGCTCGCTGGCGCTGGTGGCGGCGCGCCCCTTCACCTGGGGCAACATCCGGCTCCACGTCGTCGCCGGCACGCTGCTGGGGCCGGTCTTCGTCCGCCGCCTCGGCGCCACCGCCGGCAGCACGGTCGAGCTGCTCGACGGCAGGGGCGACGTCCTCACCAGGTCCCCGGCGCCGGACAACGACCTCCCCGGCGCAGCGCTCCTCGGGCTCCTCCCGGCGCCGAGCGCGAAGGCCCGCCCCCTCGCCCTGCCCGGCGACACCGGCGTGCAGCTGCAGGTCCACGCAGGCGCCCACTCGCTGGCGGTGGCGCAGGCGCGGATCGTCGGCGTGCTCGCCCTCTTCCTCCTCGCCTCGGTGGCGCTGGCCACGCTCCTCGGCGCCTTCCTCGCCAGGCGCATCGTGCGCCCGGTGGAAGCCCTCGCAGCGGGCGCCGCCACCGTGGCCCGCGGCGACCTCTCCCACCGCGTCGACGTGCGCGCAGGCGGCGAGGTGGGGGCGCTGGTGGAGGCGTTCAACCGGATGACCGCGGACCTCCTCCGGGAGCGCGAGCGCGCCGCGGTGGCCGAGCGGATCGCAGCGTGGCAGGAGGTGGCCCGGCGCCTCGCCCACGAAATCAAGAACCCGCTCACGCCGATCGCGATGTCGGTGGAGACCCTGCGGGACGCACACCGGGCGAGGAGTCCGCTCCTCGACGAGATCTTCGAGGAGTCCTCGGGCGCGGTGCTCGAGGAGGTGGGCCGGCTCAAGAAGATCGTCGACGAATTCTCTCGATTCGCGCGGCTGCCGCCGCCGCAGCTCGAGGTGATCGAGCCGCGGCAGCTGGTGGCGCCGCTCCTCGCCCTCTACGCCACGGCGCCTGCTGGGATCGAGCTCCGCGCCACGGTCGACGAGGCCTTGCCGCAGGTGCGCGCGGACCGCGACCAGATCCTCCAGGTGCTGCTCAACCTGGTGCAGAACGGCGAGCAGGCGATGGGCGGCAGGGGCCTCGTGCGGCTCCACGCCCACCTGCAGGAGGGCGGCGTCGCCTTCGACGTGGACGACCGGGGCCCCGGGCTGCCGGCTTCGGATCGCGAGCGGATCTTCGAGCCCTGGTTCACCACCAAGGACGCGGGCACGGGCCTCGGGCTCGCCATCGCCCGCCGCATCGCCGAGGAGCACGGCGGCAGCCTCGAGGCGCTCGAGGCGCCTGGCGGCGGCGCCCGTTTCCGGCTCCTGCTGCCGGCTGCGTGAAGGCATGCCGGAAAAGTCGAAGGGCCGATCCACATCGCTGTGAACCGGCCCTTCTGATGCCTTGCTATGGTGCCCAGGAGAGGACTCGAACCTCCACGGAGTTGCCCCCACTAGACCCTGAATCTAGCGTGTCTACCAATTCCACCACCTGGGCGTAGGCGGCATGTGGGGCGGTCTTGTACGTGCGACCGCCCGGTCTCGTCAAGCAGGAAGATGCCCTTTCGCCGGGCACCCTCTATCCAACCCGCCTCGTGCAGCGGACGATTTCCTCCACCTGCAGCAGGCAGCTCCCGCAGCCGGTGGTGGCGCCGGTGCGCCGGGCGATCTCCGCCACGTCGCACCCTTGCGCCGCGAGGGCCTCGATCTCGCGCTCCTCGACGCAATGGCAGCGGCAGACGAGGACGAGCCGCGGCCCGAACGCCGCGGGCCAGGCGTCGTCCTCGTCCCGGATCGCTTCGAGCTCGTCGAGCTCCGCGTGGTCCCAGCCTGCCAAGCGGCTAGTCCTCGACCTCGTCGAGCCAGGCCATCTGGATCGCCTCGAGCAGCTTCTCGTTGCTCTTCTGCGGATCGTCGTCGAAGCCCGGCAGCTCGGTGATCCAGCGGTGCAGATCGGTGAAGCGCACCGTGAGCGGCTTCACGTCCGGATGCCGCTCGGCGAGCTCGATGGCGATGTCGCGCACGTCGGTCCACTGCATCTTCAGGCTCCTACTTGCGCAGGTCCTCACCACGGGCCTCTGCCTCGTGGCGCGCCGCGGGATTCTCGTCGTACCAGGCCTTCACCGACTCCTGGCTCACCTCGACCACGAGGTCCTTGTTGCCCACCTCGACCTGGCAGCCGAGGCGCGACTGTGGCCGCACGTCGAAGGCCTTGTCGAGGATGTCCTCCTCGCGCTCGCTCGGCTCCTCCACCGTGGGCAGCCCCTCGCGCACGTAGACGTGGCAGGTGGAGCAGGCGCAGACGCCGCCGCAGGAGTGGCCCACCTTGACCCCGCGCTCCTCCACCTTCTCCGCTGCCTCGAGGATGGTGGTGCCCGGCTGCACCTCCACCGAGACATCCCAATTGACGAACGTGACTTTCGGCATGGCCTACTCCCCGAACTCCTCGACCGAGTGGCCCTGCAGCGCACCCTGGATCGCTCGCTCCATCCGGCGCCTGGCGAACTCCGCCGACGCGTGGTCGAGGTCGCTGATCGCCAGGTTGATCCTGTCGTGATCGTTGGTCTGCACCGCTGCGGCGAGCTTGCCCTCCGCCTCGGCGATCTTCTCGCGCTCGCCCGGCTGCAGCAGCGCGGCGTCACCCGCCATCGCCTTGTGCAGATCGTTGAGCACGCGCTGCGCCTCGACCTTCGCTTCGGTGGCGAGGCGCACCGCCACGTCCTCCTCGGCGTTCTCGAGGGAGGCGATGAGCATGTCCTCGACCTGCTCGTCGGTGAGGCCGTGGGAGGGCTTCACCGTGATCGACTGCTCGACCCCGGTCGTGAGCTCCTTGGCGCTGACGCTCAAGATGCCGTCGGCGTCGACGGCGAAGGTGACCTGCACGCGCCCCAGGTTCGCCGGCATCGGCGGGATCCCCGAGAGCCGGAAGCGCGCCAGCGAGCGGCAATCCTGCACCAGCTCGCGCTCGCCCTGGAGCACGTGGATGTCCATGGCGTTCTGGCCGTCGGCGTAGGTGGTGAAGATCTGCGCCGCGGAGGTGGGGATGGTCGAGTTGCGGTGGATGATCTTCTCCACGACGCCCCCCATCGTCTCCACGCCCAGCGAGAGCGGGATCACGTCGAGGAGGAGCATGTCCTCGCGGGGCTTGCCGGCGAGGTTCTCCGCCTGGATCGCTGCGCCCAGCGCCACCACCTGGTCGGGATCGATGTCGGCGAGCGGCTGCTTCCCGCCGAAGATCTCGGAGACGAAGCGGCGCACCAGGGGGAGCCTCGTGGAGCCGCCCACCAGCACCACGCCGTCGATGTTCGTGGGCTCGAGCTCCGCGTCGCGCAGGGCGCGGCGGCAGGCCACCGCGGTGCGCTGCACGAGCCCCGCGATCAGCGCCTCGAACTGCGCCCGCGTCACCTCCACCTCGACGGTGCGCTCGGGAAGCTGCAGCAGCGCCACGGTGCGCTCCTTCGCGGAGAGCTCGTGCTTCGCCGCGCGGGCGGCGTAGAGCGCCGCCTGCACCGCGTGCGGATCGGCGCGCAGATCGCGGCCGAGCGCCGAGGAGATCTGCTCGAGGAGCACGCCTGCCAGCGCGCGATCGAAATCGTCGCCGCCCAGGGCCGAGTCGCCGGCGGTGCTCTTCACCTCGAAGACGCCCTCCACCAGCCGCAGGATGGAGACGTCGAAGGTGCCGCCGCCGAGGTCGTAGACGGCGAAGGTGCCCTGCGCCCTGCGGTCGAGGCCGTAGGCCACCGCCGCAGCGGTGGGCTCGTTGAGGAGCCGCAGCACCTCGAGGCCCGCGAGCCGGCCTGCGTCCTTGGTGGCCTGCCGCTGCGCATCGTCGAAATAGGCGGGGACGGTGATCACCGCGCCGCCCACCTTCTCGTCGAGGGCTGCCTCCGCCTTGCGGCGCAGGTGCTTGAGGATCTCCGCGGAGACCTCCACCGGCGAGACGACCTTCGCGCCCACGTCGAAGCGCACGATGGCGTCGCCGGGCGCCCCCGCGAAGCGGTAGTGGCCGAGGCGCTTCGTTTCCGCGTCGTCCGGGCCCTTGCCCATGAAGCGCTTCACCGAGGCGATGGTCTCGTGGGGATGGGTGGCCGCCTTCTCGCGGGCCTCCCGGCCCACCATGGTGGAGCCGTCCTCGAGGTAGTGCACCACCGACGGACAGAGCACCTCGCCGTCCGGCGAGACGGGCACCGCGCGGGGCTGCCCCGCCCCGTCGACGAAGGCGACGAGCGAGTGGGTGGTGCCGAGATCGATCCCAACCGGCTTCCCGTAGGGCCGAAGGGGATCGCGGATCTGCAGAAGGCCGGACTCAGCCATGGTTCTCCTCGAAGGCCTCGTCCTCCCAGGCCCTCACCTCACCGAGGAAGCGGTCGTAGTAGCGCAGCACCGAGAGCTGCCGCGCTGCTTCCTCGTCGTCGTTTCGGTCGAATGCGTTCCCGAGGGCCTCGAGGGCCGCTGCCCGATCCCGCCGCACCTTCGCGGCGAGGGCCTCCACCTCGGCGATCTTCTTCGCGGCGCGGGCCTCGTCGAAGGCCTCCCGCTGCTCCATCACCTCGAGGAGGAAGCCCGGCGGCAGGTACTTCCCCGCGCCCTGGGCGCCGCCCTCACCGAGGTCGATGCCGCGCAGCTGGAGCAGGTAGGCGGCGCGCCGCGACGGATCCTTGAGCACACGCCAGGCGTCGTTCAGGGCAATGGTCTTCTCGAGGGCGAGGCGCCGCGCCGTGGGGCCGCCTGCAGCGTGGCGGTCGGGGTGGAGCAGCCGCGACAGCTCGCGGAAGCGCTCCTCGAGCGCCTTCTCGTCGATACGGAAGCCCGGCGCCAGGCCGAGGGTCTCGAAATGATCCGCCACCGTTTCCCTCATGCGGCGCAGCGCCTCCCGGGAGACGCCGGACGCGACCGCTGCTTACAGCGAAGCCGGCGTGACCCGGTGCGATCAAGCACCCGGTGCGCCGGCTCCCTTGCGAACGTCTGCCGTGGGCGACACCGCCCGGCGGCACGATCAGATCGTGAAGGACTCGCCGCAGCCGCAGGCCTTCTTCACGTTCGGGTTCTCGAGCTTGAAGCCCGACTCGAGCAGGCCCTGCTGGTAGGTGAGCTCGGTGCCGATCAGGAAGATGTAGCTCTTCGGATCGACGAAGATCTTCACGCCGTGCTCGGAGAAGACGCGGTCCTTCTCCTTCGCCTCGTCGGCGAACTCCATGTCGTACTGCAGGCCGGTGCAGCCGCCGCCACGGATGCGGATGCGGAGGCCGGCGTCGGGGGTGCCGCGGTCGGTCAGGATCTTGCGGATCCGCTCCGCGGCGCTCTCGGCGATCCGGATGCCCGCCTTGCGCGGCGCCGCCGCAGGGGCAGCAGCCGGCGCCGCGGGCTTGGCCGCACCACCGAGGCCGGTGAGGCCACCAGCTGCGCCCGACGAACCGAGGCCGGTGAGGCTGCTGCCCGCGCCCGAGGCGCCGAGGCCGCCGGCGCTCCTGGCGCCGAGGCCCGTGAGCCCACCGGCAGCGCCCTTGCTGCCGAGGCCGGTCAACCCAGGAGCCGGCGTGGTCGCCTGGCCCTCGGGCCGCGACTCGGTGCTCTTCGCGCCGAGCCCTACGAGCTTGCCGGTGTCCTGGTTTTCCATCTTCAGGCCTTCTTCTTGTTCTTGTAGTCGGTGATCGCCGCCTTGATCGCGTCCTCGGCGAGGACCGAGCAGTGGATCTTCACGGGCGGGAGCGAGAGCTCCTCGGCGATGTCCGAGTTCTTGATCGTCATCGCCTCGTCGACGCTCTTGCCCTTCACCCACTCGGTGACGAGCGAGGAGGAGGCGATCGCGGAGCCGCAACCGAAGGTCTTGAACTTTGCGTCCTCGATCACGCCGGCGTCGCTGATCCGGAGCTGCAGGCGCATCACGTCGCCGCAGGCGGGTGCACCGACGAGGCCGGTGCCGACGTTCGGATCTTCCTTGTCGAGGGTCCCGACGTTGCGGGGGTTTTCGTAGTGGTCGATGACCTTGTCGCTGTAGGCCATGTGTCACCCTTCCTTGAACTAGTGCGCCGTCCAGGCGATGGACTTGAGGTCGATGCCTTCCTTCGCCATCTCGTAGAGCGGCGACATCTCGCGAAGCTTGCTCACCTTCGCCACCACGAGCTCGGCAACGTAGTCGACCTCCTCCTCGGTGGTGAAGCGGCCGAGGCCGAAGCGGATCGAGGTGTGCGCCAGCTCCTCCTCGACGCCGCACGCGCGCAGCACGTGCGAGGGCTCGAGGGAGGCGGAGGTGCAGGCAGAGCCGGAGGAGACCGCCACGTCGCGCAGCGCCATCATCAGGCCCTCGCCCTCCACGTAGGCGAAGGAGAGGTTGAGGTTGTTGGGGAGCCGGTGCTCGCGGTGGCCGTTGAGGTAGACCATGTCGAGGCGCGAGGTGATCGACTGCTCCAGCTTGTCGCGGAGCTGGCGCATCTTCGCCGCCTCGGTGTCGCGCTCGGCCATCGCGATCTCGGCAGCGGCGCCGAAGCCGACGATGCCCGGCACGTTCAAGGTGCCGGAGCGCATGCCGCGCTCGTGGCCGCCGCCGTCGATGATCGCGGTGAGGCGGACGCGGGGACGGCGGCGCACCCAGAGGGCGCCCACGCCCTTGGGGCCGTAGACCTTGTGGCCCGAGATCGAGCAGAGGTCGACGTTGCACTCGTTCACGTCGAAGGGGATCCGGCCTGCGCCCTGCACCGCGTCGACGTGGAAGAAGACGCCCTTCGCCCGGGTGACCCGGCCGATCTCCTCGATCGGATGGATGGTGCCGATCTCGTTGTTGGCGAGCATCAGCGCCACGAGGATCGTCTTGTCGGTGATCGCCTCCGCGACCTGCTCGGCGGAGACGCGGCCGGTGGCGTCCGGGTCGAGGTAGGTCACCTCGTAGCCCTGGCGCTCGAGCCGCTTGCAGGTATCCAGCACCGCCTTGTGCTCGGTCTTGCACGTGACGATGTGGTTGCCCTTGTCCTTGTAGAAGTCGGCGATGCCCTTGATCGCCAGGTTGATCGACTCGGTGGCGCCGGAGGTCCAGACGATCTCCTTGCCGGTGCCGCCGATCAGCGCCGCCACCTGGTCCCGAGCCTTCTCCACCGCGGCCTCGGCTGCCCAGCCGAAGGGGTGGGAGCGGGACGCGGCGTTGCCGAAGTGCTCGGTCAGGTAGGGCATCATCGCCTCGAGCACGCGCGGGTCGAGCGGCGTCGTGGCGTGGTAGTCCATGTAGATCGGCTTCTTCATACCTGCCCCGTCTGGTGCTCGCTGGAACCGTTTCGGCTCGTCTCCGTGTCTTGCGACATGGATATCGACCGGCATTCCGAAAGTGGAGCGACCTTGTCGATTTTGCGGCCTTATAAAGACGATGCGCCCGCATCGTCAAGGGAATGCCCGTTGGCTCCCCGGGCTTACCCCGGTGCGCCGAATTGGCAGTTAGATACGTTCCGTAACGTCACCTTGTCAAGATGAAGAGCCAACATGCGGCCTACCTCGATTCTTCTGCTCGGCGCCGTTGCGGCGGCGGCGGCGGTCTACTTCCTGCCCGATCTGCTCGGGCAGGGACTCGTCTCCGGCACGGGGGGCGAGCTGGACCTCGCTGCAGGGGCAGGCGTTGGTGCCCTCGGCATGGCTTGGATGGGGGGCGTCCTCACCAGCCTGACCCCCTGCGTCTACCCGCTCATCCCCATCACCATGGGGGTGATCGGCGCCAGGGAGGCGAAGAGCCGCTGGAAGTCCCTCGGCCTCACCACCACCTACGTCCTCGGCATGGCGCTGATGTTCTCGGCCCTGGGCTTCGCCGCCGCCTCCTCGGGGCAGGCCTTTGGCACGGTCCTCGCCAACCGCTGGGTCCTGGCGGGCCTCGCCCTCTTCTTCCTGGTCATGGCGAGCTCGATGTTCGGCGCCTTCGAGATCGCCCTGCCCCAGTCGCTCGCCCGGCGGCTCAACCAGGTGGGCGGCGCTGGCGCCGGCGGGGCGCTGGCCATGGGCCTGGTCGCAGGCCTGGTGGCGGCGCCGTGCACCGGGCCCGTGCTCGCCTCGCTCCTCACCTTCGTGGCGTCCGCCGGTGAGCCGCTCTTCGGGGTGCTCCTCCTCTTCGTCTACGCGCTGGGCGTGGGCCTGCCCTTCTTCCTCATCGGCGCCTTCTCGCTCTCCCTGCCCAGGAGCGGCCCCTGGATGGACGGGGTGAAGAGCGTCTTCGGCATCGCCCTGGTGGCGATGGCGCTCCTCTACCTGAAGACGGCGTGGCCGGCGCTGGGCAGCGTCGCCGCGGGCAGCTGGGCCCTCGTCCTCGCCCCTGCCGGCGTCGCCGCCGGCGTGCTCCTCGGCGCGGTGCACCGCTCCTGGCACGGCGGCGCAGCGGAGCGGGGCCTGAAGGCGGCGGGGATCGGGCTCGCCGTGCTCGGCCTCTTCCTCCGGCTCGCGGCGCCTGCCCATGCAGGCGAGCTCGTCGCCTGGGTGAGCGATCACGACGCGGCGCTGGCCCGGGCGCAGGCGGAGGGCAAACCGGTGATGATCGACTTCTACGCGGACTGGTGCGCCGCCTGCAAAGAGCTCGACAAGTACACCTACACCGACGCGAAGGTCGCGGCGGAGGCCGAGCGCTTCGTCTCACTGAAGATCGACGGAACCGTAGAGGACGCTGCGATCCTGGAGCTCTACGAGCGCTACGCCGTGCAGGGGCTGCCGACGATCGTCTTCATCGGCTCCGACGGCAAGGTCCTCGAGAAGCCGCGGGTGACCGGCTTCGTCCAGGCCCCCGCCTTCCTCGAGCTGATGCAGCAGGTGCGCTGAGTTCAGCGCTTCGAGTCGTCGAGCTCCAGCTCCTCGCCGAAGTCCTCGTCGCCGAAGTCGATCTCGCGGCTCGCGTTGGCGCGCAGATCGTTGCGCGGCGCAGGCGCTGCCGGCTGCGCTGCCGGCTGCGCTGCAGGCGCCACCGGCATCATCCCCGGCACGACCGCCTGCGGCGTCGCCGCGCCGGGCACCGGCTGCGGCACCGGCACCGCCACGTAGATCGGCTGGCCGTCGGGGCCGATGCCGGTGGGCACGTAGGCGAGCAGGTAGCCCGGCGGTGCGGTGACGGCGCCCTGCGGCATCACCGCGCCACCGGGGGTCACGGGGGTGCCGGCAGGCACGGCGCCGGGCGCCGGCGTGATCATCCCCGGCAGCGTCGTCGTGCCGGCTGCGGGGGCGGCCGGCGGCATCGTCGGCACCCGCGCGATCATCGTCTCGGCGTCGGTCCGGCGCTGGATCGCCTCGAAGTCGATCACCCGGGTCGAGAGGAGCGAGAGCGGATCGCTGGCGTCGAGCTGCCGCCACTTGAGCTCGTCGCCCCTGCCGCCGAAGACCCGGGCGATGGCGCGGCGCAGGCCGAATTCGGTGCAGACGATCGGCCGGACCTTCATGCCGAGCCGGAAGCGGATCATGTCCAGCTTCTCGAGGTTCGCCGGATCGGTCATCGCCACGAAGGCGGTGCCGTCCCGCTCCGAGACCGGCAGCGCCAGCAGGCGCAGGGCGATCTCCTGGGGGAAGTTGGCGATCATCTCCGCGGAGGGCCGCGCCTCGAGCAGCTTCTCGTCGGTGATGAAGGGCACGCCCAGCTGCTTGGCGAGGACCTGCAGCACCGCACGGGCCGGCGCGTATTCGAGGCTCACCGCCCACTCGCCGAGCTTGCCACCCTCCTGCCGCTGCCTGGCGAGCAGGGTCTGGAGCTGCACCCCGGTGATCAGCCCCGCCTCGACCAGCATCTCGCCGAGGCGCCGCCGCTGGCTGCGCGGGGCAACGCCGAAGTCCTCTGCTCGGGGCCGCTGCTGCGGCGGAGGCGGCGGTGGCTGCTGGGTGCTGCGGTCGTCCTGCAGCGGCACACCGCCGGAGAGATCCTGGTCGAGCTTCGCCCTGCCGGGAAAGAGGCTCGCCATGCGGGCGGCGAGCTGCTCGCGGCCCACGCGCCAGCGCCGATCCTCGAGGATGGTGCGGAGGTCGCTGGCGAAGTGGCTCGCGTGCCGGTAGCGCATCGCCGGATCGCGGGCGAGGGCCCGGCGCAGGATCGGAAGGAGCTCCTCCGGCGCGCCTGCGGGAAGGTCGAGCTGGTTCTCGTCGTGGGCGGCGATCATCGCGAGCGTGCGGCCCGCGTTGCTGCCGGTGGCGAAGAGCGGCCTGCCGGCGAGGAGCTCGAAGAGCAGGACGCCGGTGAGGAAGATGTCGCTGGCGTGCTGCGCCGGCGCGCCGCTGAGCAGCTCCGGCGCGAGGTAGCCGAGCTTGCCCTTGAGCAGGTTGCCCTGGGTCGACTGCCTGCCGTCCGCGGCCTTCGCAACGCCGAAGTCGGCGAGCTTCACCTCGCCGGCCATGGAGATCATCACGTTGGACGGGTTGACGTCGCGGTGGACCACGTGGAGCGGCTGGCCGTTGGGGCCCGCGGTCTCGTCGGCGTAGGCGAGCGCCTCCGCCACGCAGGCGACCACGTGGATCACCTCGGGCGGCTGCAGGGGCGCACCGGCCTGCGAGGCGACGTTGAGGATCTTGCGGAGGTCCTCGCCGTCGACCAGCTCCATCACCAGGTAGGGAGCGCCGGCGGTGGTGCCGAGATCGAGGACCTGCACCACGTTCGGATGGACGAGGTGGACGCAGAGGCGGGCTTCCGCGAGGAACGCTGCGGCGCTCGCGGGGTCTGCCGCCAGCGAGGGCAGCATCCGCTTGATCGCCACGGGCTTTTCGAAGCCGCCGGCGCCGACGAGCTTGCCGAGGTAGACCTCGGCCATGCCGCCTGTCGCGAGCCTGCGGATGATTCGATAGTGGCCCACCGCCACGCCCCCAGAGGCAAAGGAGAATCGACGCGAAAAAGCCCCGCCCCCGTGGCTTTTTCGTTTGGATGCACTCTAACAGAAAGCCCTCCTCACCCCCAGTGGAGAAGGGTGAGGCGACATCCCCATACCGTGTATCAACCCGCCGGACCACGATCGCAGTCCGGCGGGCGATGGGCCCAGGCGATCAGCCGAGGGAGCCGGCGACCGCCTTGCGGGCCTTCTCCTTCTGCTCCGCGGGCATCTTCGGGTTGAGCTCGATGACGAAGCGGCCGTCCCGGTAGAAGTCGGCCTTGAACTGCTCCCACATGCCGCCGAGGAACTTCTGGTAGGCGTCCATGCAGGCGGTGGCCGCAGCCTCGTCGGCGTAGGTCCCGACGATGACGTACATCTCCTCGCCCTCGAGGTTGTAGCGGCGGCGCTCGGTGGGGCTGCACTCCGGCCGGTTGCCGAGCCGGGTGGGGAGCGTCTCGTCGCCCTTCGGCCCGAGGCCCGCGTCGCCCAGCGCCTTGGTGACGCGCTCGATCCGCATCTCCTTCTCGGAGGGCTCCTGCTTCTCCTCCGCTGCCTGGCCCTGCTGCTGCTGCTGCTGGCCTGCTGCGGGGGCGCCGGCTGCAGGGGCCTCCTTCGCGCCTTCCGGCTTCTCCTCCTTCTTGGAGCAACCGAAAGCCGCGAGGGCGAGGACGAGAATCGCGAGGCTCTTGCGCATGCTGTTTTTCCTCCAGAAAACCGCCTGGACGGGCCGGTTTCGACCAATCCGCGGAGTCCTATCACGCAGAGGAACGGACGCAAGAAGCCGGTCGCGATTCAGCTTCGGGCAGGCGCGCTACAGATAGAAGCGATCGGTGACACCTGCGGTGAGGGAGAGGATCGCCGTCCACCCCACCACCTGATCGACCTTGTCGGCGATCTCGTCGGGCCTGCGGCCGAGCAACCCGGCGGAGGCGGAGCAGGCGTAGACGGTGCACTTCCCCGTTTCCCGGGCCACTCCGAGCAGCGCCCCTGCGGTGGGATAGCCGCTCTCGAAGGCATCCTCCGCCGCCTCGAGGGTCTCGGGGGGAGCCAGCCCCTCGCGGAAGGCGGGCTCGTCCAGGCCGCCGCGGAGGAGCTGGTCGAGGGCCCACCAGAAGAAGAAGAGCTGCACGTCGCGGCCCGAGGCGGTGGCTGCAGCCGCGATCGAGCAGGCCTGGTGCAGCCGGTCGTAGTCCCCGCTGTGGAGGAAGAGCGCAATGCGCTTGCGCGGATCGACTTCCATGGTGGCGCGCAATCTACGCCGCCGGCGGCCGCAGCGCTACGCGCGCGAGTAGCCCCGGGCCTCGCTCGGCCTGGGGGCCGAGAGCCGCGGGAACCAGATCTTCGCGAGCACGAGGGCCAACACGGTGAGACCCACCACCGCCCCGCCGCCGATCCACCACGGCGCGGCGGAGGGCTCGGCCACGTTGGCACCGAGGACCACCATCGCGACGGTGCCGGGGAAGGTTCCCGCCGCCGTGGCTGCGAGCACGGTGCGGCTGCGCACGCCGGTGCTCGCCGCGACGGCGATCACGAGATCGGTGGGAAAGACGAAGCCCAGGGTGGCGACGAAGACGAAGGCGAAGCCGCGCACCTGCGCCGCGCCTGCGAGCTTGTCGAATTTGTCGCCGGCCAGGTCGCGGACGGCACCGCTGCCGAAGACCCTGGCGAGGCCGAAGACGATCGCCGTGGAGAGGAGCGCGCCGAAGAGCGCCAGCGCCGTTCCCCAATACGGCCCCCAGACCATGCCGGCAGCCACCGCGAAGAGGGAACCGGAGATCACCACGAAGAGGGGCCGCACCGCTGCTGCAGCCAGGAAGGCGACGAGGCCGATGCCGCCCAGGGCGAGGACCTCCCGCTGGATCCGCTCGGCGGTGATCTCGTCGCCCGCATCGTAGAGGAGGACGACGGAGAGCCCGAGGGCGAAGGGGGCGAGGAGCGCAAGGAGGTTGCGCCAACTGCGCGGGGAGACGTGGCGGAGCCGCTGGCGGATTCGGTCGATCACGAAATCGAAGGTGGCAATCGCCGGGGGCTCCTGCATGGGCGGCCCTCGCCCCCTGGGGAGCCGGCACGTCGCCTGGCCAGCAGCACCAACGGAAAACGGCCGCCTCCCCGGCAGGGAAGCGGCCGTTCTCGCGAGGCAAAGAGCGCGGATCAGTCCTGCTTGTCGGAAGCTGCCGCCACCGGCTCGGCTGCGCCCTCGTTGGGCTCGCCGGCAGCCGGCAGCTGCTGCCGCTGCTCGCTCTCCGCAGGCGCTGCGGGCACGGCCTCCGGTGCGGGGGCCGCCTCCGGGGCGACCGCCACCGGCGCCGGCTCTGCTGCAGGCGTCACCTCGGCGGCGGGAGCCACCGCCGGGGCGATCTCCGCTGCGGCGCTGGCAGGTGCCGCCTCGGTCGCGCCGGGGGCTGCGGCCTCGGCGCCGCGGCCACCACGGCCGCCGCGCTCGCCACGAACACCGCCCCTGCGCCCTGCACCACCACCCTGGAGGGGGGCGTTGAGGTCCTTGCTGGTCCGGCCCTTCCAGCCGATCCCCTCGAGCTCGCGCCAAAGCTCGTTCCAGCGCTGCTCGAGCGTGCCGTACTTCGCCTTCCAGAGCTCCGCCTCGCCCTTGGTGACGAGGTAGACGCGGTTGTTCGCCTCGGCGCGGCCGCGGGCCCGCTTCACCTCCTCGCGGGCCTCCTCCGCCTGCTTGCGGGCCTCGTTGGCCTGCCGCTCCGCGTTGGCGCGGCGGCGCTCCGCGTCGCGGGCCTGCTCCTTGTGGCTCTCCAACTCGCGGCCCATCTGCTCGAGCCGCTCGTCCACCGGCACCGGCACGGGGGGCGCCACCACCACCGGCGCAGGCGCGGCCACCGGCATCGTCCCCTCGGTCGCCTCCTCGCGGCGGCGGCCACGGGGCTTCTCGGCCTCCTCGCGGATGCGGCGGAGCTCGTCGGTCATGCCGACCTGCTCCTCGCGCATCATCGCGATCTGCCGCTCGAGCAGCTGCATCTCCTCGGCGCGGGCGTGGGCGAGCTCCTTGGCGCGCTTCTCCGCCTCCTGGCTCTCGTGGAGCCGGCGCTTGGCGTCGTTGAGCCTGGTCCGGGCGGATGCCAGTTCCTCGCCGCGGCCCTTCTTGTCCTCGGCGCGGCGCTCCGCTTCCTTGCGGGCGGAGGCTGCCTCGGCCCTGGCGCTCTCGAGGCCCTGGCGGACCTGCGAAAGCTCCTCGGCGAGCTTGTTGCGGGAGAGGAAGGCGAAGAGGGCGGCGGCCCCGAGGATCGCCGCGATCACGAATCCGATTGCGTCCATCGTACCCTGGGCGGGCTTGCGAGGCCCGCGGCTGTAGGAACGACGCGGCTCCGCGCAGGGCGGAGCCGCATCGAAACCGCATTTCGTGCGGCTGTTGTAGGTCCGGTCCGCTCGAAGGCTAGAGCTTGCGGATGGTGTAGATCTCTGCGGTGGAGGTCGCGTTCGCACCGGAGGCGACGCCGCCGGTGACCAGGATGCGGCCGTCGCCGAGGTTGGTGCAGCTGCCGAAGGCCCGGTTCGCGCTCATCCTGCTGTTGAGCTCGGAGTCGCCGACGGGGCTGCGCTCGATCATCTTCTTCTCGTCGTTCCAGGCGATGACCTCGGCTGCGTCGAGGGCGACGCCCTGGCCGCTGAGGCCACCGATCGCGAGGATCCGGTTGTCGTCGATCGAAGCGACGCAGGGAGCCGAACGGGTCGCCTTGGTCTCGATCACGTCGTCGTCCGGCGTGGTCCGCTTCGAGGCCGACATCCACTGTGCAGCGTTGGTGGCGCCTTGAATCCGCTTGCCGACCGGGTCGTACTCCGTAGCGCCGCCCACGAGCACCATGCCGCCCTTGACGATCCCCGCGCCAGCCTGGAGCACCGGGTTGACCGCGAAGACGTCGGCATTCGCACCCGGCACGTAGGTGAACCCGCCGGTGGTCGCCTCCTTGAAGTAGACGGTCTTGCGGGCCAGGGTGCCGCCCACGTGGACACCACCTGCCACCATCACGGTGGAGTCGTTGATCATGGCGGCGGCGTGGTAGGCGCGACCAGCGCCCAGGGTCTCGTTCACCCCGTTCATCACCGGCCCGGGGGCGAAGGTGTTGGTCGCCGGGTCGAAGATCTCGGTGGAGTCGAGGATGTTGCCCTCGGCGTCGACGCCGCCGATCACCAGGACCTTGCCGCCCTTGAAGGCGTGCACGGTGTGGCCCCGGCGGGCGGTGCCCATTTCCAGCGCGGTCCACTTGTCGGCGCCCGGCTCGTAGATCATCGCCGTCTTCACCGGCGCCACGGTCTCCCCGCGGAGCGCTTCACCGCCGGCGAGGAGGATGCGGCCGTCTTTGAGGCGGACGCCCTGGCCGTGGCCCACGTCGAAGCAGGTGCTGCCGTCGCAGGGCGCCTTCGTCGGCACGAAGGTGCCGATCGAGGCGTCGTAGATCTCGGCAGTGGCGACGAAGTCGCTGCCGAGGCCGCTGCCCTCGAGCTTCTTGAAGCCACCGACGAGGAGGACCTTGCCGTCGCCCATCGCCACGGCGGTGTGGCCGGCGCGCTGGCTGGTCATCTCGACGCAGGCGTTGGAGACGTCGGCGGCGCCGGCGAACCGGTTCACCGCCTGCACCATCACGGTGACCTCGGCCTTCTCCGACTCGGTGAGCTCGAAGGGCTGCGACTTGCCGTAGGCCACCAGCTTGCCGTTGGCCTTGGCCTCCACCGTCACCACGCGGTTGGAGCCGAAGGGAACCTCCGGGATCTCCGCGCTGCGCGCACTGGCGGAGACCGTCTCCTCGACCGCCTTCATGCCGTCGCCGGTGACCCGGATCGTCAGCATGGAGGAGCGCGGAATGAAGTCGACTTCGTCCGTGCAATCCATGTGGAGCAGGTTGAGGTCGAAGGTACCGCCATCCCCGCCACAAGCGGAGAGGGCCAGCGGCGCGGCGAGGGCCACGCCGAGAAAGCGCTTGTTCAGAAGCATCTCGTTAAATCCCGTCGCTCGAGGACCGACCAATTACCAGCGGACCGAACCGGTGGCGCTGTCCGCGCCGCTGCCTGCTGCAGCGACACCGATGCCCACCGCGCCCGCGGCGAGAACGCCGGCGCCGGCCCAGAACCACCACTGCGAGAGGAGCCCGCCCTCTTCCTTCTTCTCGAAGGCGGTCTCGTCGTCGATGCTCGTGCCCGCCGAGTACGAATACTTCGGCTTCTCCGGCGCGGTCTGCTTCGGGGCGAAGTCGGCGTCGTTCTTGAAGACCAGGCCGGTGTCGGTGGTCGTCGTCACCGGCTTCGCCACCGGTGCCGGCGCACCGGCGGGGGTGCGGCTGGTCCTGGCGGGCGTCGCCGTGGTGCCGGCAGCGGGGGCCGCGGCCTGCGGGGCGAGGCCACCACCGGCGGGACGCTTGGTGATCGGGCGGCGATCCTTCGAGACCGGCTGCTTGTTGGTCGAGGCGGGCTGTACCTCGCCATCCTCGCCGGCCCTGGTCGAACCGGCGACGCCTGCGGCGAAGAGACCCGAGAAGTCGACCTCGTTGATCTTCTCCTCGCCGGGCCTGGCGTCGGAGGCGATCGCCTTGGGGAGCTTCAGCGGGCTCTGCGCCGGGCCGAGCTTGGCGACGATCTCGGTGGCGACCTTGTTGATCTCGATGGTGGCGCCGAGCATGTCGCGGTCGAGGGTGATCCGCTGCAGCTCGGTGAAGCCCGAATCACCGGCACCGTAGAGGTAGGTGACGATGCCCATGTTCGCGCCCTGGGCGTAGGCGGCGCCGAGCACCGCCTGCTGGGCGCCGTGCTTCTTCACCAGGGCGGCGAGCTGCTTCTTCGCCGCGTCGGTGAGCTCGTTCTTCGCCAGCAGGGTGACGAGGGAGCCGACCGGGCCCTCGGCGCGCTTGCCGTCGTCGGGGGTG
Organism: Vulgatibacter sp.; assembly: GCF_041687135.1. Lineage (NCBI taxonomy): Bacteria > Pseudomonadati > Myxococcota > Myxococcia > Myxococcales > Vulgatibacteraceae > Vulgatibacter > Vulgatibacter sp. Next base: position 86,783 of record NZ_JAWLCN010000001.1, on the reverse strand, counting down.
ATGCGGAAGAGCTCGCCCTTCTCGATCTCGATCACCTGCACGTAGGGATCGGCGCCGGGCGGCTTGATCTTCACGTAGTGGGTGCCGGGCACGATGCCCGAGACGAGCACCGGCGAGTACTCGGCCTCGCGCTCGTCGATCCAGATCTTCGCGCCGGGGGGCGTGGTGTCGATGCGGAGCTGGCCGTAGCCCGCCTGCTGCATCTCGCCGCGGACCTTCTCGACCGCGTCGATGAAGACCTGCTGGAAGTCACGGCCCGCCTCGAGCTGCACGCCCGGGGAGAGACGGAGCGCCGCCGGGATCGGCCCCTTGGCAGCCTGGTCCTCGCGGCCCATCAGGAAGAGGGCGACCGCCTTCTTCAGGTGGGCGTCGACGAGGGGCGCCACGTCGAGCATCGCGGGGCCGTTGGCCTCCATGCCCTTGATCGCAGCCTCGAAGGCGTCGAGGGCGGGCTTCACCTTGCGCTTGGCGAGGAGCTTGTTGCCCCGCTCCCAGTCGGCGCGGGCAGCCTCCACGGCGGCGATCTGCTCGGCGGTCGCGGCGGCGGCGGCCTTCGACTCGCCCTCGCCCGCCAGCTGGACGATCTCGACGGCGTCCGTATTGGCCAGGCCGTCCTCCATCGTCTCGGCGATCTGCGCGCCCGTCGCCCGCGGGATGCTGTCGTAGAGCGGGGCGTAGGGGACGACGAGGACCTTGACCTTCTCCGCCGATGCGGCGATGGGGCCGCACAGAACCGCCACTACGGCGGTTGCCGTGGCGGCGAACCTGGCGAGATTGCAGCTCGGGCTCACCGTTTTTCGCTCCTTACCCGCCCGAAGGGCCGGTTTTTTCGCGTACTTGGAAAGCCGGGAGCATAGAACCCGGCCGAAGCCCAAGTCAAACGGAGCGTGGTCGAAAGGCACACTCCCTCCCTCCTTTTTGCCGCAGCGCCTTCCTCTCTGCTATCTGGCGAGATTTCCTCCTTCCGGTTGTTCCACGTCCGTGCGCCTGTCCATCGCCACCCGCATCTTCCTCGGCTTCGCTGCCGTCCTCTGCGTCTTCGGCGCGGTGAGCTCCTTCGCCGTCTGGCGGATGCACGCCATCGGCGAGGAGATCCGCCTGGTCTCCGAGGGCTACCTGCCCCTGACCAAGGTCGCGGCGCAGCTCGAGACCTTCCACAAGAACAAGCAGCGGGATACGGACCGGCTCCTCGAGGAGAAGGACCCGCGGACCCAGCGGATCCTGATCAAGCTCGCCCGCCTCTACTTCCCCCGCATCGTCCGGGAGAAGCTCGGGCAGGGGCAGCTGCTGGTGACGGAGACGCGGCGGCTCGCCGGGGACGGGGAGCAGCTCTTCCTCGACCAGATCGAGAAGCAGCTCACCGAGCTCGGCGCCGAGTACGACCGCTACGACGCCAACGCCGACGCGCTCTTCGCCGGGCTCGAGCAGGCGGACGGCGCCGCCGATCCGGCGCTGGAGGAGCGCGGCCGGGAGCTGAAGCGGATCGAGCGGCGGATCGACCGCTCGCTCAAACTCCTGAGCCATGCCCTGGAGGGACGGATCCAGGAGCGGGTCCGGGAGGCGCAGGCGCAGGAGCGCAGCTCCTCCTGGGCGATCGTCGGCTTCTCGATCGGCGCCATCGTCCTCGGCATCGCCGCCACCATCCTCTCCCAGCGACTCCTCGCGCCGATCCGCCCCCTCACCGAGGCGGCGGTGCGCATCGGCCGCGGCGACTACTCCGCCGAGGTCCCGACCTCCGTCGCCAACGAGGTGGGGGTCCTCGCCCGCGAGTTCAACCAGATGGCCGCCTCGCTGCGGGCCCGCGAGCGGGAGCTGCAGGAGAAGCAGGAGGCGCTGGTCCGGGCGGAGAAGCTCGCCACCGTGGGCAGGATGGCGGCGCAGATCACCCACGAGATCCGCAACCCCCTCTCCTCGATCGGCCTCAACACCGAGCTCCTCGCCGAGGAGATCGGCTCGCAGGACGAGGCGGAGGCGCGGCGGCTCTGCTCGGCGATCGCCCGCGAGGTGGACCGGCTCACCGAGATCACCGAGGAATACCTCCATTTCGCCAGGCTGCCGAAGCCGCAGCGCGCCGCCGAGAACGTGGGCGAGCTGGTCCGGGACCTCGTGGCCTTCGTCAAGCCGGAGCTCGAGGCGGCGGGGATCGGGGTCGAGCTCGACCTGCCCGGGGATCTCGAGGCCTCCCTCGACGAGAACCAGATCCGGCAGGCGCTCCTCAACCTCGTGCGCAACGCCCGCGAGGCGATGCCCGGCGGCGGGACCCTGCGCTTCGCGGCGCAGCCCGCTGGCGGCGGGGTCGAGCTCCGCGTCAGCGACACCGGAATGGGGATGCGTGCGGAAGACGTGGCCCGTATCTTCGACCCGTTCTACACCACCAAAGAGAGGGGCACGGGCCTCGGCCTCTCCCTCACCCAGCAGATCGTCGCCCAGCACGGAGGGACCCTGCGCTGCGAGAGCGCGTTGCAGCAGGGGACGACCTTCACCCTCCACTTCCCGGGAGCCAGCGTTTGATCGCCGATCGGATCCAGCACCACAACGACGTCCTCGAAAACGGCCTCCGCGTCGTCACCGTGGAGACGCCGCACCTGCACTCGGCGATGCTCGCCATCTACGTCCGGTCCGGCTCGCGGCACGAGCGCCCGGAGATCATGGGCGTCTCCCACTTCCTCGAGCACATGTTCTTCCGTGGCTCGGAGAAGTTCCGCGACACCGTGGACATGAACGCCCGGGTCGAGGCGGTGGGCGGGAACCTGAACGGCGTCACCACCCGCGATCACGGCTACTACTACACGCCGCTCCACCCCTCGAAGCTCGAGGTGGCCTTCGAGGTCCTGGGCGACATGCTCACCAGGCCGCTGCTGGTGGAGATCGAGACCGAGCGGCAGATCATCCTCGAGGAGATGCTCGACGAGGTCGACGACACCGGCCGCGACATCGATCTCGACAACCTCTCGAAGGCGGTGCTCTTCGCGGGCAACGGCCTCTCCCACAAGATCGCCGGCACGCCGAAGACGGTGAGGCGGATCCAGCTCGCGGATCTCGAGGAGCACCACCGCCGGATGTACACCACCGGCAACATGGTGGTGGCGGTGGCGGGGCCGGTGAAGCGAGAGCAGGTGCTCGAGCTGGCCGGCCGCACCCTCGGCATGCTGCCCCGCGGCGAGGCGGCCTCGGAGATCGCCCCCGCCCCGCCGCCGCCGGGCCCCACCGTCCACCTCGTAGAGCACGAGGATTCCCAGCAGACCGAGCTGCGGCTCAACTTCATCGGGCCCCCGGAGCACCACGAGGATTTCCCCGCGCTGATCATCGCGCGGCGCGTCCTCGACGACGGCCTCTCCTCGCGCCTTCCCTTCCAGGTGGTGGAGAAGCGCGGCCTCGCCTACGCCCTGCACGCCGGCATGGACACCTTCGCCGACGTCGGCATCTTCGAGATCGAGGCGGCGTGCGCCCACGCCAAGGTGCCGAAGGTCCTCACCGCCATCGCCGAGGTCCTCGGGGGTCTCGCCGATCAGGGTCCCACCGCCGAGGAGCTCGAGCGGGCGAAGCTGCGCCACCGGATGGGGCTCGAATTCGCCCTCGACTCGGTCTCGGAGCTCGCCGGCTGGTTCGGCGGCACCGAGCTCTGGCGCCCGGCGGAGACCTTCGAGGCCCGCGCCGCGCGGGTGGAGGCGGTGACCATCGAGGACGTGCGGCGGGTCTGCACCAGGGTGCTCTCCCGGCAGAACCTCCACCTCGTCGCGGTGGGCCGCGGCGGCGGCAGGGCCGAGACCCGGCTCAAGCGCCTCGCCTCCGAGCTTCCGCTCCCGCGGTAGGCGTTCCCGGGAACGGCAGGGCGGGCCCGGCCGTTTCCACCGGGTCACCTGCCGCTTAAGATGGAAGGGCGATGCACTCGTTCGTCTACCGACTCGTGGAACGCCTCACCGCCGACGGCCCCCGCCTCTCGCGGAACCGGCACTTCCACACCTTCGTCACGCCGGAGGGCAAGCAGGCCCTCCGGATCGCGAGGCATCTGCGCTCGGTGGCGACCGACATCGCCGCGGCGCGGCGGGCGCCCCATTTCGCGCGGGAGTCGGGCAGGGTTCGGGTCGAGATCGCGATGGCTGGCGGGGTCCGGACCGCCTGGCTCGACGCCGACGAATTCGAGATCTTGCGCCGCATGCCCGTGGTGCGCGCAGCGCTCGGCGACGAAGCCTGAAGCGCGCCGCGCGATCGATCGGCAGCCGCCGCCACATCAGCCCGCCCTCGTGACCAGATGGGCCGCGGCGCACGGACAACCGTGCTCCCGGAGCAGCCGCAGCACCAGCCCGTCGAAGGCGGGCCCCGGCGGCGCGAGGCTGTCGTCGCCGCTGTCGCTGACGAGGGCGACGGTCCACGGCGCCTCGGGCTGCAGCAGCACCGTGAAGGTGCGATCCTCGCGCTCGCCCCGATCGTCCACGGGCCAGGTGGGGTAGCGGCTCGGGCCATTGGTTCGGTCGAGACGGACGAGGCGGCTCCAGCCCACGTGCTCGAGGGCGCCCCGCACCCCGTCCGCCAGCGCGAGGATCACCGGCCTGCGCCGCTCGCAGGGGTGGAGCCGGGAGAGCCGCGAGCGCGCGCCGATGGCCACCGCCCTGCGGAAGACCTCCTCCCGGAGCCACTGCACCGCAGCAGGCCCCACCTGCCGATCGTGGAGGAGCAGGCGGCCGAAGCGGACCGAATGCCAGGGCACGAGATCCATCCCGACGATCGATTCGACCACCGGCGGCAGGCCGGTGAGGCGCGCCGGCCAGGCGGCGCGCTCGGCCCACCAGGCCTTCGTCTCCCGGGGAAGCTCCCACTTCGCCGCCACCGCCGACCAGCCACGCCGCCGCACCCGCTCCACCAGCTCGCCCCCCGGGTGCAGCTGCGCCGGCAGGGAGACCCCGGGGTTGAGCCCGAGGATCACCGCAGCCAGATCGGCTGCCCGGGGATCGCCCACCCACGGCTCCGGCAGCGCCCGCCGATCGAGGGAACAAGCGGGCAGGCCCCCGTCGTACCAGGCGTCGAGCACCGGTCGTGTACCGATCTCGGCCCGCTCCGGCGGCAGGCCCCGATCCAGCTCCTCGATCCACCGGCGAATGCGTGCGTCCCAGATCTCCATCGGCCACCTCGCTGCTGCGTCGGTGGTACTGCGGCGCCCTGCACAGGGGAGCCTCTCCTCTCCATTTGGATAGGTTTTCCCTGCTCGCCTTGCGGCCGGCGCTGCTACCCTCGCGGGCCGATGTCTGCGAACGAAGAGAGCCTGGGGCGCTGGATTGGAGCGTGGGACGAACGGATCGCCGCGTGGGTACGGGCCATGGACGAGGGGATCGATCCCGCCGCCTGCGACCTCGGCCTCGCTGCGGTGCGGGACCCCTGGCTCGCCGCCAATCGGCAGATCGCTGCGGACGAGGTCTACCGGGCGCTGCCCGAGCCCTACGCCGGCGACCCACTGGCAGAGGGGCTGCAGGGCGTCGGCATCTACCACAACCCGGGTGGCGCGCTGGCGGTGCAGCTCCACCCCCGTGGCCCGCTGGTCCAGTCGATCCGCGAGGGGACGCCCTTCTCCGCCCTCGCCCGGCACTGGCAGCTCGCGCAGGCGACCACGCAGTGGTGGCTGCGCACCGCCGAGTGGTTCGCGCGGGTCTGCGGCGCGCCGCTCTCCCGGCGGACGCCCGCGATCCTGGGCCTCGACCTGGTGCCCTGGCACAGCACCGAGCGCGGCCCGCTGGAGCCTGGCGCGGCCCTCGGCGAGCACCTCCGCCGCGAGCTCCTCCTCCCCGCCCGTGAGGCTGCTGCCCGCGCCCTCTTCCGCACCGCCGCAGGCGAGCCGCTGGTTCTCGCCAGCCACGAGTGGGTGAACGGCGTGCTCCGGGGGATCGGCGCCCGGCGGCTGGCCACGGTGGACGAGGCGAGCTGGGACGAGTCGGTCGCCCCCTGGCCCAGGAGCTTCCGCGGCCTGCCCACGCAGCGGACCTTCGAGCGGCTGGTGATCGACCTGCCCGGCGGCGACCTCCACCTCCTCACCACCTGGGCCCCCGGAAGCAATTTCCCACCGGGGAAGAATTTCGATCCGATGATCCGCTGGCTCTGCGGAGAGGCGGCGTGAGCCTGCTCGATCGCACCCTGGCGGCGCTGCGGCAGGCGATCGACGCGCCGCTGCTCCTGGTCGACGGCGCCGCCGCCTTCCTCGGGCCGGCGAGCAGCAGGGCAGCGGGCCTGCGCTGGGAGGAGGTCGCGCGCCGGCTTCTGCGGGAGGAGGCGGGGCTGCGGGTCGAAGGCGGCCCCGGCTTCTTCGCGGTGATCGACGGATCGCCGCTGCCGGATGGGCTCGCGCCGCTCCTGGCGGCGGCCCGTCCCTGCTCAGCGGGGCACGTGGCCCTCGCCGCAGCGCTGGGGGATGCGGCGGCGCCCTGGGCGCTCTTCGAGGGCGGCCGCCTCGCCTGGGCGACGCCGGGCCTCTGGCTCTGCCTCGGAATCGGCGACGGCGCCAGGCTGGGCAGCCTCTTCGTCCACCCCGATGCGCCGTCGCGGGCGGCGGATCTCGAGCGGGCGGTGGCGGGCGGTGCGCTGCCCTTCGGCACGGAGATCGTCCAGCTGCCCGATGGCTGCAGCGTCTTGCGCCCCAGGGACCTCGCCGCCTCGCTGGCGGAGGCGCGGGTCGAGCGGTTGGCTGCGAGCTGGGGCCTCACGCCGGCGGAGCGGCGGGAGCTCGAGCACCTGCGCCACGGCCGCACGAGCAAGGAGGCGGCGACCCTCGAAGGGATCTCCCCCGAGACGAACCGGCAGCGGCGGCGGCAGATCTTCGCCAAGGCGCGGGTCTCGAGCGCAGGCGCGCTCCGTGCGGCGTTGGAGGGGCTCCCCCACGCAGGCAGGCGAGGCGCCTGACGCTCCGCCCTCCCCGGGCCCCTTGTCCCATGGGGTGAGCGTCGCGACTATGGCGGGAGCAAGGGCTCCGTCCAGGGAGGGGCCCCGTTGCACGAAGCCCAGGGGGTTCGGGATGACCGAGAGAGAGCTGGCGGAGATCGAGGCACGGGTCGAGGCGATGCTCGCCACCGGCGGGTGGTTGGGGGATCCGGACGTCGAATACGACCTGCTCCGGGACGAGATCCCGCGGCTGCTCGCGGAGGTGCGCGCGCTGCAGGCGCAGCTCGAGGCCTACCGGGAGGGCTTCTCCCGGCTGGATCAGCAGCTCGCCGACGACCTGCTCGACCGCGCGCTCCGGGCAGGCCGGGAGCGGCGCAGCGAGCGCCAGGCCGCCGACGGGCGGGGCCACGAATCGCTCCTCGAAGCCCTGCACCACGAGCTGCGCGGGGCAGGCGAGAAGCAGCGCGATCAGTAGAGCGAGAGCTCGCCGGTGAAGACGAGCTGGGCGGGGCCGCGCATCCAGACCCGTCCCAGCCCCGGCTCCACCGTGATCGCGAGGGGACCGCCGGGCAGACGCACCGGGATCTCCTCGCCTTCCTTCGCCAGGCCGTTCACCACCGCAGCCACTGCCGTGGCACAGGCGCCGGTGCCGCAGGCGAGGGTGATCCCGCAGCCGCGCTCCCAGACCACCACGTCGATGCCGCCGTCGCGCAGCTGCGCGAACTCGACGTTGGTGCGCCGCGGGAAGAGCTCGCCGTTGCGCTCGAGGAGCGGACCGTAGCTGGTGGCGAATTCCACCGTGGCGATCCCCTCGCCGAAGATCACGGCGTGCGGGTTGCCCATCGAAACCGCGGTGATCTCGAAGGTGCGATCCCCCGCCCGCACGGCCTCGCGCACCATCCTGCCGCTGCCGGCGACGGGGATCCGCTCCCGCTCGAGCTCGGGGCCGCCCATGTCGACGGTCACCGTCTCCACCTTGCCGTCGGCCCCGCGCTGCACGCTGCAGGCGAGCACGCCGGCGCCGGTGGCGATCCGCACCGTGTCGCCGGAGACGAGCCCCGCATCGAAGGCATGCTTGGCCACGCAGCGGATGCCGTTGCCGCACATCTCCGCTTCGCTGCCGTCGGCGTTGTAGATGTGCATGCGGAAGTCGGCATCGTCTGCGGGCAGCAGGCTGAGGACGCCGTCGGCGCCGACGCCGAAATGGCGATCGCAGATCGCCTGGGCCTGCGCGGCGGTGATGTCGACGCCGGCGCGGCGGCGGTCGATGACGACGAAGTCGTTGCCGAGGCCGTGGAATTTGAAGAAGGGCAGTCGCTGCATGGATTTCCTCGGGGCCGGTCTTCTCGCGGCCACGTAGCGGCGCGCACCATAGATCAAAAACGAAGCTCCGCACGAAGGGGCGCGGCGCGGAAGTAGCTCTCGCCGCGGACGAGGTCGAGGAGCACCGGCGTTCCCACCGGCCCCCGGATCCGCTCGGCCACGGCGCCGACCTGCTTTGCGTCGACGGCAGCGCCGTCCACCGCGAGGATCCGGTCGCCGCGGCGCACCCCGGCTTCCCAGCCGGGGCCACCCTCGACCACGTCCGCTGCGACCAGGGCGCCGCGCCAGGCGCCCAGGGTGATCCCCACGCCGCCGAAGGCCTGCTCACCCTCGTTCTCACCGGGAGTGAGAACGATCTCGAGCCGCTCCGCCCTGCCCTCCGCCGGCTCCACCACCGCCGGTCGGGTGGGCCGATAGCCCGGCTTCCAGGCGAAGATCGGCACCCGCCGCCCGGTGGGGAGCCCGCCCAGGCGGAAGGCCCCGTCGGCGCCGCTCACCGCCTGCGGCGCGCCGGGGACGTCGCCGGCCTGGCCGAAGGCGAAGGTGCGGGTCCGCTCCAGGGAGAGGCGCACGCCGGGGATCGGCGCGCCGCTCCCCTCCTCGCGCACCACCCCCTCCACGACGCCGCCCTCGGCGATCTCGAGGAGGAGCTCGTCCGAATCGCCGGCCCCCGGCACCTCGGCCAGCGCCCGGGCGGTGCCGCCGCCTTCGACCCCGGCCCGGACCTCGTAGCGCCCGGGCGGAAGCGGAAGCCGGAAGCTGCCGTCGGGGGAGACGAGGCGCTGCGCCGTGCCGCCGGCCCTGCCCGGCTCCGCCGGCGAGGCGGCGACCGTGAAGTCGGTGGCGGGCCGTCCCGCCAGGTGGACGACGCCGACGAGGTGGCCGCTGCCGAGCACGAGGCGCAGCGGCGTGCCGCCGGGGAAGAGGTTCCGGGCCTCGGCGCGCCGCCCCTCGTGGACCGCCTCGACCCGGAGCGGGCCATCGGGGAGTCCCTCGAAGCGGAAGGCGCCCTGCCCGTCGCTGCCGACCACCGCCGCGGCGGCGCGCGGCGCGCCCTCCGCCCAGGCGACGAGCTGCGCCCCCGGGACGCCGTTGCCCGCTGCATCGACGACGCTGCCGGCGAGGCTGCCGGCGCCCAGGCGCACGATCACCTCGGGGCCGCCTGCAGCCACCGGCGCGGAGAGGCCGGTGGCGCCCCCGTGCTGCGCCACCACCCGGAGGAGGCCGGCGGGCAGCGTGGCGAAGGCGAAGCGGCCTGCTGCATCGGCGGCGGCGCTGGCGAGGATCGCGCCAGCGAGGGAGGCGGCCCGCACCTCGGCGAAGGGGGCGCCGTTGCCGGCGGCATCGACCACCCGTCCCGCCAGCTCCGCCGCCGTGTCGAGGTGGACTTCGATCCCCTCGGCGCTTGCGCCGGGCGCGAGGTCGAGGGGGGCGCTCCTGCCGGTCCGCCCGTCGGCGGCGACCGCCTCGATCTCCACCAGGCCAGCAGGTGCGTCGAGGAGGAAGCTGCCGTCGGGGCCGCTGGTGGCGAGGACCGCCTCGTCGCCGCCGGACTCGAGGCGGTAGCGGAGCGCCCGGACCAACGCGCCGGCCACCTTGCGCTCGCCGTCGAGCACGGTGCCGCGCACGGTGGCGCCGCGGCGGAGGTGGAGCTCGAGGCCGGTGACCGCCCTGCCCTCGAGGACGAGGGGATGGGTGCGGCGCTCGTAGCCCTTCGCCCCGGCGCGGAGGATCACCGGCCCCGCCGGCAGGCCTGCGAGCCGGAAGCGCCCGGCGCGATCGCTGGTCGCGACGAGCCCCGCCGCCTCGAGCCGCGCGCCCTCGATCGTCGCGCCGGTGGCGCCGTCGCGTACGGTGCCGGCAAGGGTCGCCGCCGCTTCCAGGTGCAGGTCGAGGCCCCCCAGCGTCTCGCCGGGCGCGAGGGGCACGGGGCCGAGCGGGCCCGAGGCGAGGTGGCCGCTGCTGCAGAGCAGGAGGTAGTCGCCGCCGCCCAGCCCGCCGATCCGCCAGCGCCCCGCGCCGTCGGTGGTGGCGCTGCCGATCACCCGTTCCTCGAGGAGCGCCCGTACCTCGGCGCCTGCCACCGCGGCCCCTGCAGGGTCGAGCACCCGCCCCTCGAGCTGCGCCTCGCTCTGCGCCGCAAGCACCTGGACCGCCGGCGTCTCGTCCGCGCCAGCGGGGCGAACGGGCGCACGAGGTGCAGGTCGCGCCTCCGGCCAGAGGAGCCAGAGGGCGACGCCGGCGAGGGCGAGGAGGGGGAGAAGGTAGCGGCGCATGGAGCTCGCGGAGCGGCGGATGCCGAAGTCCTTCAGCTCCCCCGCCGGTTGGGACCGGTGACGTTGCCGGTGGGCTCGGCCCGCTCGAGCTGGCCCCGAAGCTGGGCCACCGAGCGCTCCGCCGCCTCGGCCCGCTCGACCTCGCGCTGGAGCTGCGCCCGGGCAGCGGCCCTGCGGCCCGCCTCCTCCGCAGCCCGCGCCACCGCCTCGTCGCGTTCCGCCCGCAAGCTCTCGCGATCGGCCATGCCGGCGGCGACGCCAGCGGCCTCGCGGCGCGCGTTCTCCGCCTCGAGCTGCCAGCGCCGCGCGGTGGCGACGCTCTCGGTCCGCGCAGCGTCGGCCTGCTCCGCCCGCCGCTCCGCAGCGCGCATCCGCTCCTCCGCCTCCCGTGCCCTGCGCTCCGCCGCCTCCGCCGCCTCCTCGAGGCTGCGCAGCCTGCGCCCGATCTCGTCACTGGCAGCGGCCTGGGGCGCGGGCCGATCGAGCGAGGGCGGCGCACCGCGGAGCGCAGCGATCTCCGCAGCGAGGAGCGCCTGCTCCTGCTCCACCGCGACCAGCGGGTGGGTCTGCAGCGCGGCGAGCTCCGCCTCGAGCGCCGCGATCCGCTCCCGCGCCGCTGCCAGCTCCACCTCGCGGGCGCCTGCCGCCGCCTCGAGCGCCGCCCGCTCCCGCTGGATCGCCGCCGCCGCCTCGCGGACCTGCTCGAGCTCCTCCTCGACCCGCCGCAGATCCTCGGTGCGCGAGTCGACCGCGCGCCGCGCGCCGTCGAGCTCCCGCGCCCGCGCCACCAGCTGCTCGCGGACCCGGCGCAGCGCCTCGCCGTTCTCGGCGGCCTCGCGCTCCAACTTGACCTGCTTGACGCCGGTCGCCTTGCGCTCCGCCTCGAGGTCCCCGACGGTAGCGTGCAGCGTCTCCACCTCGTGGCGCAGCCCCTCGATCCAGCTCTCCCGCTCGGCGATCCGCGCCCGCGCGTGGCGCAGCTCCGCCACCAGCTCCTCGATCCGGCTGCGCTCCCGCTGGAGCACCACACCCACGCCTCGCTCGCCCCACTGCGCGAGCACCGGCTCCGCCGGGACCGGGACGAGGATCTGCGCGGCGAGCCCCGTAGCCGCTGCGCCGCAGAGGAAGAGATGGAAGGCGGGCTGCTCGCCGCCACCGAAGGCACCGTCGATGGCGAGGCGCGCGGCAGCGCCTGCTGCGGGCGTCATCACCCAGCCCAGCAGCGCCTGCTGCGTCGCCACCTCGATCGAGCGGAACCAGGGACGGAGCGCCGCGACGGTCTGCGCGTAGCGGTTCGCCCCGGCGCTCGCCAGGAGCGAGGGTCCCTGCGCCCGCACCGCCACCACGAGATGACCGCCGGGGACCAGGAGCCGCGACAGGGCCACCACCCCGCCCTCGGCGCCGAGGAATTTCTCGTCGTGGACGAGGACGAGATCGAAGGACGAGCCGGGCTGCTGCGCGACGCTGCCGGTGCGGAAGGAGAGCCCCGGTCCCTCGTGCTCCTTGCGGGCGCGCTCCACCGCACCGGCGTTGCCGAAGGCCACCACCGAAGCGGCGCCGCGATCGTGGAGCAGCACCGACGACGCGCCGAAGGTGCGCTCCAGCGCGCCCAGCTCGAGGATCCGCGCGCCGCGGATCAGCGGGGCGAGGAAGGAGTAGCGCGGCAGGAGCTCCGTCGATTCGGTACGCATCGCCATCCCTCGCAGCGCGTCAGGGCGCGGCTTCGTCCTGCACCACCGCGTCCTGCTTCTCGGGGCCTGCGGGCAGCGCCGTCGGCTGCTCGGCCGCCTGCTGCGTCCCCTCCAGCGGCACGGCGATCGGCAGCACCTCGCCTGCAGCACGGGGCGCTGCTTCGACGGCGGGCGCCGCAGCCTCCGGCGCCACCGGCGCGCGCAGGCCGCGTGCGGTCTGCAGCGCCCGGGTGAGCCGCTCCACCGCAGGCTGCAGGTCGTCGAGGATCGCCACCGCCTCCCGCGCCCGTGCAGGCGAGGCCTCGGTCGCCAGCTGGAACTGGCGGAGCGCCTCGTCGAGGAGCCTGCCGCCGTTCTCGAGACGGTCGCGCCCCTCGTAGTAGGCGAGCTCCGCCCGGAGCGCCCGCAGCCGCCGCTGCTGGTCGGAGTCGATTCCCGGCAGCTTCCCGGCACGCTCCACGTAGACCAGCCCCTCGCGCATCTTCGCCGGCTCGTCGGTGCGCACCCGCGCATCCGCCCAGCCGGCGAGGAGCTCGAAGAGCGCGCGATCGAGATCCTGTCGTTCGTCGAAGCGCTGCTCGGCGATCGCCGCCACCCCTGCGGGCAGCTCGATCGCCGCATAGACCTCCGCCAGCGCCGGATCCGCAGGGGCCCAGGCCTGTTTGCCCCAGGGGAGCCGCGCGCCCCGCTCCACCACGAGGCGGTTGCCTTCGGTGGAGAGGTAATAGAAGCGGCTGTTGCGCTCGGCGAGCAGGTAGACGGTGGCCCCCGCCAACGCGAGGATCACCAGCGCCAGCACGAGCTTCCACAGCCGGCCGAGGGCATTCGTCGTTGGAGCGTTCTCGGTCTGCGTGCTCACCTTTGCCTCCTCGGCGCTTGCAAAGTGCTTCGCGTTGGAGCGCCTCACTGGGCGCTCACGGCTGCTTCAGGACCCCGAGGAAGGGGAGATTCCGGTAGCGCTCGTCGTAGTCGAGGCCGTAGCCCACCACGAAGGCGTCGGGGATGGTGAAGCCCTTGTAGCAAATGTCGATCTCCACCTTCGCACGTTCCGGCTTCTCGAGCAGCGAGCAGACGGACAGGGAGGCCGGGTGGCGGGTCTGCAGGTTCTCGAGCAGGTATTTCATGGTCAGGCCGGTGTCGACGATGTCCTCGACCAGGATCACGTGCTGCCCGGCGATCGGGCGCGAGAGATCCTGGGTGAACTTCACCACCCCGGTGCTCTCGGTGTTGCTGCCGCCGTAGGAGGAGACCGAGAGGAAGTCGGTGCGCAGGGGCAGGTCGACCGAGCGGACCAGATCCGCGAAGAAGACGAAGGAGCCCTTGAGCACCCCCACCATCACCAGCTCCTTGCCGGCGAAATCGCGGGTGATCTGCTCGCCCAGCTCCCGCACCCTGGCGGCGAGCTCCTCGCGGGAGAGCATCACTTCGACCATCTCTGCAAACTGCATGGCGGTGTCCCTGTCAGACGAAGGCGTTGTTCATGATCTCGCCCAGGCCGCCGGCGCCGGGGACGATGTACTGGTGCTCGTCGAGGCCCGACTCGAGGTCCCAGTGCGTGCCCGGGACGGTCGCGAGTACGTCGGGCGGCGACATGCCGCGGTCGAGCCGGAGCGCGTAGACCGCGACGTCCGGGTGCTCGGCGGTGATCCGCTTCAGGAATTGCGGCGTGACGATGAGGTTGAGGCAGACGAAGCGGCGCGCCTTGCCCGGCACCTTCTCCTTGTAGAGCTGGATCGCCGTGGCCAGGGACCCGCCGGTGGCGCCCATCGGATCGGGGAAGAGGACGATGGCGTCGTCGACGTCGCCGCCGATCTTCGCGCCGCCCACGCCGGCGCCGACCACGGTCTGTGCCTCGTCGAGCATGCGGCTCATCACGATGTGGTCCTGCCGGACCAGCCGCGGCTCGATCAGGTGGTTGAGCAGGTCGTAGCAGACCTGGCTCGGCAGCGTGCCGGCCCTGGCGATGTTGACCGTGACCGCCCGCGTCTCCGGATCGATCCCCTCGCCGAGGAGCATGCCCCGGGGGTTCTTGTCGATCATCCGCGTCGGCACCTTCATCTGCTTCCGCGGAAACTCCGCGTTGATCACCGTGGTGACCAGGTCCGCGTAGAGGCGCGCCACCAGCTGGTTGATCGCCGGCTGCTGCGTCGTCTTCGCCGAGAGCACCGCCAGCTGGGAGAGCAGGAAGGGGTTGGCGAGGATGTGGACGTTGGGGCCGTAGCGGTGCTCCATCTCGGAGAGCCGGAAGGAGACCGCGTCGTAGGCGTGGTCGCGCATGGAGCGCGTCTTAGCACACCGCAGGCAGCCGTGCTGCAAGCAGCCGGGCCGCCGATTCCCCCCATGCGGCGGCAGGTGCCCCTGCCGCCGCCGGGAGCCGTTCAGAGCGTGTAGAGGAAGGCGACGAGGTCCTTCTTCTCGTTCTCGGCGAGCTGCAGGGCGAGGACGACGTTGAAGAACTCCACCGTGTCGTCGAGGGTGAGGAGCCGCCCGTCGTGGAGATAGGGCGGGCTGTCCTTGATCCCGCGCAGGGGGAAGGTCTTGATCGCCCCGTCCATCACCGCCATCCGGCCGTTGATCAGCTTCGGCTCGAAGAAGCGGCCGGTCTGCAGGTCGTGCATGAAATTGTCGCTGAAGATCGGCGGCGGGTGGCATTCGGCGCAGCGGCCCTTGCCGTAGAAGATCTGCTCGCCCCGCTTCTCGGCGTCGGTGGCCTTCGCCGGGATGAGCCGCATGAAGGGGTCGAGCTTCGGCGCCGGCGGGAAGTCGAGGATCTCCTGGAACTCCGCCATGGCGTGGACCTCGCTGCCGCGCTCGAGGAAGTTCACCCCCTTTTTCTGCGCGATGACGATGTCGCCGTCGAAGTAGGCGGCGCGCTGCTCGAACTCGGTGAAGTCCTCCACCGTGCGCAGGGCGCGCTGCGAGCCGAAGAGCCGCTGCTGGTTCACGCCGCGCAGAGAAGGCGTGTCGATCCGGCGCCGGAAGGGCGTGGGCCGGATGTCGCCGACGAGGTGGAAGGCGGCGTTGGTGTGGCCGTTGGTGTGGCAGTCGAAGCAGGTGACGCCCAGGCTCGGCTTCTCGCTGCGCCGGTCGTTGGTCAGGTTGAATTGCTGCTGCGGGAACTGCGAGACGAGCAGGCGCACGCCCTCGAGCTGCTTGGGGTTGAGCACGCCGTTGAAGAGCTCGAAGAAGTTCTGGGTGGTGACCACCTTGCCCTGGGAGACGTCGCCGAGATCCGGCCGGGTGGTCAGGAAGATCGGCGGCGGGAATTCGGGGAGGAAGTGGGTGGGGATGTCGAATTCGACGTCGAAGCGCTCGAGGTTCCGTTGCTCCTGCTCGAGCACCTCCTCGATGTGGTGCGCCGGGAAGACCATGCCGCCCTCCTCGTGGAAGGCATGGGGCAGCGGGAGGAAGCCCTGCGGGAAGACGCCGCGGCGCTTGATCTCCTCCGGGGTCATCGAGGCGAGCTGATCCCAGGTGACGCCCTGCGGCAGCTTGACCCGGACCCCGCCCTGCACCGGCTTGCCCCGGGACATCGTCACCCCGGCGACCGGTCGGTCGGAGAGGTCGTAGCGCGCCCGGAGCAGGTCCTGCTGCTCCTTCATCTCCTTCGGCTTCGCCTTCCGGCCCCGCTCGTAGATCTCCTGGAAGGATTCCTCGAGGGCCACCGGCGCGTAGCTGGTCTTTCCCCGGACCGGCACCTCCGACTGCGTCTTGGTCCGGGGGGTCTGGCCGTGGCTGGGCGAGGCGGCGAAGACCGCCGCTCCCGCCAGGAGGAAGACCCCCACCCCTGCGAACGCCGCCTGGCGCATCCGCCGCTGCGATGCCATCGCTCCTCCTCGTCGGGCCCCGTGGGCCCGGTTGGAATGGAATGCAACGGCAGACGCTAAGGAGGGGTCGCCCCGGGGCCCACCCGGCGGATTGGAGCCGTCCGGGGGGTGGGAGTCGCCGGGCTGAAAGTCAGGCGCGGCGGGTGCCGGGCAGGCTGAGCTGCTCCACCGGCTGGCTGTGGCACGAGCGGCAGCGGGCCTCGTAGGACTCGGCGGCCCCGACCACCACCCGGGTGCCCTCGGCCACCAGCCGCTGGGAGCGGCCCGCCGGGTTTCCGCAGCGCACGCAGATCGCCAGCTGCTTGGTGATGTACTCGGCCAGCGCCAGCAGCACCGGCATCGGCTCGAAGGGCTTGCCGGTGTAATCCTGGTCGAGGCCCGCCACCACCACCCGGCAGCCTGCGTCGGCGAGGGTCTCGCAGACCCCGACCACGTCGCCCTCGAGGAACTGCACCTCGTCGATCCCCACCACCTCGGTCTCGGGATGGACCATCGCGAGGACCTGCTCGGCCCGGCTGATCGACTGGGACGCGAGCTGCTGGGCGCTGTGGCTGACGATGCTGCCCGCTGCGTAGCGGTCGTCGATCCCGGGCTTGAAGACCTGCACCCGCTGCCGGGCGATCTGCGCCCGCTTGAGGCGGCGGATCAGCTCCTCGGTCTTCCCCGAGAACATCGGGCCGCAGATCACCTCGATCCAGCCGGTGTCGCGCGGTACGTGGTGCATTCGATCCTCCCCGGTGGTCGAGATGGCGGCGGGTTATCCGTGCCGGGGACGCGGTCGTCAAGCCGCTCGCCCAAGCGCGGGAAATCACTTGCGGAAGGGGTCGCGACCGGCAACGCTGCCGCCGTGCGCCGCTACGAAGTCATCGCTCCCGCCAAGGTCAACCTCACCCTCGACGTCCTCGCCCGCCGCAGCGACGGCTTCCACGAGATCGCCTCGCTCTTCGCCCCCATCACCCTCGCCGACAGGCTCGAGGTGGCCGTCGGCGGCGACGGGATCGCGGTGGCGGTCCCGGGACACCCCGAGCTCGAGGGGGACGGCAACCTCTGCGCGAAGGCGGCCCGGGCCTTCGCCGCCCGGACCGGCCTCGAGACCTCCGTGCAGGTCACCCTCCACAAGCAGGTGCCGGTGGCGGCGGGCCTCGGCGGCGGCTCCTCCGACGCTGCGGCGGTGCTGCGCTGCCTCGCCCGCCACCACCAGCTCCCCGTCGCCGACGTGCGAATCCAGGCAGCTGCCCTCGACGTGGGCAGCGACGTCCCCTTCTTCCTCCGCTGCGAGCCCGCGATCGCCCGTGGCAGGGGCGAGCTCCTCGCGCCGGCGCCGCAGCTCCCGCCCCTCTACCTGCTGGTGATCAAGCCGCCCTTCGGCGTCTCCGCGGCGGAGGCCTACCGGGCGCTCGCCTCGATGCGCGGGGAGGGCCGCCTCCCGGCGGGGCGGGAGAAGCCGATCCCCGCCTCGATCCCGGATGCGGCGGCGCTGGTGCGTCTGCTGCGCAACGACCTCGAGGCGCCGGTGGCCAGCCTCCACCCGATTGCCGGGATCAAGGCCCGACTCCTCGCCGCAGGGGCTCCAGCTGCCCTCATGTCCGGGAGCGGCTCCTGCGTCTTCGGCCTCTTCGGCCGCCCCTCGGATCGGGAGATTTGTTCGAAATCGATTCGGTTGCTGCCGGGCGAAGCCCTTTTCACTGCCGAGACGTTGCAGGCGGCGCCCGGCCTGGCGGAGACTTGAGCGGTCTGCTGGCGCGTACCTGCCGCCTCACGGGGGATGAGGGGATGGAGATCACCGAGGTCCGGGTCTTCCCGGTCAACGAAGACAAGCTCAAGGCCTACGTCACCATCACGCTCGACAACTGCTTCGTCGTTCGCGACCTCAAGGTGATCCACGGAAATACGGGTCTCTTCATCGCGATGCCGGCGAAACGGCGAAAAGACGGCTCCTTCAAGGACATCGCCCACCCGCTCAACAGCGAGACCCGCGAGCGGATGGAACAGATGATCCTCGAGGAGTACGAGCGCGAGCTGGGCCGCTCCGAGGGCGAACCCCTCCGCGTGGCTGCCGGGTCGCACGACCTCTGATCAATCGATCGAATCGCAAGCAGGAGTTCGTGATCTCGTCACGGGCTCTCCCTCCCGATCTGCCGGGTTGCGTGGCACCGGAGTGTCGCCTATAAGGCGGCGCCGACGAGGGCCACGTCGGGGGAATTGCCGCCAGCGTTGCATTTTCGGCGGCGGGGAGCTTGCGAGATGAGTCGCGATTTCAAGGTCTTCTCGGGCAACTCGAATCCGCAGCTCGCGCGGGACATCTGCGCGTACCTGCAGCGCCCGCTCTCGCGGGCCGAGGTTTCCCGCTTCTCCGACGGCGAGATCAACGTCGAGATCGGGGAGAACGCCCGTGGCATCGACTGCTTCCTGGTGCAGTCGACTTCGAGGCCCACCAACGATCATCTGATGGAGCTGCTGGTGATGATCGACGCGCTCAAGCGCGCGTCCGCCGGCTCCATCACCGCGGTGATCCCCTACTACGGCTACGCCCGGCAGGATCGGAAGGTGGCCCCGCGCACCCCGATCACCGCCAAGCTGGTCGCCGACCTGATCACCTCGGCCGGTGCCGACCGCGTCCTCTCCATGGACATGCACGCCGGCCAGATCCAGGGCTTCTTCAACATCCCCTTCGATCACCTCTACGCGGCGCCGGTGCTCGTCGAGCACATGAAGAAGAAGGTCGAGAACCCGGACGACGTGGTGATCGTCTCGCCCGACGCCGGCGGCGTCGAGCGCGCCCGCGCCTACTCCAAGCGCCTCGGCTGCACCCTCGCCATCGTCGACAAGCGCCGCGCCAAGGCCAACGTCGCCGAGGTGATGAACCTCATCGGTGACGTCAGCGGCAAGCACGCCATCCTCCTCGACGACATGATCGACACCGCCGGCACCCTGGCGAACGCCGCAGCGGCGCTGGTCGAGAAGGGCGCCACCCGCGTCTCCGCCTACGCCGTCCACCCGGTCTTCTCGGGCCCGGCGATCCAGCGTCTCACCGACTCGGTGATCGACGAGGTGGTGGTGGCCGACACCATCCCCTTGAGCGAGGCGGCGCAGGCCTGCCCGAAGATCAAGGCGCTCTCCGTCGCCAAGCTCTTCGGCGAGGCGATCCGCCGCATCCACTCCGCCGACTCCCTCTCGTCGCTTTTCCTCTGAAGCGGACGGGAGTTGCGGCGCCGGCCGCGCGTGTGTTAGATCGCGCGGCTTTCGTCCGGCCTCGGGATGACTCCCGGGTGGCTCGGCCGTTCCAGCGAAAATCTCCGCGGCTTACCCAAGCGGCCGCATGAAACGCCAAGGAAGCAGCCAATGTCGATGGATCAGACGACGCTCGCAGCCCAGGTCCGCGAGAAGACGGGCAAGGGCGTGGCCCACCGCCTTCGGGCCCAGAAGCTCATCCCCGCGGTCGTGTACGGCCCCCACTCCGAGGCCCCGCTCAACATCGCGGTGGATCCCAAGGCGCTCCGCCAGGCGATCCAGACCCCGCACCGGATGAACACCATCCTCACCCTCCAGCTCGACAAGGGCGGCGAGCGGATGGCGCTCCTCAAGGACTACCAGCAGGATCCGGTCAGCCGCGAGGTTCTCCACGCCGACTTCTACGAGGTGAAGCTCGACGAGACCGTGATCGTTCCGGTCCCGCTCTCGCTCGAGGGCCGCGCCGAGGGCGTCCACGCCGGCGGCATCCTCACCCAGCTCCGCCGCGAGCTGGACGTGGTGTGCCTCCCCAACGCGATCCCCGAGAAGATCGTGCAGGACGTCACCACGATGAAGGCCGGCGCCGCGCTCCACGTGGCCGACCTCAAGGCCCCCGAGGGCGTGAAGTTCCGCTTCCTCACCAACTTCACCGTGGCGACCATCTCGGTGCCCGAGGCCGAGGAGACCCCGGCCGCCGCTGCCGAGGCCGCCGCGCCCAAGGGCAAGAAGTAGGCTGATCCTCCGTGAAGCTCCTCGTTGGTCTCGGCAATCCCGGCAAGGAATACGAGCGCACCCGGCACAACATCGGGTGGCTCGTCCTCGACGAGATCGCCAGCCTCGCCCGCGCCTCGGTCGACCGGAAAAAGTTCGGCGCCGAGCTGGGTGAGGGCGAGATCGACGGGGTGCGCACCCTGCTGATCAAGCCGCAGACCTACATGAACCTCTCCGGCGAGGCCGTCGGCCCCGCCGCGAGGTTCTACAAGATCGAGCCCCGCGACGTGGTCGTGGTGCAGGACGAGCTGGACCTCGAGTACGGTCGCGTCCAGATCAAGGTCGGTGGCGGGGCCGGCGGGCACAACGGGATCAAGAGCCTGATCAGCCACCTCGGCTCCCCGGACTTCGTCCGGATCCGGGTGGGGATCGGGCGGCCTGGTGGGAAGAAGGAGGTCGTCGGGCACGTGCTCGGTTCCTTCGACAAGAAGGAAAACGAGGAATTGCCCTTCGTCCTCGGTCGGGCGGCGGACGCGATCCGCTGCGTTCTCAAGAACGACCCGATCAAATGCATGAACGAGTTCAACAAGCGCACCTGAGGTACGCTTGGCCGCGGCGGCTTCCGCGGTCCCCGGTTGGCGGGACACAACGAGCCATTCCTCGCTACGGGCACAGTGCCCGTGGCAAGCCCAGGAGGAAGCACATGGCAGAGGCAGCAGCCAAGGTCGCTCCCGGCGCGAACACGCTCCGCGAGTACGAGACCATCTACCTGCTCAAGCAGGACCTGACCACCGAGCAGCTCGACAAGATCAAGGAGCGCGTCCGCGGCATCGTGGAGCGTGAGGCCGGTCGGGTCATCAAGTTCACCACGTGGGGCAAGAAGAAGACCGCGTTCCTGGTCGGCAACAAGCAGGCCCGGGCGATCTTCGTCCACGTGAACTACCTCGGCATGGGTCGCGCCGTCGCCGAGCTGGAGCGCAATCTCCGGAACCTCGAGGAAGTCCTCAAGTTCCAGACGATCAAGCTCTCCGACGCCGTTCTCCCCGAGACCCGCCCGACCGAGGAGGACGTCGTCCTCGAGGGCGATCGCGAGGAGGCTCCCCGCGAGGAGGGCCGTGAGTTCGGTGGCCGCGAGGGTGGCTACGGTCGCGAGGGTGGCTACGGTCGCGAGGGCGGCTACGGCCGTGACCGCGGCGATCGTGGCGACCGCGGTGATCGCGGGGACCGCGGCGAGCGCGGTGGCGAGCGCGACGAGGAAAGCTCGGACGAGACGGACGAGCAGAACGACTAACCCTTCGGGCGTGGCTCGGGTCCACGTCCTCCGGTGCCGAGGGCACCGTGATCCGAGAAGGAGATCACAATGGCAATTCGTGAGAACGCTCCGGGCGGCGATCGTCCGGGTTTTGGTGGCGGCGATCGCGATCGCGGTGGTGACCGGGATCGTGACGGCGGCCGCGGCGGTCGTGGTGGTGGCGGTGGTGGCGGTGGTTTCGGCGGTGGTCGCCGGGGCTTCGGT
Organism: Vulgatibacter sp.; assembly: GCF_041687135.1. Taxonomy (NCBI): domain Bacteria; kingdom Pseudomonadati; phylum Myxococcota; class Myxococcia; order Myxococcales; family Vulgatibacteraceae; genus Vulgatibacter; species Vulgatibacter sp. The sequence goes on along the minus strand of NZ_JAWLCN010000001.1, from coordinate 65,344 downwards.
CGCCGCAAGGTCTGCCGGTTCTGCGCCGACAAGACCGCAACGATCGACTACAAGGACGCCGGCACGCTCAAGCTCTTCCTCACCGAGCGTGGCAAGATCATCCCCCGTCGCATCAGCGGCAACTGTGCGCCGCACCAGCGCCAGGTGGCCAGCGCCATCAAGCGTGGCCGCCAGCTCGCCCTGCTGCCCTACACCGTGGTCCAGGCCTGAGGTCATAGGAGAATCCCATGAAGGTCATTCTGCGTGAGGAGGTCTCCAACCTCGGCAGCGTCGGCGACGTTGTCGAGGTCCGGCCCGGCTACGGCCGCAACTTCCTGATCCCCAACGGCAAGGCCGTGCTCGCCACCTCGGGCAACGTCCGCCGGATCGAGCACGAGAAGCAGGTCGCTCTCGCTGCGCTGGCCAAGCGTAAGGCCGGCGCCACCGAGATGGCCAAGCGCCTCGGCCAGGTGGAGATCACGATCCGCCGCCGCGTCGGTGAGCAGGAGAAGCTCTTCGGTTCGGTCACCGCGATCGACATCGCCGAGCAGCTCGAGCCGATGAACCTCGGCGTCGAGCGCCGCCAGATCCAGCTCGAGGAGCCGATCCGCACGATCGGCACCTTCGAGGTGCCGGTCCGGCTGCACCCCGAGGTCACCCAGACCATCAAGGTGCACGTCGTCGCCGAGGAGTAGTCCTCCTCCGCATCGACGCATCGGCGCGAGCCGGCTCTCCGGGGCCGGCTCGCGTCGTTCCTGCCTCCATCGACGGGTGCCGCCCCGCAGCGATATCGGGTAGATTGCGCGCCTATGCAGAAGCGCGGCGAGAAGCGGTCGGGTGAGCCGAAGAAGACCACGAGCCTCCACGATCTGGAGGCGGAGCGGGCGCTGCTGGGCGCGCTGCTCATCGATCCGAGGAAGGTCTCGGACATCGAGGCGCGGCTCGAGCCCGAGAACTTCTACGACCCGCACAACCAGAAGATCTACCGGGCGATGTGCGGCATCGGCGACAAGACGTCGATCGATACCGTCACGCTGAAGGCGAAGCTCTCCGAGGCGGGGGATCTCGACGCCGCGATCCTCGAGCGGATCCGGGTGATCGAGGAGTCGTCGCTCTCCGCGGCGAACACCGCCTCCTACGTCGACATCGTCGCGGACAAGGCGCTGCGCCGGAAGCTGGCTGCTGCGGCGGAGGAGATCGCCGAGCTCTCCACCGAGGCGGGCTCCGACACCGCGCTGGTCTGCGACTCGGCGGAGAAGCTGATCTTCTCGGTGACCGACAAGGGCCGTAAGGGCGAGCCCCAGCGCCTCGACGTGGTGCTCAAGGGCGCGCTCGAGCTCGTCAACAAGATGCGCGAGAGCCAGGGCCAGGTGACCGGCATGCCCACCGGCATCTACCAGCTCGACAAGCGCACCACCGGCTTCCATCCGGGCGAGCTCTTCATCCTCGCCGCCCGCCCCGGCGTGGGAAAGACGTCGCTGGCGATGAACATCGCCATCCACGCTGCGTCGCGCGCAGAGCCGCGGCGCTCGGTGGCGGTCTTCAATCTCGAAATGCCCGCCAACCAGCTCGCCTTCCGTATGCTCTGCTCCGAGGCGCGGATCAGCCAGGGCAAGCTCAAGAGCGGCAAGCTCTCCCAATACGACATGGAGCTGATCGTCCAGCACGCGGCGTCGCTCTGGGAGGCGCCGATCTACGTCGACGACTCGAGCTCGCTCACCATCATGGAGCTGCGGTCGAAGGCGCGGCGGCTCAAGCAGATGGATCCGAACCTCGGCTTCATCGTCATCGACTACCTCCAGCTGATGAGCTCCCGCTCCGCCGAGAGCCGCCAGCTCGAGATCGCCGAGATCTCCCGTGGTCTGAAGAGCCTCTCCAAGGAGCTCAGCCTTCCGATCCTCGCGCTCTCCCAGCTCTCCCGCGACGTGGAGAAGAACAAGCGCAAGCCGCAGCTCTCGGACCTCCGCGAGTCCGGCTCGATCGAGCAGGACGCCGACTGCGTGATGTTCATCCACCGCGAGCCCGACGCGGTGCCCAACGGTCCGGGCGGGCCGATCCCGGTGGAGCTGGTGATCGCCAAGCAGCGAAACGGCGGCATCGGTTCCTTCGACATGATCTTCATGTCGGAGTTCACCCGCTTCGAGAACGCGGCGATGGAAGACGACGACGCCCCGGCGCCTGCGGCCTGACGTCGGGCGCTCCCGCTCCACACCCCGCGCGCGCGCCGGCCGAAAGCGATATGGCCGGCTGCTGCGAACGCGCTTTTTTGCCTGCCGACACACCAAACAGACAAGCAGGCCATCGTCCTACAACCCATCGGAATCCGGGCGTTTCTCCCGCCCCCCTCCCCCCGACCGGAAGCCGTGTTCAAGCTTTCTCCAGGTGGCGCTGGTCACCGAAGGAGGGAGCACGATGAAGTTCCGGATTCTTACTTCGATGGTTGTCGCTGTGGCCGGCCTCTCGCTGGCGGCCTGCCAGGAGAACGAGGCCGAGCGCGAAGAGCCGAGCATGGGCATGGAGCAGGAGGAGAACCTCGGCCTCGAGCCGGTGGAGCCCGGTAGCGAAGAGCGCACCGGCTTCGGCGAGGAGGAGGAGGACAGCACCCTCCGCGAAGAGGGCGACGAGACCCTCCAGCAGACCGAGGAGAGCTGGAACGAGAACATCGAGCAGCCCGTCGAGCGCGAGCTGAACGAATAACGGAGCCCCGCCTGGCGGCGGCAGCGTCGCCGCCGGCAGCTTCGTCCCGGGTGGCGCGGCGGCTCCGGGCCGTCGCGCCATCGTCTATGGACGCCCGCCGAACGAAAAGAGCCGCCCCTGGGGGCGGCTCTTCGTTCGGCGTGCGCTCCGGCCGGCGGCCTCAGTCGAGGGTGCGAAGATCGCAGGCGGGGCCGATCACCCTGCCGTCGTCTCCGTACTCGCAGCCGCTCTCGATCCCCTTGATCGAGATGTTGACCTGGTCGGCGCTGCCGAAGCGCTGGCAGAGATCCTGCGAGAAGGTGATCCGCTGGGGATCGAGGGAGCCGTTCTCGCGCTCCTTGAACTGCCAGGTGTTCTCGCCCTCGCCGCAGACGGCGGGGACCTGCTCGCCGTCGATCTCGAGGGTGATGTTGACGAGGCGCCCGTCGCAGACCGGCCCGTCGAGCTCGTACTCGCAGGGGACGTCGATCTTGTTGATGATGTCGGTGATCGCTGCGGCGAGATCCTGCTCGTTGGCGGCGGAGTAGAACTTCTCGCTCCCACCTTCGCGGGCAGCGCCGCCTGCCTCCGCCAGCGCGTTCAAGCTGATCACGCCGAGGTCGCTGGGGCTCCCGGTGAAGGACTCGCCGAGGCCGATCACGAAGGTCTTCACCCCGGCCTGCCGCAGGGCGAGCACCGCGTCGATCGACTCGTCGTCGTCGAGGCAGAAGCGGCCGTCGATGAAGCTGCCCTCCTCGCCGATGCCGGCGACGCCGCCGCCGTCCGCCTCGGGGCAACCCGACTCCTGCGCGCAGATGCAGGGCATCGCGTGCTCGATGTTGCAGTTCATCAGGCCGTCGGTGACGAGCACCACGTAGTTGTCGCGCTCGGCCATCTTCGGCTGGCCGGTGGTCGGATCCACCAGCAGCTCCAGCGCGGCCTCGAGCGCCTTGGTCGTCGGCGTGCCGCCGGCGGGATCGGTGATCGCGCCGTTGCCCTCGTAGGCGTTCACCACCGTGTCGGTGGTGTTGCCACCGGGCGCGGAGACCACCTGCGGATCGCCGCAGGCCGGATCGCCCTCCACGCCGTAGAGCATCAGGCCGAAGTAGACGTCGCCGCCGTGGGTGCCCACCGCGTTGGTCATCACCCGCTGCGAGACGTGCATGCGGGAGCTGCCGTCGGTGTCGACCCGGCCGTCACCGTCGCCGTCGCAGCGCAGGCCGTTGCCGCCGCCACCGCTGCCGCCGAAGCAGATCTCCATCGAGCCGGAGCGGTCCTGCACGATGAGCAGCGCCGGCGCCTTGCCGGCGGTAAAGGTTCCCGAGGTCTCCACCGCGACCACCGTCTGCGGGTCGACCCCTTCCATGTTGTACGACTGGCAGGCCAGTCCGGCGCCACCCATCGCGAGCCCGAGCAGGCCAAGAGCCGCCGACCGCATCGCTACCTCCAGAATTTTCATCTCGGGGCCATTCTAGGGGGATGGGCACCCGGTAGCAATCTCTCGTCTGTGGCGCCGAGGTAGGCGAAGACGTACCCCTTCGCCTCCGCGGCAGCCTCCTCTCGCCCCACCCCTGCTGCGAGCCGCCCCGCCAGATGGGAGGCGAGCCTGCAGCCGGTGCCGCGCTTCGTGCCGGGGCGGCGCACGCCGATGAAGGCGCGGGACCCGCCGGGCTCGACGAGAAGATCCACCGGCGCCCCCTCGAGGTGGCCACCCTTCACCAACACCGAGGCGGCACCGCTGGCGAGGAGCCGCCTGCCGGCTGCCTCCATCGCCTCCACGCCCTCCGGCTCCACCACCCCTGCGAGCGCCGCCACCTCGGCGAGGTTGGGCGTGAGCACCGTCGCCGCGGCAAGGAGCGGCCCATAGGCAGCGGCGCCCCCGTCGACGAGGGCTGCGCCGGAGGAGGAGCGGATCACCGGATCGATCACCCAGGCGGCATCGCGCAGGCCTGGATGGTCGCGGAGCGCCGCGAGGGCCCGGGCCACCGCGGCGCTGCCGAGCATCCCGAGCTTCACCGCGCCGATCGGCCCCTCCTCCTCGGCGAGGGCCTCCACCTGCGCCACCACCTGCTCCACCGGGAGCGGGTGGCTGCTGCGCACGGCGCTCATGGTCTGCACCGTGATCGCGCTGGCGCAGGCCAGGGGCCGCGCGCCTGCTGCGCGGATCGCCTCCACGTCGGCGAGGAGCCCCGCGCCGCCGGAAGGATCGAGCCCCGCCACGACCAGCACCGCGGGCGTCATCGCGCCGCGTCCACCAGCTCGGCGAAGAGCGCGCGGTTCCAGGGCGCGGTCTCGCCGAGGAGCTCGGGGTGCCACTGCACGCCGACGAGATAACGCGCCGCCGGATCCTCGATCGCCTCGATCACGCCATCCTCCGCCCACACGGTGGCGGCGAGCCCCTGCCCCACGGCTTTCACCGCCTGGTGGTGGGTGGTGTTCACCGCTGCGGGACCGCCGGCGGCGACGAGGCGCGCCAGACGCGAGCCTGCGGCGGTGCGGATCGGATGGGCGAGCTCGTGGCGCGGCGTCTTCTGCTCGTGGGGGCCTGCGCCCGCGATCTCGGCGCCGATGTCCTGGAAGAGGGAGCCACCGCGCACCACGTTGAGGAGCTGCATGCCGCCGCAGATCCCGAGGAGCGGCAGGCCGCGGGAGAGGGCCCCCTCGAGCAGCGCCCACTCGAAGCGGGTGCGCTCGTCCTTCTGCGGGCCGCAGCCGTCGCGGCGCGCCTCGCCGTAGCTCTCGGGCGCGATGTCGAAGGCGCCGCCGGTGACCACCACGCCACCGGCGATCCCGAGCAGCGCCTCGACGTCCGCAGCGTAGGGCACCACCACTGGCAGCCCCCCTGCAGCAGCCACCGCGTCGGCGTAGGCGCGCTTGAGGAAATACCGCTCTTCTTCGTAGTCGGGCGTGACGAGGATCACCGGGCGCATGGGGGCGCATCTTGCCGCCGGCAATCGCCCCGCGCCAGCAGCTAGGGCCTGCCCGCCAGGCGGGCGCCGGCGGCGAAGGCTTCTGCCAGCGCCCGCGTCGCTGCCTCGACGTCGGGCGCGCGGATCGCTGCGGAGCAGACGGCGGCTGCGGCGGGCCCGCAGGCGCCGACGGCGGCGATGTTCGCCAGCTCGATCCCCGCGATCGCCACCACCGGCACCGGCGACTCGGCTGCCACCACCCGCAGCACCTCGAGCCCGCGGGGCGCCGCATCCACCACCTTGGTGCCGGTGGCGTAGATCGGCCCGAATCCCACGTGGTCCGCGCCTGCTGCCGCGGCGGCCCGGGCCCCTTCGAGATCCCGCACCGTGGCGCCGATCGCGAGGCGATCGCCGACCAGCTTGCGCACCTCCGCCACGGGCAGGTCCTCGGCGCCGACGTGCACGCCGTCCGCGCCGGCGAGGAGCGCCACGTCGGGGCGGTCGTTCACGACCAGCGCCGCGCCTGCGGCGTGGACGAGGGGAAGCGCCGCACGGGCTGCGGCGAGGAGGTCGCGGGCCGGCGCCCCCTTCCACCGGATCTGCACCACCGCCGCGCCGCCGCTGGCGAGGCGGGCGCAGAGATCGGGCAGCGGCAGGTCGGGACGCAGGGCGGGATCGGCGAGGGCGTAGAGACCGTGGAGACGCACGGGCGGGAAGCTACCGGGAGACCCCCGTTCCCGCAAGGATTCCAAAAGCTTGGGCATTGACAGGGGTGACGTGCTGCCCTAATGGTGCCTTCTTTCGGCGCCCCTGCCCTTAGAACCCGCAGGCGCGTGCCCCGCAGCAAAGGAGCCACCGATGGCCACCAAGATCGACCTGAACAAGCTCGACCGCCGCCTCGCCGAGCGCCACATCCGCAAGGGCGAGCTCACCCAGGAAGCGTGGGACAAGCACCTCGAGTCTCTCCCCGACGTCGCCGATCAGTCCGAGACGATCAAGACCGAGCTCGAGACCGGCGTGATCCAGGGTCGCTGAACGACGAGCAGCACCAGGAGGGGCAGGCCATGGCCGAGCGCGAAGAGGACAAGGGCTTCGTCGTCAGCGATCGCCGTCGCTTCCACGAGGAGCCGGCGCCGGAAGGCACGCCGCCCCCCGGCGCCGCCAGCACCGCCGCCGACGCAATCCGCGGCGGGCCGAGCGGTCCCGACCCCGAGGCCGAGCCGGTGGGCGCCCCGCAGCCCGGCAGGCCCATCGACTTCACCACCTTCGTCTTCTCGCTCGGCTCCTCGGCGCTGATGCACCTCGGCGATGCGCCGCATCCCGAGACGGGAGAGGTCCGCAAGGAGCTCGCGCTGGCGAAGGAGACGATCGATCTGCTCGCGCTGCTCCAGCAGAAGACGAAGGGGAACCTCACCGCGGAGGAAGAGCGCTTCCTCGGCGCGCTGATCTACGACCTGCGGCTGCGCTTCATCGAGGCGGCGCGCTCGTAGGCGCAGCCGCCCCCCGGCGCTACTTCGCCGCGCCTGGCGCCGGCTTCTCCAGCCGCAGCGCCGGCGCGGGCCTGCCCGGCACCGGCAACTCGATCGCCCCCGGGCCGAAAGCACGCCGTGCCGGCGCCAGGCTCCCACCCCGTGCCCCGCCGAGCTTTGCCGCAGCGGGAGCGGGACGGGTACGCCGCCAGATGCTCCACGTCTCACCCTGGGCCTCGTAGGCCTGCGGGATCCGCTCGTAGCGCTTGCGGGTCGCCACCTGCCGGAAGCCCGGCCGATCCTGCGGCGTGGGCTCGTCGCAGCCCTTCTGCACCAGCAGGAAGTCGGAGCTGGCGATGAGCGCGCGGCGCTCCGCTGCTTCATCCGCCGCGACGAGCGGCTTCGGCCACGAGGCCAGCCGCGGGCCGAAGGCCGGCACCCGCAGATCCTCGAAGCGGTACTGCCCCGACTTCCACCGCTTGCCGCAGCTCTGCACGAAGACGAGCTGCGGTCCGTCGCCCTCCGGCCGCTCCGCCGGCAGCCTGGCCAGGGTGTGGCCGTGCATCTTCTGCCGGTCCTCGAGGTGCCGATCGAAGAAGTCGAAGATCGCCACGTCGCCGGCGAGGCTGTCCCAGGCCCGGGAGCGGCTCGAGGGATAGAGGACGTGGGTGATCCCCATCTCCTTGAGCTTGTCCCAGATCGCGCCGGGCGAATGGAGATGGCCGTAGCTGATCCCCGCCTGCCAGCCCTGGTGATCGGAGACCGACGGCACGCCGATGCCGGTGTGGACGTGGATGTCGTGGAGGAGGAGCTTGGCGTCCTTCGGCAGCGAGCGGCGCACCTCGGCCTGGAGCTGGAAGGTCTTGAGCCGCTGCTTGGGCTCCTTCGACCAGCCCGAGGCGACGAGATCGACGGCGTTCTTCACCGGCGTGCGCGCCATGTTGTGGGTGGGCCAGAAGTAGACGTCGAGTCCCCAGACGATCTGCGCGGCGATCATCGCCACGAGGCCCAGGCGCACGAGGCGCCCCATCCGCCAGAGCACCACGAAGACCGCCGCGGTGGCAGCCGCCATCAGCGGCATCAGCGTCTGCAGGTGGCGGTCCTGGTGGTGGACCCAGAACCAGGTGAAGATCCCGAGGTGCACGCAGCCGAAGAGGACCCACAGCCGCTTCGAGCTGCGCACGAAGGGCATGCAGAGCAGCGCCACGGTGAAGAGCGAGCCGAAGACCGGCACCTTGCCGTGGAACTCGCCCCAGTCGTGGGGATCGATCGAGAAGGTGAGCAGCACCTTCAGCGAGTCGAGAAGACCGTCCCAGTTGGTCTCGGGGCGCCAGATCTGGCCGAGGTAGCCGTAGCGGAAGATCTGCGCCGCGTCGGGCGACCACGGATGCATCGTGAAGCGGTCGCTGAGCGACGGGTAGAGCGGGCTGCCGTAGAAGACCCAGTTTTTCAGCCAATGGGGCGCGGTGAGGACGAGGCCAGCCACCAGGCAGACCAGCGGCCCGACGAGGAAGTTCCAGCGTCCCGTGCCGGCGGGCAGGGTACCCCGCGCCGACTTCACGCCGAGGACGACGGTGCGGATCGCCACCGCCACGATCGGGAAGGCGAAGAGCGCGAAGGCCGACGAGTATTTGGTGAGGATCGCGCCGGAGAGCATCACCGCGAGGACGAGGATCGAGCGCACGTCGAGGCGGCGCCACGCCCGCAGCGTCATCAGGAAGATCGGGATCGCGAAGATCGCGGCGATGTGATCGGTGCCGGTGCTCAGGTTGGAGTCGTAGAGGAGCACGCCAGGGAAGAGGAAGCGCGCCACCCAGACCAGCCGCGGATCGGCGCCGGGCACCAGGCGCCGCACCAGCGCCGGGATCCCCACCAGCGCCCAGAGGAAGGTGACGAACTCGAGGTGCGAGACCGCGGTGAGCTGCCCGAAGAGCCCGAGGTCGACGAGGAAGATCCAGGCGAAGAGGAAGCTCGGCAGGTGGGGCGCGGTGCCCGGGTACCAGCCCTCGAGGAAGGGGCCGACGAAGCCCTGCGCCGCGTAGTGCTCGGCGATGGCGAGGTGCTTCCACCGCGAATCGAACGCGATGTTCGAGGGGGTGAGCACCACGAAATAGAGCATCGCGAGGACGAGGAGCGCGAGCGCCCAGCCCGCGTAGACCCAGGGCGAGGTGGGTGGCTGCCGGGCCCGCAGGAAGGAGACGTGGCCCCACCAGCGCCGCGTGGTCCGCCACAGGGGCAAGGCGCCGGCGGCGAGCATGGCGATGGGGAGGATCGCGAAGAGCGCCGGTCCGTACCAGCCGAGGAGGCCAAGGACGAACATCGCCACGAAGAAGGCGAAGACGCCGGTCGGAAAGGCGAAGGCGATCCGCTCGAGGTAGGGAAGCCTGTTGCCGAGGAGGCGCTGCACCAGCAGGAAGCCGGTGCTCAGGCACGCGAGGCTCCAGAAGAGCGAGAGCGACCAGGCCTGCAGGTAGGTCCAGAAGAGCCAGTCGCCGATCGGCCTGTGGCCGGAGACCGTGTGGCCGAAGAAGACGAAGGCAAAGGCGAGCACGCCTGCAGCGCCGATGCGCCGCCACCAGGCGGGCAACGCAGGTGCAACGCTCCGCTCCTCCGAGGGCGAAGCCTCGGGCTCGGGTGCGACTGCCGTTTCCGCCGTGACCTCGGGCGGGATCGACGTCTCCATCGCTGCTTACCTCTCGTTGCGCGGGCGGGCCAGGCACAGGCTCCACGGAAAGCGGCTCTCCGTGTGGAGCGGCACGAAGGCCGGCTCGAGGAGACGCACCAGACCGGCGCGGCTCCAATGCTGGATGTGCTCGGGGTGGTTGCCCCAGCTGCGCAGGTATTTGCCCCGCGCGAAGTTGGCCGCCTGGAACCACGGCTCCCAGGGAACGGTGATCAGGGCGTGGCCGCTGCTGCGCGCTGCGAGGAGGCGCACCGCCTCTTCCGGCGCCTCGAGGTGCTCGAGGACCTCGCTGCAGACGACCAGGTCGAATTGTTTCGCCATCGTGGCCAGCGACTCGATCGGCGCCGCCTCGAAGCGGCCCTCGGGGCAGCGCAGGCGCGCGTGCTCCACCGCGGTGGCGGAGAGATCGATGCCGGTGAGCTGGATCCCGGGGAAGCGGTCGAGGAGCACGCGGGAGAGAAAGCCCTCGCCGCAGCCCACGTCGAGCACGGTCTCGAAGGAGAGTCCCTGGAGCAGATCGCCGATCCTGCCGTGGAAGCGGCGGATCAGCAGCTGCAGGATCCTGCTGCCGCTCTCGTATTTCTGGAGGTTGGTGCTGGGGGCCGCGCCGGGATTCAAGCTGCGCCCTCCCGCACCGCCGGCAGCGCATCCGCATCGGCGCCTGCCACCACCCGCCGGATCTCGAAGGGATCCTGCTGGCGGCTGCCGAGGTGGACCACCAGCTCGGCGATGAGCCCGGTCGCGAGGATCTGCACGCCGACCACGATGAGGAGCACGCCGAGGGAGAGCAGCGGCCGGGTGCCGATCGAATCGCCCTGCAGCCACAGGATCGAGAGCCACGCACAGACGGCGAAGCCCGCGAGCACGGCGAGGGCGCCGGGCAGGCCGAAGAAGTGCATCGGCTTGCGGTCGTATTTGAGCAGGAAGAAGACGGTGATGAGATCCATCAGGCCGCGGTAGAAGCGGCCGGCGCCGAATTTGCTCACGCCGAAGCGGCGCGGGTGGTGCTCGACGACGATCTCCGCGACGCGGAAGCGGCGCCACTGCGCCAGCACCGGCACGAAGCGGTGCATCTCGCCGTAGAGGCGCAGGCTCTTCACCACGTCGACGCGGTAGGCCTTGAAGCCGCAGTTCACGTCGCGCAGCGGCACGCCGGTGAGCTTGCGGACCATGGCGTTGAAGATCCGCGAGGGCAGCACCTTGTGCCATGGATCGTGGCGCTTCTCCTTGAAGCCGGAGACGACGTCGTAGCCCTCCGCCAGCTTCTCGAGGAAGCGGGGGATCTCCTTGGGGTCGTCCTGGAGATCGGCGTCGAGGGTGAAGACGATCTCGCCCTGCGCGCGCTCGAAGCCGGCTGCGAGGGCGGCGCTCTTGCCGAAGTTGCCGCGGAGCTGGATGAAGCTCACCTCGGGTTGGGACTTCGCGAGGCGCTCCGCCACCAGCGCCGATCCGTCGGTACTCCCGTCGTCGATGAAGAGCACCTCGAAGCTGCCACCGGCGGGTAGCAGCGGCCGCACGGCGGCGGCGATGCGCTCGAAGAGATCGACGAGGGTCGCTTCCTCGTTGAGGAAGGGAATCACGAAAGAGTACGAGGGTTTCATCAGTCTCCCGGCCGCGGACAGTAGCGGTGCGCTTCTTGCCCTGTCAAACACTCGCAGCGGTCCCGCCCCACCTCTGCCGCTGCCAGCGCACCTGCGCCGCCAGCCCGTCCCGAAGCCCCGTTCGCGGCCGATAGCCCAACAGCGAAGAGGCCCTGCCGCAATCCGCCCAGGTGTGGGCCACGTCGCCTGCCTGCGCCCCCTGCCGGTCCAGCTGCAGCGGCACCCCGACGAGGCCGGCGAGGAGCGCCGCGGCCTCGCCGAGGGAGACCCGCGAGCCCCCGCCGATGTTGAAGACACCGACAGCCTCGGAGGCGAGGGCCCGCACGTTCGCCTCCACCACGTCCGCCACGTAGGTGAAGTCGCGGCTCTGCTCGCTGCTGCCGAAGAGCGGGAGCGGCTCACCAGCCAGCATCGCCTCGACGAAGCGGTGGAACGCCATGTCCGGGCGCTGCCGCGGGCCGTAGACGGTGAAGTAGCGCAGCGAGACGGTGGAAAGGCCGAAGTTCGCCCGGTAGAGCTCGGCCAGGTGCTCGGCTGCCAGCTTGGTCACCCCGTAGGGCGAACGGGGCACGGGCCTCGCCTCCTCGTGCATGGGGAGCACGTCGGTGGCGCCGTAGACCGAGGAGGAGGAGGCGTTGATCACCCGGCGAACGCCTGCCTCCTTCGCCGCCTCGAGGAGCCGCTGGGTGGCGAGCACGTTGTTCTGCGTATAGGCGGCGAAGCTCCGGCCCCAGCTCGGCCGCACCCCGCCCTGCGCCGCCTCGTGGAAGACGGCGTCGACGCCGCGCAGGTCGAGGGACGCGGTGGCGAGGTCCCGCTCGAGGAGCTCGAAACGCGGCTCCGAGCGGAGGGCGGCGAGGTTCGCCTCCTTGGTCGGGCGCGCGTAGAAGTCGGTGAAGCAATCGAGCCCCACCACGTGGTGCCCCTCGGCGACCAGGCGCTCGGCGAGGTGGGATCCGATGAAACCGGCGGCGCCGGTGACGAGACAACGCATGGAGCAACCCTCGCCCCAGCATATCCACCCGGCCTGCGCGGTTGCCGGTTCTCGCGTGGCGGCTCCCTGCCGGACGTGAGATGAATGGGGCACTTCCTCCCCCGGCGGTACCGCGTGCGGATCAGCAAGACAACCAGAGCCATCCTCGCCACCCTCGTTTCCTGCGCGCTCCTCGGGCTGCTCCTCTCGCAGCTCGATCTCGCGGCGGCAGCGGCGCGGTTCCGGCAGGCGGATGCGGGCTGGCTCCTCCTCGGCGCGCTCTGGTCCCTGCTGGTCCTCCTCGTCCGCGGCGTGCGCTACGCGGTGCTCAACCGCCACGCCCGCTGGCCGCTCACCACGGCGGCCACCGCGATCCAGGTCTTCTTGAACCGCGTCACCCCCTTGCGCCTCGGCGAGCTCAGCCTCCCCTGGATCCTCCGCCGCCACGCAGGCGAGGACGCAGCGCGCTCGATCGTCTCGGTGGTCCTGGTGCGGCTCGTCGATCTCGCCGTGGTGGTGGCAGCGGTGGTCCTCGGCCTGCTGCTGCGCCGGGGCGGCGAAGGCGCGCCCCCGCTCCTGCCGAGCCTCGCTGCCCTCGCCGCCCTCGCCCTGGGGCTCGCGACCTTCCGCCTCTGGCTCCGCCTGGGCCTCGACGGGGCCGCGTGGCTCTCGCGCCGGCTGCGTCTCGATCGCTTCCCTGCCGTGGGCAGGATCCTGGCCAAGCTCCGCGGGGCGGTGGCGGACGGCGAATCCCTCGGGAAAGGCCAGACGGCCTGGGTGGCTGCGACCTCGCTCGCCATCTTCGTCGGGCAGATGCTCCTCTTCGACGCGCTGCTGCAGGCCTTCGGGGTCTCGATCCCGGTCCTCGATCTCGCCCAGGGCGGCGCCGTGGCGCAGGCAGGCGCAGCGATCCCGGTGGCGGCCTTCGGCTCCTTCGGGACCCAGGAGGCGAGCTGGGTGGCGGGCTTCGTCTGGGTGGGCGTCCCGATGCAGGACGCGCTGGTGACGGCGATAGCCTGCCAGTTCGTCACCCTCGCCTTCGCCGCCCTCTTCGCCCTCCCCGCCTGGCTGTGGCTCGCACGGCAGCCCCTCGCACCGGGTGCAGCGGAGCCGGCGGTACGCTGATCGCGCTGCACGTCGGGCCGGGATGCGCGCCTTGCCAAGGCCCGGGGCTGTTTTACGTTGCGGGCCATGAAGCTCGACAAGTTCACGCTCAAGGCCCAGGAAGCGCTGCAGGACGCGCAGTCGATCGCACGGCGCCGCGACCACCAGCAGGTGGACGTGGAGCACGTCCTGCTCGCGCTCGTCGATCAGCCCGAGGGGATCGTCCCCCCCGTGCTGCAGAAGATCGGGGCCAACCTCGATCTCCTGCGGTCGCGGCTCGAGGACGAGCTCAAGAAGATCCCGTCCGTGCAGGGCGGCGAGACCTATCTCGCCCAGCGCCTCGCCAAGGCGCTCGATCGCGCCGAGGACATCGCGAAGAAGCTGGGCGACGAATACACCTCCACCGAGCACGTCCTCGCCTCCTTCGCCGACGAGAAGCGCGGCGCCGGCGACGTGCTCAGGAGCGTCGGCGTCACCCGCGACCGGGTGCTCGCCACCGTCAAGGATCTGCGCGGCGGGGCCCGCGTCACCTCGGAGAACCCCGAGGCGCAGTTCCGCTCCCTCGAGAAATACGGCAAGGACCTCACCGACCTCGCCCGCAAGGGCAAGCTCGATCCGGTGATCGGCCGCGACGAGGAGATCCGCCGCGCCATCCAGGTCCTCTCCCGGCGCACCAAGAACAACCCGGTGCTCATCGGCGACCCCGGCGTCGGCAAGACCGCCATCGTCGAGGGGCTCGCCCGGCGCATGGTCGACGGCGACGTGCCCGAGGGGCTGAAGCGCAAGCGGCTCGTCTCCCTCGATCTCGGCGCGCTGGTCGCCGGCGCGAAGTTCCGCGGCGAGTTCGAGGAGCGGCTCAAGGCGGTGCTGCAGGAGGTCGCCAAGAGCGAGGGCGACGTCATCCTCTTCATCGACGAGCTCCACACCCTGGTCGGCGCCGGCAAGGCGGAAGGGGCGATGGACGCCGGCAACATGCTCAAGCCGGCGCTGGCCCGTGGCGAGCTCCGCTGCATCGGCGCCACCACCATCGACGAATACCGCAAGCACATCGAGAAGGACGCGGCGCTCGAGCGGCGCTTCCAGCCGGTGCTGGTGGACGAGCCCTCCGTCGAGGACACCATCTCGATCCTCCGCGGCCTGAAAGAGCGCTACGAGACCCACCACGGCGTGCGCATCACCGACGCCGCGATCGTCTCGGCCGCGACGCTCTCGAACCGCTACATCACCGACCGCTTCCTGCCCGACAAGGCGATCGATCTCATCGACGAGGCGGGCTCGCGCCTGCGCATCGAGATGGACTCGATGCCCACCGAGCTCGACGACGTGCGGCGGCAGATCCTCCAGCTCGAGATCGAGCGCGAGGGGCTGAAGAAGGAGAGCGATCCGATCTCCCGCGATCGGCTCGGCAAGATCGAGGAGGAGCTGGCGCAGCTCAACGAGAACTTCTCGGGGCTGAAGAGCCATTGGGAGAACGAGAAGGCGCAGCTCGACAAGATCCGGGCGGTGAAGGAGAAGCTCGAGGAGGCGCGCTCCGACGAAGAGGAGGCGATGCGCGTCAACGACCTCAACCGCGCCGCCGAGCTCCGCTACGGCGTGATCCCCGGCCTGCAGAAGGAGGCGGACGCCGCGTCGCAGAAGCTCGCCGAGCTGCAGCGGGACAAGAAGATGCTCGCCGAGGAGGTCGGCGCCGAGGACATCGCCCACGTGGTGGGCAAGTGGACCGGCATCCCGGTCTCCCGGCTCCTCGAGGGCGAGATGCAGAAGCTCGTCCACATGGAGGAGCGGATCGGCGATCGCGTCATCGATCAGAAGCAGGCGATCCAGGCGGTCTCGAACGCGGTGCGCCGCGCCCGCTCGGGGCTGCAGGATCCCAACCGGCCCATCGGCTCCTTCCTCTTCCTCGGCCCCACCGGCGTAGGCAAGACGGAGCTGGCCAAGGCGCTGGCGGAGTTCCTCTTCGACGACGAGACGGCGATGGTCCGCCTCGACATGTCCGAGTACATGGAGAAGCACACCGTGGCCCGCCTCTTCGGCGCGCCCCCGGGCTACGTCGGCTACGAGGAGGGCGGGCAGCTCACCGAGGCGGTGCGGCGCAAGCCCTACTCGGTGGTGCTCTTCGACGAGATCGAGAAGGCCCACGCCGACGTCTTCAACGCGCTGCTCCAGATCCTCGACGACGGCCGCCTCACCGACGGCCAGGGGCGCGTCGTCGACTTCCGCAACGCGGTGATCATCATGACCTCGAACGTGGGGTCGCAGGCGATCCAGGAGGGGCTGATCGCCGCCACCGAGGGCAACGGCTCCGACGAGCCGGAGATCCCGGACGCAGTGCGGATGGAGGTGATGGACACGCTGCGGGCGCAGTTCCGGCCCGAGTTCCTCAACCGCATCGACGAGATCGTGCTCTTCCACCCGCTCACCCGGGCGCAGCTCCGGAAGATCGTCGACATCCAGCTCCGGCGCTTCGACAAGCTGCTCGCCGACAAGAACCTCTCCCTCGAGGTCACCGAGGCGGCGAAGGACGTCATCGCCCGCGAGGGCTACGACCCCGCCTACGGCGCGCGCCCGCTCAAGCGCGCGATGCAGCGGCTGCTCCTCGACGAGCTGGCGATGAAGCTGCTCCGCGGCGAGTTCCACCCCGGCGACACCATCGTCGCCGACGCCAGGGGCGAGGGGCTGGCCTTCTACCCGAAGGTCGCCGGCGCGACGCACCACCAGCCGATGGCGGAGGCGTAACGGCGTCCTTCCCGCCCTTCGGCCCTCGACCCGCCATCCGCCGGGATGGCGGGTTTTTCATTTTGCCGCTGCCTGCGAAGGTGAGGCGCCCGGGAGGCCAGCAGGTCCAGCCGGGTTCCCATTTCCTCCGTCGTAGGCGACCGCACCGGCTGCGGTCCCCGGTATGGCGGGGCCGCGGGCCGCACGGGGGCGTTGGTGCAGCTCTTGCTCAATCTCCCGGCGGGCGTGGTGAGGCTGGATCCGGCACCACGTGGGGGGGAACGCAGCAGCGCAGCCGGGGGGCTGCCGGAAACCGCAAACCTTTGGGTCGGACATTCCACGCGGGTGCCCGACCCCGCCGCCGCCGCCGCGCCGGATCCCCTCTTCCGCGGCGAGCGGCGGCGCTTTTTTTGAGCCTCAAGCCGGCCGGAGCCTGTCGCCGAACCAGCGGGCGATCCGATCGATCGCGCGGGGGTCGAAGGCGCCCCCCTGCACCACCAGGCAGCGGTCGGGTGGCTCCACCCCTCCCGGCGGATCGAGGAGCGCCAGCGCCGCCACCCGGCGGTCGTGCTCGCCCACCTCCACGCCCGCGCCGGCAGCCTCCTCGGCAACGAGGAGGCCGAGTCGGAAGGCGTCGACCTCGGGCCTGGCGGAGAGCACGTCGAGGGCGAGCTCGAGCACCGCGGCGGCGGCGGCGCCGCCGGCGAGGTGGAGGCGGATCGAGGCGATCCCCGCCTCGGCGAGGCGCACCGCGAGGACCTCGCCGGTGCTGGTGCCGGGCTCGGTGCCGCTGCCGGCGAGGACCACCGCGGGATTGGGGCCCATGCCGGTGGGCAGGCGCAGGATCGCCTTGTGGGAGACGGCGGCGCCGTCCACCAGCCTTACGCTCCGCTCCGCCAGCGGCTCGGCGTCGACGCCCTGCGGCCGCGAGGGGCCGCCCCTCGCGAGGAGGTGGGCGACCTCCTCCGCACTCACCTCGGGGAGATGGTCGTAGGCAGCGGTGATCTCGGCGGCGGTCTTCACGCGCAGGGGACAGACCACCTCGGCGCCGAGCTTCTCGAGGCGCTGCAGCGACGCATCCAGCCCGGCGGGAACCGCCACCACGATCCGGCTGGCGCCGCGGCGCTGGAGGAAGCCCACCGCCGACTCGGTGGTCAGGCCGGAGATCACCGCGTCGTCGACGACCACGGCCACGTGTCCCTGGAGGACGGTGGCGGGATCGGGCGTGCCGAAATATTGCCGCCAGCGCAGCAGGCGCATCGCCACGTCCTCGCCCATGCTCTCGGTCTCGCCTGGGAGGAGGCCGCTGTCGCGGCCGGTGCGGGCGAAGACCATCGAGCCGTCGGCGTCGATGGCGCCGACCACGACGTCCGGCTGCTCCGGCAGGCCGACCTTGCGCACGAGCACCGGCATCAGCGGCGCGTGGAGGTATTCGGCGACGGGCGCCGCGACCTGCACCCCGGCGCGCGGCACACCGAAGACGATCACGGGGCCGTCGATCCGCGGCGCGAGGAGGCGGCCGAGCTGCCTGCCGGCGTCGATCCTGTCCTGGTAGCGAGTCATCCGGAAATGCTACCCCACGCCCGCGGGAAGGCAGCCTTTTTCAGAAGCCGACCGTCTGGCATCCGTCGACAACCAGAACCGCTCCGGAGACCCAGGAGGCCTTCGGCGAGGCGACGAAGGCGGCCACGTTGGCCACCTCCTCGGCGGTGCCGAGGCGGCCGAAGGGGATCGACTCCTCCACTTGTCGGAAGTGCTCGGGCTCCGCGGTGCGGCGGCGGTCCCACGACCCGCCCGGGAAGAGGATCGAGCCCGGTGCCACCGCGTTGACGCGGATCCCCTTCTTCGCGCCCTCCATCGCCGCCGTCTTGACGAGGCCGTGGAGCGAGGCTTTGGCGGCGACGTAGGCGGGACGGCCGAAGGCCTCGAACGCCGAGATCGACGAGACGACGATGCAGGAGCCGTAGCCCGCCCGCTCCATGTGCGGCGCGCAGCCACGCAGCAGCCGCGCGGCGGAGAGGAAATTGAGCTCCCACTGCCCGCGCCAGATCTCGTCGCTCGCCTCGAGGGCGGCGCCGGGGGCGGAGGCGCCGGCGTTGGCCACGGCGATCTCCACGCCGCCGCCGAGCTCGTGCACGAGGTGGGCGAGAGCCTGGTCGTGGGCGGCGGCGTCGGTGACGTCGGCAGCGGCCCAGGCGACGTGGGAGCCGAGCTTGCGGATCGCCGCGGCGGCCTGCTCGAGCTGCGATTCGGTGCGGGCGACGAGCCCCACGCTGCAGCCCTCGGCGGCCAGGGCCTTCGCGATGGCGAGGCCGATGCCCCGCGAACCACCGGTGACGATCGCCCGCTTCCCCTGCAGCTCGAGATTCATGTGCCGCCTCCGCGAGGAGTTCAGCGCTCCTCGGCTCTTCTCCTGCTTGCCAGACCGACCGTGGGCAGCGCCAGCCCTTTGGCCCAGCGGATGCCGAGGCGGCAGGCGCCGGCGGAGGCGACGATCCCGGCGGCGAGGCCGATCACCCTGCCGAGGACGAAGTCGACGCCGGTGGCGATCACCGTGCTCGCGCCGACCTCTGCCAGCTCCCAGGCGAAGCCGCTCACCGTGGCGAGGGCCGCTGCGCCCATCGCCAGCGCCGGGTGGGCGACGACGATCCTGCCGAGGAGGAGGCCGGCGAGGCCCGCGCCGGTCTGGAGCGGGCCGGTGGTGGCGAAGCCCGTGGCGAATTGGAGGAGCACGCCTGGCGGGAGGAGCGAGAGGAGGGGCACGACGGCCATCAGCATCGCCGGCCCGGCGAGGGCGACGAAGCCGAGGATCCCTGCTGCGGCGGCGAGGAGGAGGCCGAGCTTGCGCACCCGGGGAAGGTAGGGCGCCTGCTCAAGGCGCGCAGGCGAGGGCCCTGCAGATCCCCCCTTCGCAGAAGCCGTTGCAATCGGACAGGCCACTGCAGGGGGCGCCCCGCAGGGCGCTCTCCACGCAGGTGGAGGTGGCCTCGTCGCAGAAGGCCTGGATCGGGTAGCTGAAGAGCTCGACCGGATCGTAGGCGCTGGCGAGGCATTGGCCGGTGACGGCGGGGTCGCAGGCCTCGCCGACGCTGCGGAAGGTGCCGCAAGTGCCGTCGAAGCAGTCGAGGCCGAGGGCGCAGACGAGGGTGCCTCCTTCGCAGGGCTCGCCGAGCTGCTGTGGGACGGTGCAGCTCTCGCCGACGCAGCGGAGTCCCTCCTCGCAGGCGAACTCGGCGAAGAAGTAGCTGGTGCCCGCCGGGCAGGCGTCGCCCTCGCCGCCGGGCCGCGTGCACGTGCCGGCGTCGGGATGGCAATAGAGCGGATCGGCGCAGGCGGCGATCGTCTCGGTGGCGCAGTCATCGCCGTCGCATCGGGTCTCGCTGCAGCGAGCGCCCTCCGCCACCGTCGGCAGGCGCTGGCGCTGGTTGGCAACACAACTGCCGCCGACGCAGCGGTCGGCCGGCCCGCAGTGCGCCGGCGCCGTGCCGGGCTCGCCAGGGATCGAGCCTGGGGTGCCCGCCCGGTGTTCGGAGGGCGTGCAGCTCCCGCCCCGGGGAACGAAGGCGACGCAGGTTTCGTCCCAGCAGAACGCGCCCTCGCCGCAGCGGCCTTCGACACACGCCTCCCCAGGCGCAGGGAGGGCGACACAGGTGCCCGGGCAGCTCTCGCCGATCGTGCAGGTGGCGCCCTCGACGCAGTCGCCGGGGATGCCGCAGGCGCCGCCGACCTCCACCGCACCGGCGACGACGTCGCCGCAGCGTGCAGGCCGCCCGCAGCCGTCCATGCCGGCGAGGCAGGCCCGTGCCGCCACGCCGTTGAAGCGGACCCGCCCCTGCTCGAGCCGCTCGAGGGTTCGCGTCCACGCGGGCCCGTCGCATTCCGCCTGTGGTGCCACCGGGAGCAGAAGTCGAGACATGCGCGCAGTGGAGCACGATCGCTGCGCGGGGGTGAAGTGCACGCAGCCGTTTCCACGTGTGTTCGCACGAAAAAGCCCCGGTCGACCGGAAGGTCGCCGGGGCCTTCTCGCGGTGCGCCGCGGCCTTTAGTTGTACGAGGCCGAGAGCGTGACGCCGAACGACATCGCGTTGGACGAGAGGCCCTCGCTCGAGCCCTCGACCTCGTTGCTGAGCATGCCGTAGAAGAAGTTCGCGCCGGCGCCGAGCAGGAAGTCGTCGCTCATCCGGAACTCCTTGCCGGCGCCGACGCGCAGGCCGAAGCCCGTGGCAGGATCACTCTCGCCGCCGCCCTTCGAGTCGAGGTTGGCCTGCGCGTAGAGGATGCTGCCCTGCAGGAAGATGTCGTCGGAGAGGAAGTAGGCGGCGCCGGGACCGACCGAGAGGAAGTTCATCGAGAGCTCCGCCTCGTCCGCGATCTCCTGGCCCAGCGCCTCGCCGCCGGGCGAGAGCGCCATCTCGTAGTTGAACTCGCCGAAGAGCGCGAGGTTCGGGATCACGAGATAGCCGGCAGCGAGGTTCAGGTTGGCACCGAGGCCGTTGGCAGAGGCTTCGGCCCCCTTCTCGTCCATGGACCAGCTCATGTAGTTCGCGCCAAGTCCGACCTTGGCGTAGAGGCCTTCACGACCGGCGTCCGGCCTCACCACGGCGTCGGTGGGCGCCATCTCCTGGGCGAGAGCGGGCGAAGCAGCAATTGCACAGACGGATGCAGCAACAAACGCGAGCGTGCGATTCATTGGCGAGACCCTCCCATGGCGGAGCCCAACCCGTTGGGCTCCTGGGCCGGCGACGTCGTAGCCCCGGCACTCCACCGCCGCAACCACCGCAGCGGGGTGCCCCCCTGACGGCTCCACCCCGCAGGGAATTCACCCAGCCCGCAGAATTCTTCGACGCCTGCCGGGAACGCTACCGCCCGCCGTAGAAGACCTCGTCCATGGTGAGCCCCTGCGGCGGTGCGGTGGGGCCGGCCTTCGTGCGATCGCCCTCGAGGAGCAGCAGCCGGATCGAGTCGGGCGCGCGCTTTCCCATCCCCACCTCCACCAGCGTGCCGACGAGGTTGCGCACCATCTGCTTGAGGAAGGCGGTGGCCTCCACCGTGATCGCGATCGAGCCGTCCCGCTCCTCGACGTCGAAGCGGCGCATCACCCGGCGGGTGGTCTTCGCCGGGCAGTCGGCGGCGCGGAAGGCGGCGAAGTCGTGCTCGCCGAGGAAGTGCCTGGCGGCCTCCCGCATCGCCCCGACGTCGAGGGGCCGATAGACCTCCCAATGCGTGCGGCGCAGGAGCGGCGAGCGGGTGGGCCGGTTGCTGATCCGGTAGACGTAGCGCTTTCCCCCGGCGGAGTGCCTGGCGTGGAAACCTTCGGGCATCTCCTCCGCCGCCCGCACCGCCACGTCCGGGGGAAGGAGGCTGTTCAACCCCATCACAAAGGCCTTCAAGGGGACGGTGCGCTCGGTGCGCAGGGAGCAGACCTGCGCCGCGGCGTGCACCCCTGCGTCGGTCCGCCCGGCGCCGACCACCGGGGTGCGCTCCTTGAGCATGGTCTCGAGGGCCTGCTCGATCACCTGCTGCACGGAGCGGCCGTTCGGCTGCACCTGCCATCCAACGAAATCCGTGCCGTCGTACTCGACCGTGAGCTTCACCGTGCGCATGACGCGCACCCTACAGAAATGCTGCGGAACGCCACAACGGCGCCCTTCGGCGCCAGGCGGTCCCGCCTGCGGAAGACGTGGCTAATTTGCCATGGATGGAGCCCTCGGAGGTCGACCCTACCCTGGAGCAGCTGCGCGAGATCGCGCGGGAGCGCTTCGGCATCAAGCGGTTCCGGCCGGGACAGGCCGAGGTGCTGCAGGCGGTGCTGCTGCGGCGCGACGTGCTCGCCATCCTGCCGACCGGCGGCGGCAAGAGCCTCACCTACCAGCTTCCGGCGATGGCCCTCGCCGGCACCACGGTGGTGGTCTCGCCGCTGATCGCGCTGATGCAGGACCAGGTGGAGAAGCTGCGCGCCCTGGGCGTCGACGTGGCGATGGTCAACTCGACGCTCACCGAGCGGGAGCTGCGCTGCGCCCTGCGCACCATCGGCGAGGGGGAGCACAAGCTCGCCTACGTCACGCCCGAGCGCCTCGCCGATCCCGACTTCCGCCGCATCCTCGCGCAGGCGAAGCCGCAGCTCTTCGTGGTGGACGAGGCCCACTGCGTCTCGCAGTGGGGCCACGACTTCCGCCCCGCCTACCTCGGCCTCTCGGCGGCGATCGACGAGCTGGGGCACCCGCCCGTCCTCGCCCTCACCGCCACCGCCACCGACAAGGTGATCGGCGACATCGTCCGGCAGCTGGGGATGCGCGATCCGCAGGTGCTGCTCGCCGGCTTCGATCGCCCCAACCTCCATTTCGAGGTGGTGCCCACCACCACCGAGCACGGCAGGCGCAAGCGGCTGGTCGAGTTCGTCAAGCGCTCCCGGGGCGCGGGCATCGTCTATTGCGCCACCATCCACCAGGTGGAGGAGATCGCGAAGCTGCTCAAGGAGAGCCAGGTCGACGTCGACCGCTACCACGGGCAGATGCGATCCCGGGAGCGGGAGACGGTGCAGCGCTCCTTCATGCAGGGGCCGTCGCCGCGGGTGATCGTCGCCACGAACGCCTTCGGCCTCGGCGTGGACAAGCCGGACATCCGCTTCGTCCTCCACGCGCAGATGCCCGGCTCCCTCGAGGCCTATTTCCAGGAGGCCGGACGCGCGGGCAGGGACGGCAGGCCTTCGCGCTGCACCCTGCTCTACCAGGCCGGCGATCGGCGGGTGCAGGCCTACTTCCTGGGCGGCCGCTACCCACGGCAGGAGGATCTGGAGAAGGTCTGCCGCGCGCTCTGGGAGGTGGCGAAGGCGACCGCCGAGCCCCTCGAGGTGGTGGCGACCGCCGCCGACGTGCCGGCGCGCACCGCCCGCGTGGTGATCTCGCTGCTCAGCGAGATGGGGCTCGCCGTCGAGGAGGAGGGGACGCGGGTGCGGGCCCTCGACGAGCCGCCGGACGCAGCGGAGCTCGCCGGCATGGCCCAGCGCTACGAGGAGCGGCGCCACGAGGACCGGGCGCGCCTCGACGCGGTGGTGCGCTACGCCACCTCGACCCTCTGCCGCACGCGGATCCTGCGGGCCTATTTCGGCGAGGACGCCCCGCCGACCTGCGGCCACTGCGACAACTGCATGCGCCGCACCCGGAAGGCCGAGGAGGACGCGCGCAAGGACGAGGAGCAGAAGCGGCTCAGCGAGGAAGCCGCGGCCCGCGCCGCTGCTGCCCGGGCTGCTGCCGCGGCGGCTGCGGCGGAGGGGCGCGTGGTCCGCAGACCGCTGCGCGTCTTCCGGCAGGTGAAGCGCAAGGAGACCAGCGACAGCCCGCCCCCGCTGGGGAAGGGCAGCCGGGTGCGCCATCCGACCTGGGGCGAGGGCGAGGTCCTCGACGTGAAGGACGACCGGGTCACGGCGTTCTTTCCCGGCCGCGGCGAGTGCACGGTGAAGCTGAAATTCGTCGAGCGGTGCTAGCAAGCGGCGCCTTGATTCTCCCGGTCCGTTGCCCCAAAGTGCGCCGATTCCGGCGGCCGGGGCGGATTGCCCTGCTTTCCCCGGGGGTTGGAAGGCGACGATGAACAGCAAGCTGCACGAACTCGAGCGCCGGTACGAGCGCCTCACCATCGAGCTTTCCGATCCGGACGTCCTCTCCAATGCGGACAAATTCCGCAAGCTGGCGAAGGAGCGGGCGGGCCTCGAGGCGATCGTCAACTGCTACCGGGAGTTCCGCTCGGTGGTGGAGCAGATCGAGGGGAACGAGGCGCTTCTCGAGGAGAACGACGCCGAGATCCGCGCCATGGCCAAGGAGGAGCTGCCCGGCCTGCGCGCGAGGCGCGACGAGCTCGAGCAGCAGCTGAAGATCCTCCTGCTCCCCAAGGATCCCGCCGACGACAAGAACGTCATCCTCGAGATCCGCCAGGGCGTGGGCGGCGACGAGGCGGGGCTCTTCGCCGCGGACCTGCTGCGCATGTACCTGCGCTTCGCCGAGCGCATGGGCTGGAAGACCGACCTGCTCAGCCAGTCGGACTCCGGCGGCGGTGGCATCAAGGAGGCGCAGGTCCAGATCCAGCAGGACGGCGCCTACTCGTGGATGAAGTACGAGGCGGGCGTGCACCGCGTGCAGCGCGTTCCGGCCACCGAGGCGCAGGGCCGCATCCACACCTCCACCGCCACGGTGGCGGTGCTGCCCGAGGCGGACGAGGTCGACGTCAAGCTCACCGAGAACGACTACCGCAAGGACGTGATGCGCGCAGGCGGCCCCGGCGGCCAGAGCGTGAACACCACCGACTCGGCGGTGCGGCTGACGCATCATGCGACCGGCATCATGGTCGTCTGCCAGGACGAGAAGTCGCAGATCAAGAACTACGCGAAGGCGCTCAAGATCCTGCGGGCGCGGCTCTACGAGATGGAGCTCGAGAAGCAGCGCGCCGAGCGCGACGCCTCGCGCCTCGGCATGGTCGGCTCGGGCGATCGCTCCGAGAAGATCCGCACCTACAACTTCCCCCAGGACCGGCTCACCGACC
Source organism: Vulgatibacter sp. (assembly GCF_041687135.1). NCBI lineage: Bacteria > Pseudomonadati > Myxococcota > Myxococcia > Myxococcales > Vulgatibacteraceae > Vulgatibacter > Vulgatibacter sp. Next base: position 40,703 of record NZ_JAWLCN010000001.1, on the reverse strand, counting down.
ACCGCATCGGTCTCACCATCCACAACCTGGACGCGGTGATGGACGGCGACATCGAGAGCCTGATCACCGCCTGCCGCAACCACTTCATGGCGGAGCAGCTCCAGCGTGAGAGCGCGCGCGAGAGCGGCAAGGTGAGCAACGGCTGACGCGCACCCCGAGCGTCCTCGCGGGCACAAGCGCCTTGCCCTCGCCCGTGCCGCGAGGGCATATCGCCTCGGCGAGGGAGGCTCCGACGTGTCCGACAACTGGACGGTGCGCAAGGCCACGGCCTGGACCACCGACTACCTCAAGCAGAAGGGCGTCGACGCGCCGCGAACTGACGCCGATCTGCTCCTCGCCGACGCCCTCGGCGTCGACCGGGTGCGGCTGATCATCGACTCGGACAAGCCGCTCACGAAGGACGAGCTCGCCTCCTACCGCAAGCGCATCGAGCGCCGCGCCAACGGCGAGCCGCTGGCCTACATCCTGGGCAAGCGCGAATTCTACGGCCGCGAATTCCTCGTCGACCCACGCGTGCTCATCCCGCGCCCCGAGACCGAAGGGCTCGTCGAGATCGTCCTGCGCGACCTGCCGCCGGAGGGCGAGGTGCGGGTGCTCGACCTCTGCGCCGGCTCCGGCTGCGTCGGCATCACCATCGCTCTCGAACGCACCGACGCCCGCGTCGACCTGGTCGAGCTCGACCCGGGCGCCGCCGAGGTGGCCCGCAGCAACGTCGAGAAACACGGCGTCGGCGATCGGGTGCGCGTCCTCGTCGGCGACCTCTTCGCCCCCGTGGCGGGCGAACCGCCCTACGACGGCATCGCCGGCAACCCGCCCTACATCCCCGCGGCGGAGATCCCCACCCTCTCCCGCGAGGTCCAGCGCGAGCCGATGCTCGCCCTCGACGGCGGCCCCGACGGCCTCGACCTGGTGCGCCGCATCGCCGAAGGCGCAGGCCGCCACCTCGTCCCCGGCGGACCGCTGGCCCTCGAGCTCACCATCGAGCAGCCGCCGATCGCAGCGGAGCTCTTCCGCGCCGCCGGCTTCGCCGAGGCCCACGCCGAGCAGGACTTCACGCACCGCGACCGCTACGTCGTCGCCCGCCGCTAGCCGAACGCTCCTGCCGGCGCGCCGAGCATCCACCCCTGCCGCAGCAGCCAACCACGCGGCTGCGCGATCGGCAGGCCGTCGGTGCCGAGCCGCCGCCAGAGCGCGCTCGCCACGCCGAGCAGCTCGGGCCCAACCGCGTACTCGTCGGCCTGATCGGCCACGGTGCGCCCCTGCCGCTGCGCGTGGAGGAAGTGGTTGCGCATCACGTAGCGGATCGCCTGCCACGCCTCGCGCGGCGAGCCGAGCGGGCGCACGTGGTAGCGGTCGGCAAACACGGCTCCCTTCGAAAGCATCAGGCTGTTGAGCGCCTTGGCGAGCCGGATCCCGAGCCCCTGCATCGCCCGCGCGAGCGCCTTCGTTCCATCCGCCTCGACGATCAGGTGGATGTGGTTGCCTTGCACCGAGAACCGGGTGATCCGCGCATCGACGCGGCCCGACGCAGCCGCGAAGGCCCCGAGCATCGGCGCGAACGACCGGTGCGTCCGCAGGTTCCAGACGTGGGGTAGCACCCGCCACGTGGCGTGCACCGCGTGCCGCTCCCCGAGCCGAGGCCGCGTCCGGTGATCGACCCGCCGCATCGGCGCGGTGCGCTTGCGCCCCGCCCCCTTGCGCTCGCCACCCCAGCGCTTCTTCTCCCGCAGCTTCAGCCCGAGCTGCTTGCCCCGCTTCGCGTCCATGCCCCCTCCGAGCACCGACTTGAATGCGCAGATATTCTCACGGCGGGCGATCCGCCAGAAGAGCCCGGACAGGTCATGCATGCGGTGAAATGCTGGGTTTTCCAGCATTCTCGGGCGGCGGTTCAAGGGCCGCGGTGGGTGGGGTACTCGGCGATCCGAGGCCGGGCGGTCCGCCCGAGGGAGGAGGCGGTGCAGGTGGTGCCGGATGGGGGGCGCGGTCTGCCGGCCGCGCCCCGTCGCCTCCCGGACGCGCCCGGCCAGCCTCCGCCCCCGGCACGCCACCGCGCCCGTCCGCACGCCTGCTCGCATGGCCTTTGCAGCGCTCCGCCGATGGGCGTACCCTGCCGCGCTTCGGAATCGTCCGGCGTGCGCCTCGAGGGCACGCGAAGGAGATGCAGGTTTGGATTCGATCGTCGTCAGGGGTGGGAAGCGGCTGCAGGGCACGGTGAAGATCTCGGGCGCCAAGAACGCCGCCCTGCCCATCCTCTGCTCGAGCCTCCTCGCCGAGGGCGTCTCGACCTACCGCAACGTCCCCGAGCTCGCCGACATCGCCACCACGGGCAAGCTCCTCCGCTCGATGGGGCTCACCTTCGAGCGCGGCGCCGGCGACGAGAGCGACTCGGTGCGGGTCACCGTTCCCCCCGCGGCGGAGCTGGAGCCGATCGCCCCCTACGAGCTGGTGAAGACGATGCGCGCCAGCGTGCTCGTCCTCGGGCCCCTCGTCGCCCGCTACGGCAAGGCGCGCGTCTCCCTCCCCGGCGGCTGCGCCATCGGCGCCCGGCCCATCGATCAGCACCTCAAGGGGCTCGAGGCCCTGGGCGCGACCATCTCCCTCGAGCACGGCTACGTGCAGGCGAGGGCCCCGGCAGGCGGCAGGCTCCAGGGCGGCCGCGTGGTCTTCGACGTGGTCACGGTCACGGGCACCGAGAACCTGCTGATGGCAGCGGCGCTCGCAGACGGCACCACGGTCATCGAGAACGCCGCCCGGGAGCCCGAGGTGGTGCAGCTCGCCGACGTGCTCGTGGCCATGGGCGCGAAGATCACGGGCGCGGGCACCGACCGGATCGAGATCGAGGGCGTCGAGGCGCTCCGCGCCACCGAGCACCGGATCATCGCCGACCGGATCGAGGCGGGGACCTTCCTCGTCGCCGCTGCGATCACGAAGGGCGACGTGGTCCTCGAGGGCTGCGTGGCCTCGCACCTCGGCGCGGTGATCGAGAAGATGCGCCAGGCCGGCGCCCTCATCGAGGAGGTGCCCGGCGGCGTGCGGGTCCGGGGCCCCGAGCGCCTCCGCGCGGTGGACTTCGAGACGGAGCCCTTCCCCGGCTTCCCCACCGACATGCAGGCGCAGCTCATGGTCGCGATGTCGCTGGCCGAGGGCTCGTCGAAGATCACGGAGAGCGTCTTCGAGAACCGCTTCATGCACGTGCTCGAGCTCTCGCGCATGGGCGCGAAGATCGCCATCGACGGCAACGTGGCGGTGGTGCAGGGCGTTTCGCAGCTCTCCGGCGCGCCGGTGATGGCGACCGATCTGCGCGCCTCCGCCTCGCTCATCCTCGCGGGGCTGCAGGCGGACGGTGCCACGACGGTGCAGCGTGTCTACCATCTCGACCGTGGCTACCAGCGCATCGAGGAGAAGCTCCGCGGGCTCGGCGCCGACATCGAGCGGGTCCGGGAGGGCGCGTGATCGCTCCGCTGTTGGCACAGGTCGAGGCGAGCCCGGAGGGTCCCTCCCTCGGCGGCATCCTCGTCGGCGTCCTCGTCCTCGGCCTGCTCGCCTTCGTCGGCGCCCGGATCATCGCCGGCAGGGGTGGGCGGAAACGCGGCCTCTGAACCGTTGCGGGGAATCATTTCCCTGCGCTAGTGTGTTTTGCGCTGATCCCATCCATTTCTTACCAACACCATCCTCTTAGGAGACCGACTTCCATGGATTGCCCCCGCTGCACCGTCGAGATGAACCTGCTCGAAGGAGAGGACATCTCGCTGCAGCGCTGTGCCGACTGCGGCGGCGTTTGGATCGACCCTGCCGATCTGAACCCCATTCTGCTCCGTGCCACCCTCCCCGTCCTCGATCGCATTGGCGGCAAGATGAACCTCGAAGAGGTTGCCCAGTCCTGCTCCGAGTGCCAGGTCGAGATGACGGTGGTCGAGGGCAACGACAAGTCGGGCCTGCGCTACGAAGCCTGTGAAGGTTGCGGTGGCATCTGGCTCGAAGTCGAAGGTCGCGAAGACGCCGAGGACCTGCCCCGGGTCGAAGAGGCGCTCGTGAACCACTTCCGCGAGTTCAAGGGCTGATCGCGCCGGGGCGGTTCGAAGATCCGAACCGCCTCCCGCTAAGTCCTTGATCTGGCAGGCCTCCCCGTCCCGGGGGAGGCCTCCCCTCCCTCCTTCGTCTCGCTCGGTTTGCGGACGGGCAGCGGCACCGGCTAGCATGCCGCGCCGTTGCCGGCGTTCCCCACCGGCCGAAGGAGGCAACACCCTCATGCGCGTTGTCCGCGCGTCCGCGCTGCTGTCCGGCCTGCTGGCCCTGCCTGCCGCCGCCGCCCCCGCCGCCACCATCCCCGATCTCAGCGGATTCCCGATCCGCGAACCGCGCAAGCTCACCGTCGAGGAACTGCGGCCGGGCCTCGAGAAGGCGGAAGGCAACATCGCCCCGCGGGTGCTGCGCCTCGACAACATCCCGCCGGACCTGCGCGTCGTCGACGAGGTCGCGCTCCTCGAGCTGGAGAGCTGCGAGACCGAGCCCGACGGCAGCGGCACCGAGCTGCCGACCTGCGCCGTCTACCACGCGACCGATTACCAGGGGACCGCCTTCTACGACTACACGTGGTCGCTGACGGTCCTCGGCGAGAAGCTGGTCGGCACCCTCGGCGACGACATCAACACCTTCCTGCTCTTCAACCAGTTCCCGACCATGGACTTCGGCGGCGGCTTCTACCTGCCGGTCTACAGCGAGGTCGACGGGATCGGCACCAGGGGCAACGACCTCCGCAGCTACTTCGGCGCCAGCCCGGACGGCGCGCTGCGCGGCATCGTCTCGATGAACCTCTGGTGGAGCTGCGACTGGGGCGGCTGGTTCCAGGACGGCTGCGCCGACGAGGCGCCCTTCGCCACCACCTTCCGCTCGCTCCACGGCGTGATCGGGCAGGAGGTCGGCCACGAGTGGGGCGCGAACCTGCGCTACATGAACGAATTCGACCGCGGCAGCGTCGAGTGGCTCGGTCGCGATCGCTCGCATTGGAGCTACTGGACCAACAGCGGCGGCTCTCCCCTCGAAGGCAACCACTGGGTGGACGAGGGCCAGGTCGCGGGCAAGGAGGAGGGCATCCACGCCTTCAGCCTCGTCCACACGCCCTACACCAAGTTCTCCGACTACGACCTCTACGCGATGGGCGTGATGACGCGGGACGAGGTGCAGCCCACCTTCTTCATCCGTCCCACCAACTGCACCGGCTCGCGGTGCGAAGCCGCCACCCCGCCGGAGACCGGTCCGAAGAAGATCGAGGGGCACCGCGTCGACGTGGACATCGACAAGGTGATCGCAGCGATGGGCGCGGAGCGCTCCCCCGCCTTCACCGACGCACCGCGCTTCACCCGGCAGCTCTTCGTCTTCACGCGGATCACCGGCGATGCCGACCCGGCGATCACCGACTTCGCCCTGGAGAAGATGGGCCGGATCCGCCGCTTCTGGAACGAGTACTTCTACGAGGCGAGCAAGACCCGGATGCGCGCGATCACCACGCTCTCCGGCCGCGACGACTACCCGCGCTTCGAGTTCACCATCTCCGACGAGGGCTGGATCTCCACCGGGGAGAACGCCGCCGCCTCGGTGGACGGCACGCTGCAGGTGAGCGCCGACGCGGCGGGCGTCGCGGGCCTCCGCCACGGCAACGTGCAGATCGCCGCGGACGAATACGCGAGCGTCTTCCTCCGCGTGGCCCTGCCCGCCTCGGCCGCCGGCAAGAAGGTGCGCCTCGTCTTCGGCAGCATCGACGGCACGCTCCAGGAGGCGAACGCCGTCGAGATCACCCCGATGGCCGACGGCACCGCCCGGGGCTACGGCGCCGATCTCTCCGGCAACCCCGGCTGGACCGGCACCATCGGCTCGCTGCGGGTGGAGCTCGTCGACGCTGCGGAGGGCGAGACCCTCGCGGTCGACCGCCTCGTCTTCAAGTCGGAGAGCTACACCGACACCGACGGCGACCTCATCGTCGATCCCGAGGACAACTGCCCGAAGGTCGCCAACGAGGATCAGACCGACAGCGACGCGGACGGCAGCGGCGACGTCTGCGACGACGACGACGGCGACGGCGTGGTCACGGTCGACGACAATTGCCCGCTGGTGGCAAATGCCGACCAGGCGGACGCCGACGGCGACGGCATCGGCGACGCCTGCGAGGACACCGACGGCGACGGCGTCTACGACGCGGACGACAACTGCCCGGACGACGCGAACGCCGACCAGGCGGATGCCGACGCCGACGGAACCGGCGACCTCTGCGAGGCGGAGGTGACCGGCCCGAAGAAGAAGAAGAGCGGCGGTGGCTGCGCCAGCGCCGCCGGGCTCCCCTCGGCACTCGGCCTGGCCCTGACCGGTCTCGCCCTGGCACGCCGCCGCCGGAGCTGAAGCGACGAGCCGTCGCACATGAAAAAGGGCCGGATGCCGCGATGGCGTCCGGCCCTTTTCCTTTTGGCGCGGCACGCTGCAGCCGCTTTCAGGCCGCGTCTGCCGCCTCTTCGTCGCCCACCGCTGCCACCTTCGCCTCGTCTTTCGGCGCGAGGCCGATCAAAGCGCGGAAGTCCTCGATCATCAGGTAGAGCCCCGGCACCAGCACGAGGATCACGGCGGTGGCGAAGAGCACGCCGAAGGCGAGGCTGATCGCCATCGGAATGAGGAAGCGCGCCTGCACCGAGGTCTCGAGGACCATCGGGGCGAGGCCGACGAAGGTGGTGAGCGAGGTGAGCAGCACCGGGCGCAGGCGCCGCTCGCCCGCCCAGCGGATCGCATCCACCGCTTCCATGCCCTTCGCCCGGGCGCCGTTGGCTGCGTCGATCAAGACCAGCGAGTCGTTCACCACCACGCCGGCCAGCGCGATCATGCCCATCATCGACATCAGGCTGAGGCCGTAGCCGAGGAGCACGTGGCCGCCGATCGCCCCAACGAAGCCGAAAGGGATCGCGCTCATCACCACGAGCGGCTGCGCGTAGCTGCGGAAGGGGATGGCGAGGAGCACGTAGATGCCGAGGAGCGCGAGGAGGAAGTTGCGCCCCAGCGAGCCGAAGGACTCGGCCTGTTCGCGCTGCTGCCCCACGAGGTCGAGCTCCAGCCCCGGGTACTTCTGCTGCAGCCCCGGAAAGACGTCGGCCCGCAGCGAGGCGAGCACGTCCTGCGCAGATGCGGCGCCGTGGGCGAGCTCCGCCGAGACGTTGACGATGCGCCTGCCGTTCTCGCGCTGGATCGAGGTGGGCGAGCGGCCGCGGTCGAAGCGGGCCACCTGGGAGAGCGGCACCTTGGCGCCGCTCGGCGTGGAGACGAGGAGCCGCTCGAGATCGTGGAGGCTGCGGCGCTGCTCCTCCGGCAGCCGCACCATCACCCGGAGTTCGTTGCGATCGCGCTGCTCGCGGATCGCCTCGGCGCCGAAGAAATGCGAGCGCAGCTGCCGCGCCACGTCGGCGGTGGTCAGCCCGAGGCTCCGGGCCTCCGGGAGGAGCTGGAAGTCGAGCTGGGTCTTGCCCGAGGACCAGCCGTTGAGGACGTCGGTGAGGGTCGGATAACTCCGCAGCGTCTCGGTGAGCTCGGCGCTCACTGCCGCGAGGACGCGGTTGTCCGCGTGGCTGATCTGGACGTTCACCGGCGCCCCCGCGCCAGGACCCATGCCAGCGGAGATCTGCAGGCTCTCGATCCCCGCCATCGGCGGCATCGCCTTCGACCAGCGGCTCGCCACCTCCTGCGACGTGACGTCGCGCGCCTCGCTGGAGACGAGCGCCAGCTCCACCTGCACCAGGTGCGAACCGGTCTCGTTGCCGCTCACCTCGCCGACCCGCGTGAAAAGGCCGCGGACGATCCCGTCGCCGCCGGAGGCCTGCACCGCCTCCTCCGCCGCTTTTTCCAGGGCCTCGCGCACCACCAGGGTGCGCTCGATCGGCGCCCCGTAGGGCAGGCGCGCCGAGGCCACCACCACGTCGCCCTCGAGTCTCGGGAAGAAGGTGAAGGGCACGCGGCCGCCGGCGACGATGCCGAGAGAGATCACGAGGAGCGCGATCCCGAGGGCCAGGGTGAGGTAGCGGTTCCGCACCGCCCAATCGAGCGTGCGCCGGTAGGGATGGGCGGTGAACCACGCCAGGCCGCGGGCCACCGCGTTCTGCACCCGCTCCACCGCCGCCGAGATCCGGCCGCGCTTGTTCGGATCCATGTGCCCGAGGTGGGCGGGGAGGATGAAGAAGGACTCGATGAGCGAGACGAGGAGCACCGTCACCACGACGGCGGGGATGAGGCCGAAGATCTTGCCCATCACGCCGGGCACGAAGAAGAGCGGCGAGAACGCGGCGACGGTGGTGAGGATGGAGAACGTCACCGGGACCGCCATCTCCTTCGCACCGCGGATCGCGGCCTCGAGGGGCTCCATCCCGCCCTGCATCATCTCGAAGACGTTCTCGCCCACGACGATGGCGTCGTCGACCACCATGCCCAGCGTCACGATGAAGGCGAAGAGCGTGATCATGTTGATGCTGATCGTGGTGCCGCCGAGGACGAGCAGCGCGCCGAGGAAGGAGATGGGGATCCCCAGCGCCACCCAGAAGGCGAGGCGCAGGCGGAGGAAGAGCGCCAGCACCACGAAGACGAGGACGAGGCCGAATTGCGCGTTCCTCATCAGCAGGTCGATGCGCTGGGTGAGCATCTCCGAATCGTCGTCCCAGATCTGGACGCTGATGTTCGCGGGCAGCTCGGCCCGGAGCTCGTCCGCGTAGGCGTGCACCGCCTCGGAGACCCCGGCAGGCGTCTCGTCGCCGACGCGGTAGGCGGTGAGCCGCACCGCCCGCTTCCCGTCGTAGTAGGTCGCCTGGTCGGTCTCCGCGTAGCCGTCGACGATGGTGGCAATGTCCCCGAGCCGGACGTCCGCGCCCCCGGCGGTGCTGCGCACCACGATCGAGGCGAACTCGGAGACGCTGCGCTTGCGGTCGGAGACGCGCAGGAGCACCTCGCCCGCCTCCGTCTTGATCCCGCCGCTCGGCACCTCGACCGAGGCGGCGCCCACCTGGCGCGCGACCTCCTCGAGGGAGAGGCCGTAGGCCTCGAGGGTCTCCTGCCGGATGCCGATGCTCACCTCGAGGGCGCGGACGCCGACGAGATCGACCTGGGTGATCGCGGGCGAGGCGAGGAGCTCCGCCCGGGCCTTCTCGCCGATGGCGTGGAGGGTGGCCTCGCTCTGCTCGCCGGCGATGACGAGATCGACCACCGGGCGCCGCCGGCTCACCAGCGAGACGGTGGGCCGCTCCGCCTCCTCGGGGAAGGAGGAGATCCGGTCGACCGCGCTCTTCACGTCGGCGGTGACCTTGTCCGGATCGGCGCCGAGAAGCATCTCCACCGTCACCGCCCCCATGCTCTCGGCGGAGGTGGAGCGGACGTATTTCACGCCGTCGAGGCCGCGGACCGCCTCCTCGACCGCGAGCACGATCCCCTGCTCCACCTCGGCGGGGCTGGCGCCCGGGTAGGGCACCTGGATCGTGACCATGTCGAGCTCGAACTCGGGGAAGATCTCCTGCTTCAGGGAGAGAAGCGCGAAGACGCCGCCGACGAGGAGCGCGACCATGAGGAGGTTGGAGGCGACGGGATTCCGCGCCATCCAGGCGATCGGGCCGCTGCGCGTGTCGATCATTTCAAACTACCTCAGCGCGCCACGGTGGTGGTCTTGGTGGTCACCGGCATGCCCTCGATCGGCAGCGAGAGCGGGCTCACCACCACGCGCTCGCCGGCCTCGAGGCCACCGGTCACCACCACGTCGTTCTCGGCGCGCCAGGCGATCCGCACCGTGCGGCGCACCAGCTTGTTCTCGTCGCTCACCACCCAGACCTTGTCGCCGTCGGAGATCGAGGTGCGCGGCAGGGCGATCGCCTGCTCCACCACCCTGCCGGTGAAGGCGACCTCGACGAAGGAGCCGACCAGCAGCGGCAGCTGCCCGTCCTTCACGCCCAGGGGATCGTCGATGCCCACCAGCAGCTTCGCGGTCCGGGTCTGGGGATCGAGCTCCGGCTGGAGCTGGAGAATCGCACCCGTGCGCTCCGCCGGGGCCGAGACGCCGAGCTGCTGGCGGACGGTTGCGGGTGAACCCTCGTCGCCATTGAAGCCGGGGATCTGGAGGACCGAGAGCTGCTCGAGGGGAACCGAGACCTCCACCCAGAAGCGGTCGGTGCCCACCAGCGTCGCGATCTGCGTCCCGGGCGAGACCACCCGCCCCTCCTCCGCGCTCTCCTCCACCACCATCGCGTTGAAGGGCGCGCGGATCTCGGTGCGCTCCAGGGCGATGCGCGCCCGCTGCAGCGCCGAGCGTGCCGCCTCCACCGCCTGCTTCGCTGCGGCGAGGTGGGGCTTGCGCAGGGCGAGGGCCGCCTGCTCCGGCGACTTCGTCTTGCCCAGCATCTCCCACTCGCGGGCGGCGATGTCGACGCGGCCCTGCTCGAGCTCGAGCTCCAGCTCGGCCCTGCGCAACGCGTCCTGCTGCTGGGCGATGGCGAGGCGGTAGTCGCGGGGGTCGATCCGGGCGAGGACGTCGCCCTTCTTCACCCTGCCGCCAGGCACCAGCGCCGGGGCGACGTGCACGATGCGGCCGGAGAGCTCCGGCGCGAGGATCACGCGCTGCGCCGCCTGGACGTTGCCGCGGGCCGCCACTTGAATCGGCCGGGGCGAGGGCCGGGCCTCCACCACGTCGACCGGCGGCGCGATCGGCGCGGGCCGCTCGCGGGAGGCGGCGGGCTTCGTCTTGATCAGCACCACCGCGAAGACGACGCCGACGGCGACGACCAGGATCGGCAGGAGGATCCGAAGGGGCTTCTTCACTCACGACTCCTCGGGCACGAGCCCGATCGTCCAGGCGCCACCGAGCGACGCGTAGAGCTCGACGTAGACGCCGAGCAGGTTGCGCCGCGCCTGCACCAGCTGGAGCTGCGCCTGCTGCCAGGCGTTGTTGGCGGTGAGGACCGCCAGGTAATTGCCGAGGCCGGCGAGGTAGCGGGCCTCCGCCTCTTCGTAGGCGAGACGACCGACCTCGACCTGCGTCGTCGCCGCCTCGACCACCGCGCGCTGTTCGCCGATCCGGAGCCACGCCGACTCGACCTCCTGCAGCGCCACCAGCGCCAGCTGCCGGTACTCCGCCGCCGCTGCTTCCTCGGCGGCGCGGTTCGCCCGGATGTTGGCCAGGTTGGCGCCGCCGGCGAAGAGCGGAACGCTCAGGACGCCCGCCGCACTCCAGACCGCATCGGTTTGCGTCTCGTCGGCGATGCGGGTCGAGAGCCAGCCTGCCTGCCCGTTCACGAAGAGCGAGGGGAAGAGATCGCGCACCGCCACGCTCGAGCGGAGATCCGCGGCGTCGACCCGGGCAAGCGCCGCGCGCAGATCCGGCCGCGCCTCCACCAGCTCCACCGGGACCCCTTCCGCCGGCAGCGGCGGCGGCTCGGGCAGCACGGCGGGCACCGCCGCCAGCGTCCCCGGCTCGCTGCCGGTGAGCACCGCCAGCTGGAGGGCGAGGGTGCGGGCGAGCTGCCGGCTCTGCGGCAGCAGGGTCGCGTTGGAGGCGACCTGCTGGCGCTGCTGGAGCACCTCCTGCGCGGTGGCGGCGGCGGATTCGAAGCGCAGCTCCATCAGCTCGAGGAGCTTGCGGTTGATCTCCAGCTGCGCGTCGAGGACCTCCACCTGCTGCTCCGCCTCGATGAGGGCGAAGTAGGTGTCGGCGACCCGGGTGGCCACCGAGAGGGCGAGGGCGTCGCGGTTCCCGCGGGCCGCGTCCCTGTCGTATTTGCTCGCCTGCCAGGCGGTGGTGTTGCGGCCGACGATGTCGATCTGCCAGTCGGCCTCGAGGCCGGCCTGCGCCCTGGTGACGAGCTCGTCGGCGCCCGCGCCGGGGATGGCGGAGCCGAGCGGCTGCACGTTGGCGGAGACCACGCCGTTCACGCTGGGCAGGAGGCGCGCGAAGCTCTGGTCGGCGAGGGCGTCGGCCTGGCGCACCCGGTACCAGCCCGCGCGCACGTCGCCGTTCTTCGCGAGGGCGGCGCGGACGAGCTCCGCCAGGGCCTCGTCCCCGAAGATCTGCCAGAAGGGCAGGCGGGCCGCGTCGGCGGGCCGGAGCCGAGCCTCAGCCGCAGGCCGGGTCGCGCCCGCCTGCGCCACCGCGGCGCCGGGCAACGCGAGGAGGAGCGCGGCGAGTCGGATCGATCTCATCGGTACGTCTCCGGCAGGCCCCGGTCGTCGGGCGGCGGCCCGTGGACCTGTGGGACTTGCGGCCCCACTCCATGGCGGCGGGCCGCTTGCTTGTCAAACGAACAGCAGGGATGCGTCATCCCATGCCGGCGTTTCGGCGGCCTTTGCCCTTCGTGAAGAAGTGTGAAGCGCTACCGCGGCGCAGCCCGCCCGATCGCCCGGTCGTAGGCTGCCTGCGCCAGCGCCAGCTCCTCCAGCGTGTCGATCCAGGCCAGCCGCCCCTCGATCGCCTCCCGGCGCGCGATGAGGTAGCCCACGTAGTCGACGTCGCCGTTGCGGAACGCCTCCGTCACCAGCGCCACGTTCTCGTCGAGCGCCTCGAGGACCTGCGCCTCCCAGGCCGCAGCGGCGACCCCAGCGGCCTCGAGCCTGGCTGCAGCAGCGCGCATCTCGGCGTCGACCGTGCGCTCCGTCGTGGTGAGCGCGGCGCGGGCCCTGGCGAGCTCGGTTCGCGCCTCCGCCCGCGCCGCGTCGTTGCGGTCGAAGAGCGGGAGCGGGATGGAGACGGTGGCGAAGTAGCGATCGGTATCGAGCTCCCGCTCGAAGAAGCCGCCCACGACGAGATCGGGGACTGCTGCTGCGGCGGCAAGCTCCTTCTGCGCCTCGGCCTCGCGCCGCGCCACGTGGGCGGCAGCGAGATCCGGCCTGCTGCCCTGTTCCGCGGCGAGCAGGCGTTCGGGCTGCGCCTCTACCGGGAAGCTGGCGCGAACCAGCTCGCCTTCTGGGAGGACGTTCGCCTCGGCGGTTGGCCCGAGGAGCGCGCGGAAGGCGGCGAGCGCCTGGTCGAGCTCCACCACGGCCGTCGCCAGCTCCCGCGCTGCCCGTCCCCGCTCGACCAGCGCGGCGTTTCGGGTGATCCGCGCGCCCTTTCCCGCCTCGTAGCGCTGCTCCGCCGCCTCCGCTCCCAGCCCGGCGAGATCCGCCGACTGCTCGGCGACGCGCTTGCGCTCCCGGGCGGCGAGCACCCGGGCAAAGGCGCTGCGAACCTCCGCGGCGAGCACGTTGCGCCGGGCCTCGCGCAGCAGCCGGGCCCGGTCCGCCGCAGCCATCGCTGCGTCGCGCCGCGCCCCCTGCTGCCCCGCGAGCTCGAGGGGCTGCTCGAGCGCCACCGCGTATTCGAAGCCGCTGTCGGTCTCGCCCACGGCGGCGCCCCCCTCGAGGATCAGCACGGGGTTTCGCGCGAGGAGCCGCTCCGCGGCGTTCCGGGCCTGCCCTGCGGCAGCCGCTTCCTCGTCGAGCGCGCGCAGCTCCGGATCGTTGCGGAGCGCGGTCTCGATCGCCTCGCGCAGTTCGATAGCCTGTGCAGCGCCGGGCAGGAGCAGGAGCGCGGGGAGCAGGAGCGCCTTCATGCAGCACCTCCGAGGGCCGAGGGATCGGGTGCGGCCTTCGGCGCGAAGAGCACCGAGAGCGCAGGCAATACCACGAGGGTGAGCAGCGTGGCCGAGAGGATGCCGCCGATGACCACGGTAGCCAACGGTCGCTGCACCTCGGCGCCGATCCCCTGGCTCGTGGCCATGGGGAGGAAGCCGAGGATCGCCACCGCCGAGGTGATCAACACCGGGCGCAGGCGCGAGAGCGCCGCCTCGCGGATCGCGTCGTGGGCCTCGTGCCCCTCGCGGAGCAGCTGCCGCATCCGGGAGACGAGGACCATGTCGTCGAGGACCGCGACGCCCGAGAGGATGACGAAGCCCACCGCCGCGGCGATGGAGATCGGCAGGCCGCGGGCCCAGAGCGCGGCGATGCCGCCGACCCAGGCGAAGGGGACGCCGCTGAAGATGCGGACGCAGTCGACCCAGCGCCGGTAGGTGAGCCAGAGGAGCGAGGCGATCAGGGCGAGGGCCAGCGGCACCACGGTGAGGAGCCTGCTGCGCGCCCGCTCGAGATGCGCGAACTGGCCGGCGAAGCGGACCCAGCTGCCGGCGGGAAGATCGATCCCGCCGTCGATGCGGCGCCGCACCTCGGCGACGAAGGAGCCCAGGTCCCTGCCGCGGAGGTTGACGTCCACCACCACGCGGCGCTTGCCGAAGGAGCGCTGCACCGTGCTCGGTCCGGTGGTGGTCCGGAGCCGCGTGAGCTGCGAGAGCGGCACCCGCTCCCCACCCGGCGCCGCCACCAGCACCTCGCCGAGGCGCTCGGGCGCGGAGCGCCAGGGCTCGTCGAGCCGCACCGCCACCGGAAAGCGGCGCTCGCCCTCGATGATCTCGCCCGCCTTGCGGGTGCCCACCGCGGCGACCACGTCGAGGATCTCGGCGGCGGGGATGCCGAAGCGCGCAGCCGCCGCCCGATCCACCGCCACCTCCACCACCGGCTGGCCGGTGCGCTGCTCCACCGACACGTCGGCGGCGCCGTCCACCGTGCGGAGCAGGGCCTCGATCTCCCGGGCCTTTGCCGCGACGAGATCGAGGTCGTCGCCGTAGACCTCGATGGCGAGGTCCGAGCGGGAGCCGGCGATCATCTCGTTGGTGCGCAGCTCGATCGGCTGGAGGAAGGCCATGTTCATGCCGGGCAGATCCGCGAGCTCCGCCTCCATCTCGGCGACCAGCTCGCCTTGCGTCGCCGCCCGCTTCCAGCGGTCGCGGGGCGTGAGCTGCACGAAGACGTCCGAGAGCTCCACGCCCATCGGATCGGTGGCCACCTCCGCCGTACCGGTGCGGGTCCAGACCCGCTCCACCTCGTCCGGAAAGCGCTGCAGCAGCACCGTCTCGATCCGCTGCCCGTAGCGCACCGACTCCTCCAGGGAGATCTCGGCGAGGCGGATGGTGTTGATCACGATCGAGCCCTCCGAGAGCCGCGGCACGAACTCGGTGCCCAGGCTCGGCGCCACCAGCGCCGCTCCCAGCAGCAGGGCGACGGCGCCGCCGACCACCCGGCGCGGGTAGCGGATGGCGAAGTCGACGACGGGCCGGTAGACGCGCAGGAGCCAGCCGAGGAGGCGGGAGCCGTGGCGGGGGCGGGACTTGCCGAGGCCGAAGGAGGCGAGCGCCGGCACCAGCGTCATCGAGAGGAGGATCGAGCCGGCGATCGCCGCCATCACCGTGAGGGCCATGGGGCGGAAGAGCCTGCCCTCCACACCTTCGAGGGCGAGGAGCGGGAGGTAGACCACGAGGATGATCAGCTCGCCGAAGAGCGAGGGCTTGCGCACCTCGACCGTGGCATCGCGGACCACCTCGATCACGCTGCGCCTGCCGCCGTCGAGGGCAAGGCGGCGCTCGGCGTTCTCCACGAGGATCACGCTCGAATCGACGAGGAGCCCGAAGTCGATGGCGCCCAGGGACATCAGGGTCGCTGCGATCCCGAACTGCGCCATCAGGTTGCCGGCGAAGAGGAGCGAGAGCGGGATCGCCGCGGCGACGATCAGCCCCGCCCGGAAGTTGCCGAGGAAGGCGAAGAGCACCGCCACCACGAGGAGCGCGCCCTCGAGGAGATTGCGGCGCACCGTGGCGATCACCTCGTCCACGAGCTCGGTGCGCTCGTAGACCGCCTCCACCGTCACGCCGTCGGGCAGCTGCTTCCGGATCTCGGCGAGGCGCGCGGCGAGGGCCTCGGTCACGTCGTAGGCGTTCTCGCCGAGGCGCGAGAAGGCGAGGCCGAGGACCACCTCCCCCTCGCCGTCGGCGGTGACGGCGCCGCGGCGGAGTTCCCGGCCCACCTCCACCCTGGCGACGTCGCCGACGCGCACCGGCACGCCGCCACGGGCGGCGATGGTCACCTCTGCGAGCGATTCGCCGTCGGGGAGCCTACCGACGCCGAGCACCAGCCTGGCGGCGCCGCCCTTCTCCACCACGCCGCCGCCGACGTTGGTGTTGTTGCGCTCCAGCGCCTCGTAGAGATCGCCGAAGGAGAGGTCGAACTGCTGGAGCCGGCGCGGATCGACCACCACGTGCCACTGCTTCTCGGCGCCGCCCCAGGCGGTCACCTCGGCGACGCCCGGCACCGTGCGCAGCTGCGGCGCGATGACCCAGTCGTGGATCGTGCGCAGCTCCTCGAGGCTCTTGCCGTCCGCTTCGACGAGGTAATGGAAGACTTCGCCGAGGCCGGTGGCCACGGGGCCGAGGGAGGGGCGTGGGATCCCGGCGGGGAGCTCCACCGTGGCGAGGCGCTCGGAGACCTGCTGCCGCGCGAAGTAGACGTCGACGCCCTCCTCGAATTGGAGGGTGATCTGGGCGAAGCCGAACTTCGAGAGGGAGCGGACGTCGGTGACGCCGGGCAGGTTGGTGAGGGCCTGCTCCAGGGCGAAGGTCACCTGGCGCTCCACCTCCACCGGCGAGAGCGTCTCGGCGACGACGTGGACCTGCACCTGCGTCGGCGTGGTGTCGGGGAAGGCGTCCTTCGGCAGCGAGGCGAAGGAGAAGAGGCCGGCGATGGCGACGAGGAGCCACGCACCGATGACCACGCCGCGGTGGCGGAGCGAGAGCTCGATGATGCGGGTGAGCATCACTCCACCTCGCAGCAGCCGGCCCCGATGGCGTCCTTGCGCGTCTCGGTGGAGAGGAGGAAGGCGCCCGTGGTGACCACGCGCTCGCCGCCCTGCAGGCCGGCGCGGACCGCGACCTCGTCGCCGAGGGCGGCGCCGAGCTCCACCGCCACCGGGCGGTAGCTGCCCTCCTGCCCCTCCGCGACGAAGACGATCGCCTTGCCCTCGACCTGCTGCACCGCGCGCTGCGGGATCACCACGGTTGGCGCCGCCTCGCCGACGGCGATCCGGGCGCGGAGGAAGGTGCCGCCCTTGAGGGCGCCTCCAGCAGCGTCGAGGTGGACCCTGGCGGGAACGGTGCGGGTGCGCGGATCGACCGCTGCGCCCACCGCGTCGATCTGCGCGCTGCGGGTGGCGCCGCCGGGGAGCTCGAGGGTGACCGGCTGGCCGACGCGGACGCTGGCGGCGTGGGCCTCGGGGAGATCGAGGCGGGCACGGATCGCCTTCGGGTCGGCGAGGCGGACCAGGACTTCGCCTGCCTCGGCGCTGCGGCCCACGGTGGCGTTGCGCTCGATCAGCGTGCCGGCGAAGGGGGCGCGGAGCACGTAGGTGCCGCCGCTGCTGCCCGCGCTGGCGCCTGCGGCGTCGAGGCCGGCGCGGGCGGTGCGCAAATTGGCCCGCGCTGCTGCGGCCTCGCGTTCGGCTACCTCCACCTCGGCGCGGGCGGCGAGCCCGTTCTCGAAGAGGCGGCGCTCCCGGGCGAGGCGGCTCTCGGCGGTGCTGGCGGCAACCTCGGCGGCGCGGAGCTCGGCGCGGCGGGCGCCGACGCCGGCGGAGGCGAGGGTGACCAGGGGGGCGTTCGCCTCGACCCGGTCGCCGACGTCGGCGTGCACGGAGCGGACGACCGAGGTGTCGAGGGCGGCGAGATCGGCGCTGCGGTTGGGGTCGAATTCGAGGGAGCCCACCACCTCGAGCGAGCGGCCGAAGGCCCGCCGCGCTGCGACCACCGTCTCGATGCCGACCTCGCCCGCCGTGTCGGCGGAGGCGAGGCGCACGCGCATGCCGTCGGGCGGGAAGATGGAGGTGCCCTTGCAGATCGGGCAGGCGGACTCCGGGTAGCCGTGCTCGCGGCAGTAGTCACCGGCCTCGATGTAGCCGGCGACGAGGGAGGGATTGCATTTGGTGCACTTCGACTCGGGGAGGCCGTGCTCCTTGCACCAATCCTTCGGCGCCTCGCTGAAGGTGAGCGCCGGATTGCAGCGGAAGCAGTGGCTCTCCGGGACGCCGTGCTCGTCGCACCAATCGCCCTTCGCCTTGAAGACGGGCGCCATCTCCGGATTGCACTGCGTGCAGATCGCGGCGGGCACCTCGTGTTCGCAGAGCCCCGCAGGAGCGGGGGCCGAGGCGACGTTCGATGCCGGGCTGTCTGGCCCGCCGGAGCAGGCGGAGAACAGCAGGGGCGCGAGTGCGACGAGCAAGGCGCTGCGCATCATTTGATGCCCTTCGCTGCGAGCTCGGGGTTGCAGATCACGCACTGGGACTCGGGGCGCGCGTGCTCGGGGCACCAGTCGTTCTGGGCGCGAAACGCGGCCTCGAGCTTCGGGTTGCAGCGGGCGCAGATGTCCGGCTGCACGCCGTGCTCGCAGGAGGCCGCTGCAGCCGGGGTGGCGGCTGCGGGGGCGGAAGCCTCCGAACAGGCGACGAGCGAGCTGAGGACGACGCAGGCGGAGAGAAGGATCGAACGCATGGACGACTCCGATGCCGACCTGCGCGGCCGGCCGAGAGTTGGGATCGAAAAGGGATGACCCGTCGCAGAGGAGCCCCCGCCGCACGGCGGACACACGACTCCCGCGACGGCGGTCAGTTGCGAGTGGGCGGGTACTCGATCTCGCGGGTGTTGCCGGCGCGCAGCCTGGTGGCGACCGATGCCGGGACGAGCGAGCTCTCCGGGGGAACGGTGCCCGTGCTCGTGACCTGTGTTCCGGAGAAGGTCCGGACGCGGCAGCATGCGTGCGCGCAAAGCGGCGAACAGCCCGCTTCGTCACAGCCCTCGTCGTCGGCGACCTCGACCGCGCCCGGGCAGCAATCGTCTTCTTCGGCGCTGGCGCCGAGGACGAGTTGCGAGGCGGATGCAATGGCACGGGCGACGCCCGGCGTCAGGGAGACACCGGCGATCAGCACGAAGACGAAGAGGCGTGCCCAGGTGCGCATCACCGGGGAGTCGTAGCAGCCGCCCGAAAGCGGGTCAACGGCGTTGGCCTTGCTCGCCTGGCGGCCCGGTCTACGTTCCGGCTCGACCAGCCGGCGGCTCGAGCCGCTCGCCAGGCCGCCGGGCACGCTGGGCTTCGAGCCCCTGGAAGATCGCCCAGGCGGCGTTGATCAGGCCCACGTGGCTGAACGCCTGGGGGAAGTTGCCGAGGAGCTCACGGCTCCGAGGGGCGACCTCCTCCGCGAGAAGCCCGAGGTCGTTGGCGTAGGAGGCCGCCCGGGAGAAGGTGGCCGTCGCCTCGGCGAGCCTGCCTGCAAGGGCCTGCGCCTCCGCCAGCCAGAAGGTGCAGAGGAGGAAGGTGCCCTCCTCGCCCGGCAGACCGTCCGCGGTGCGATAGCGGTAGACGAGGCCGTGCTCGTCGGTGAGGCGGCGGACGGTGGCGTCGATGGTGGCGAGGACCCGCGGGTCGTCCGGCGGCAGGAAGCCCACGATCGGGATGACCAGGTTGGAGGCGTCGAGGTCTTCGCTGTCGAAGGTTCGCGTGAAGGCCTGCGCCTTCTCGCTCCAACCACGCGCGAGAATGGCGGCCCGGATGGCTTCTCGCTCCCTCGTCCACGCCTCGATCCGGTGCGGTGCGTCGAGTTCGTCCGCCATGCGGAGAGCGCGGTCGAGGGCCACCCAGCACATCAGCTTGGAGTGGAGGTAGTGCTGCGGCGGACCGCGCACTTCCCAGATCCCCTGGTCGTTCTCGCGCCAGCGGGCGGCGGCGTTGTCGGCCACGGCGACGAGAAAACGGCGGGTGTAGGGGTCGAGTGCGCCGAGCGACTCGCGGAGCTGCTCGACGGCGGCGAGGAGCTCACCGTAGACGTCGAGCTGCCGCTGCGTCCAGGCGCCATTGCCGATGCGCACCGGCCTGCTGCCACGCCATCCGCGCAGGTGCTTCAGCTCGCGTTCGGAGAGGTCGTGCTCGCCGCGGATCCCGAACATGATCTGCAGATCGGCCCCCTGCCGCACCTTCGTGAGCGCCGCGCCTGCGAGGAAGTCGAAGAATTTGTGCGCCTCGTCGGGGCAGGCGGCGACCCAGAGCGCATGGAGCGTGAGCGAGGCGTCGCGCACCCAGGTGAAGCGGTAGTCCCAGTTGCGGCTGCCGCCTTCGGTTTCGGGCAGCGAGGTGGTGGCTGCGGCGCAGATCGCGCCGGTCGGAAAGTAGGTGAGCCCCTGCAGCACCACCGCGCTCTGCTCCACCAGCTCGCGCCAGGGACCCTCGTAGGCCTGGTGGAGATCCGACCAGGTGCGCCACGCCTCGGCGGTGTCGTCGAGGCGCTGTTCGATCGCCTTTTGGCTCCAGGCGCTGGCCGGCTGCTGATCGGCGGTGCGGTGCTCGAGGGCGAAGCAGACCGACTCGCCGGTGCGCAGGGTGAAGCGGGCGCTGCCGGTACTGTGATCGGTTATCTCGATCGGCACCGGTGAGGTGAGGAAGAGCATGTGGGCGCCACCGCGGCCGCGGATGCCGCCTTCCATGGGCACGAGCAGCGGCTCGATCAGGCCGTACTCGGGGCGGGGCGCGTAGGTGAGCTCCACCTCCACCGTGCCCTCGGTGCAGCGCAGGTGGCGGAGGAGCGCATGGGGGGCCTCGGCGCCGAGCTCGTGCCCGCGCTCGTTGCGGCCGACGACGAGGCCGTCGACGAGCACCGCCTTGCCGGAGGTGGTGCGGAAGGTCGTCTCGAGGAGGAGCGTCTTGTCGAGGTAGCGGCGGGAGACCGCTGTCTCGCCCCGGGCGCGGATGGAGAAGTGTCCTCCGTCCTCGTCGAGGATCCGTGCGAACGACGCCGGCGAGTCGAAGCGCGGGAAGCAGAGCCAGTCGACGGAGCCGTGGCGGCTCACCAGGGCCGCGGAATGGCAATCGGAGAGGAGCGCGTAGTCGGCGATCGGCAGGTTGCTCATCGCTTTAAGCTTTGGGACGCGGAGCCGAGCGGACAACGACGCTGCCGATCACTCTATGCCGAGGAGCCGCTCGAGGGTGCTGCGTGCAGCGGCGCCGTTCCAGTCACGCTTGCCGTCGAAGCGGGCGATCGTCTCCCCGCCGTGGACGAGCAGGGCCACGGGGAGCTGGTCGGCGCGGCTCTCCCCGGCGAGCGTGCCTCGGGGATCGGGGATCACCTGCACGCCGGGAAAGGCCCGGCGGGCTGCGTCCGCCTCCTCGTTCACCGCGACCACGATCACGCGCAGGTCCCCCGGCGGATCCGCGGCAAGGGCGGCGAGGCCCTCGGTCTCCTCTACGCAGGGCGGGCACCAGGATCCCCAGAAGCTCACCAACACGGCGCCGTCCTGCTGGAGCGCCGCGGGAGCCTCGCCGCGGACGCGCACGAAGGGCTCGGTTCCTTCCGCCTTGCAGGACTCGCAGGCGAGGAGCGTTGCGGCGAGGAGCAGGACGAGGCGGCGCTTCACAGCCGCCCCGGCTCGACGAGGAGGAAGTCGAAGAGCGCCCGGTAGCCGCGCCCCTGCGGGCTGCAGGCGTAGAGGCCGCAGGTGAAGGAGGGATCACCCTCGTCCTCCGCGAGGTGGGCCATCCGCAGCTGCGTCCAGGGCTGCGCCCGCAGCGCTGCCGGATCGAGCGATTCCTCCGTCGCTGCGGCGAGCCACTCCACCAGGTAGTCGCCGGATTCGCGGCGGATGCGGAGGTAGAGATCGCTCGGGCCGTCGCCGAAGGGCTGGGTCGACCAGTCGGAGAAGCCGTGGTTGGTCACCACCGCGCCGAGCCGGTTGGGCCCGCCCGGGATGAACTCCACCGAGGTCTTGAGCCAGCAGGTCGGGGAGAAGCGGACGAGGAGCCCCGCCTGGTCGTAGCGGTGCACCGGCAGGGAGCGGACCCGGGTGGTGAGGACGAGATCGCCCTGCGCCTGCAGGTGGAGGAAGGGACCGTTGTCCACGCGGAAGCCGTAGTGGGTCTGCTGCCAGTAGTCGGTCTTCTCGTCCGGCTCGACGACGAGGCGCCCGTTCTCGAGGCGAAAGGCCGCCGGCGGAGCGCGCCAACGAAGCGCTGGATGGAGCGCCGGGCCCCGGAACTCTTCGTGGAGTGGCTGCATGGCCGAGCAGGCTGCCGCATCGCCGGCCGATTGAGAAGCGGGCTCTCGGGGAATGGTCGCCGCGCTGGCGGCCGTTCGGGGGAGTTCAAGCCGGCGAGGAGTGTGGATGCGGCGGAGCGTTTGGAACATCGGAGCCCTGGCGCTCGCCCTGCTCTTCGCCGCGGGCTGCACGCAGTCCGTCCCTCCGCCCCCGTCCCCTCCCCCGCCCTCCACCACGGCGCCGCCGGCGCTTCCCGTCTCGCTGGTGGACGTGCCCATCGACGTCGACCTCGAGCTCCTTCGCCAGCGCCTCGAGCGCGAAGTGCCGAAGGAGATCGACCACGAGAAGAGCTGGGAGCGCAGCGGCAGCAAGGGGCTGCGCTACCGGGTCGAGCGCGGGCCGATCGAGGTGGGCTTCCGGGAGGGCAAGCTCCACGTCGGCGCCGAGCTCCGCTACCGGGCCAGGGCCTGCGTCGGCGTGGGCCGCTGGTGCCAGAAGGTCGCCTCCTGCGGCTACGGCAAGGACGGCATGCGCCGGGCCGAGCTCACCCTCTCCACGCCGCTCTCGATCAGCCCGAACTGGAACCTGCAGACGAAGACCGAGGCGAGCCACCGCTTCGTCGATCCCTGCAAGATCACCTTCCTGCGCGTGGACATCCGCAAGCAGCTCGACCGCACCCTCGAGAAGAAGCTGCCCGAGGTGACGAAGGCGCTGGATGCCGAGCTCGCCAAACGGGCGAAGGTGCGCGAGCGTGCCCAGGAAGCGTGGGAGAAAGTGCAGCGGCCGATCGAGCTGCACGACGGGACGTGGCTCGTGCTCGCGCCAGAGGCGGTGCGGCTCACGCCGGCCCGGGGCAAGGGCCGGCACGTGCGCTTCTCGCTCGGCATGACCGCGAAGCCGCGCCTCGTCGGTGGCACGCGCCCGGAGGTGGAGCAGCGCCCCCTGCCCGCCCTGCAGCGCGTGGCGGAGGGCGAGGGCTTCTCGATTTTCGTCCAGGCGCAGCTTCCCTACGACGAGGCGACGCGGCACCTGCGGGAGCAGGTCGTGGGCAAGCACATCGACGCTGGCGGCCACCGGACCGTGATCCACGACGTGGAGGTCTTCGGCAGCGCCGACGGGGTGCGGCTCCGCCTCGACGTCGAGGCGAAGCGCGGCTTCTTCCGCAAGGTCCGCGGCACCGTCGACGTGGTGGCGCGGCCCACGTGGGATCCGGAGACCGGCACGCTGGCGCTGGAGCACCTCGACTACACCCTCGCCACCCAGGACGCGATGGCCCAGGCAGCGGAGTACCTCCTCCACCCCGACATCCTCGAGGCGCTGCGCGCCGAGGCGCGGTGGAAGCTCGGCGACAGGATCGAGGACGCGCGGGCGATCGCCACCAGGGAGCTGGTGCGGGAGATCGCACCCGGCGTGCAGCTGCGGGGGCAGCTCGATCGGCTGGAGCCGCTCTCGGTGGTGGCTGCTGCCGACGGCCTCGTGGCCAGCGTCGCCGCGGTGGGCTCCGCCGGGCTGTCCTTCGGGCCCGCCTCTTAGCGAATTTTGAGGATCCGGTAGCAAGTTCGTAGCAACACGCGCGCGCCCGTACGCCCTACGTTCCCGCCCCACGAGCGGCGCTTCTGCCGCGACGGGGGAACGAGATGAAGAAGGCGATTCTGGTGGGGATGCTGGCGCTGGCTGCGTGCGGGAGCGAGGACGACGGCGGGGGCGAGCCGCTCGCGAGCGAGACCGAGCAGCGCCTGGCCGAGCTGAAGGACGCGATGGCGAAGTACCGGGAGCCTGCTGCAGCGGAGGCTGCGGGCTTCGTGGCGATGGGCGAGTGCGTCGAGTCGCCCGAGGGCGGCATGGGCGTGCACTACGTCCACCCCGAGAAGTCGATGGCTGCGCCGCGGTGGGACGATCCGTCGATGCTGCTCTACGTGCTGCAGGACGGCGAGCTGGTCCTCGGCGGGGTCGAGTACTTCCAGCCGGTGATCGTCGACGGCCAGCCCTACACGGGGCCGGAGACCGAGCCGCCGCCGGCGGAGGTGGCAGCGCAGGCGCCGGAGCTCTTCGAGGGCAAGCCCTTCGACGGCCCGATGCCGGGGCACGAGCCGGGGATGCCGTGGCATTTCGACCAGCACGTGTGGCTCTTCGTGGAGAACCCGGCGGGCCTCTTCGCGCCGTGGAACCCGGCGGTGGGCTGCGAGTAGTCCGGCGAGCTGCGCATCTGGCGGGGGAGCGATCGTTCGGGGTATGCAACCTCACATGATCGGCGTGCTCGAGAGGCTCTGGCGCTATCCGGTGAAGTCCATGCAGGGCGAGTGCGTGGAGCGCCTGCCGATCGATGGCCGCGGCGCCGTCGGTGACCGGCTCCACGCGGTGCGGGACGAGGCGGGCAAATTCGGCAGCGGCAAGGACACGCGGCGCTTCCGGCGCATCGATGGGCTCTTCCGCTTCCGCGCCCGCTACGAGGGCGAGGTTCCCGTCGTCGGCTTCCCCGACGGGCGCCTCGTCGCCGGTGACGATCCCCGCATCCACGAGGCGCTCTCCCGGGAGCTCGGGCTGCCGGTGACGCTGGCCAGGGAGGAGGCGGTCTCGCACCTCGACGCGGGTCCGCTCCACCTGGTGACGACCTCGGGCCTCGAGGCCCTCGGACTCGAGGGCCGGGACGAGCAGCGCTTCCGGCCCAACCTGGTGGTGCGGAGTGCGGGCGCGGGGTTCGTGGAGGAGGGGTGGATCGGCAGGCGGATCCGGGTGGGCGAGGAGGTGGTCGTGGAGATCGCCGGAAGGACCGAGCGCTGCGTGATGGTGGGGTTTCCCCAGGCGGAGCTGCCGGCTGCGCCCGGGCTGCTGCGCAAGCTCGCCGCGGCGCGGGAGGCGTGTTTCGGCGTCTATGCCCGGGTGGTCGTGCCGGGGGTGGTGCGGGTCGGGGATCGGCTGCGTTTCGCCGAGGCGGGGGACGGCGGGAGGGAGGCGGTATGAGGGCAGCTTTTCGTTGAGGAGAGCTGCACGCCAGCCTTGACACCGTTCGGGCGCCGCTGCATCTTCGCCATCGCTGTGCGGGAATAGCTCAGTTGGTAGAGCATCAGCTTCCCAAGCTGAGGGTCGCGGGTTCGAATCCCGTTTCCCGCTCCAGAAAAGGCCTTGAAAAACAAGGCCTTGTATTACGCCGACGGACGCTCTGAGCCTAGGCAGCTCGATCTTGGACACGGACCGAGCAACGGTAAGACGAAGGGGCAGGTCCGTGAGGATCTGCCCCTTCGTCTTTTCGGTAGCTCAGTAGATCACGCAGGTTTCGGGTTGCCACGATGTGCCGAAGCCGGTTCCGCCACTGCCGGCGTACTCGACAAGGAAGTCGACCCAGCTTGCGCTCTCGCTCACCCCGAACACCATCGCCTTCCCGGCGCGCGCCGCGTCCAGGAAGTAGGCCCGCACGCGCGGGCAGGAGAGGTCCTCCAGTTCGAGATCGGGGCGCGGCGTCCAAGCTTGGTTGAGAGTTCCGACCGCCTCACCGTCGCGGGAAACCACCGCGGGCAGCTTCTCGCTATCCTGCACGTAAACCGCGACGAGCAGAGCCGGCGACTCCTCGGCACGAAAATCCAGCTCGGTGCAGGCGCCGTGCGCGACTTCGAGCGTTCCCGACCAGTCGAATCCTGACTCACTGGCAGCCGTCCAAGTCAACGATCCCGCGTCGACTCCGATCAACGGTTCGGCGCATCCGAGGACGTCGGACGGCGCGATCGTCGCTTCGTCCTCCAACTCCGCGAACGCGATGGTGAGCGGTCCATAGATGTCCGCGTAATCTGCTCTTACGCCGACCGAGGACGCGGTCGGGGTCGGGGTCGGGGTCGGGGTCGGGGTCGTTCCGCCCGAATCCACCCCGTTGGCATCGCCGCAAGCAGAAAGAAGCGCACCGAAGCCTGCCAAGGTGACCGCTAGCACAACCGCGCCGCGCGCGTGAGCACCCATGTGCTCATTCGAATTGCAAGTACGCACTACCGCCGCGCCAGAAGCGAACCATTTTCGCATCGGTGCCTCCATCCGCGTGCCGAACCTCGATTTCATAGATGCCTTCCGGGCGCGCGATGAGTGCACCTGCGCCGGCGAGATAGAGTTCAATCGTGTGTTCGCGCACCTCGACCGCACCTTGAAATGCCTGCCGATCGAATGCTTCCCGAAATTCAACTGGATCGTCGAGGAGAGGCGCGTCGATCGTGGCCACGTGGGTTCCGTCGACGAAAACCTCCGCCGGGAGATCCCAGCTCCGATGGTGGACCACGAGAAGAAGTTGGCTAACGAGCGAACGCGTGTCGAATCGGGCCGCGAAGCACTCGTCCCGGCGAATGTCGACATCCAGTTCCCAGCGAAAGCCGCGTTCGCTGCTGCCCTGAATGGTGGTGGGGCGGGGTTGCAGACCATTGACGATGGCCGTCATGTCGCTGCAGGGAGCGGCATCGGCGCTGACGGACCATTCTCGTGGTCCGCCCGCGATCTGGTATTTCACAGCACCGTAAAGCGCCGGCCTGTCGACCGCCGCCGCGATGGCGCCCCCCCGCTCCGGAGCTTCGCCGCCGCACGCCGCGAGAAGGCATGCGGGAGTCAGGAATCCGATTCCCCACCGTACAGACAGCATGGATTGCCCGGTTCCGATCGACGGCTCCTAGCAAAAGCGCAGCCGCCGCCCATGAGCGGAAGGGCCGGAACTGACAGGAACCGGCCCTCCCCGGGGGCTATCGCTTCGGCTGGAGAAGGAGTCCGCCTTCGCGAGATCAGTTGCAGAGCGGGAACGACCAGTCGGCATTGCCCCATTCAGAAAGGGCATCGTCCGAAAGGCCAGTATCCGGATCGAAACCATAGTGTGCGCCGCGAATGCCATCCGCGTCGATGCTCGGATCTCTCCGGGTATCATCGACGATCGAAATGAACGCCGCCGTGACCTTGGGCACGTCAGAATCGAATTCCGTCCGGCTGGAGATCCTGTGATCGCACGTCGGATTCGACTTGATCGTGGACACGGTCGCCTTCAGCTCGTTGTGACCACGCCGGGCACTGACGATTCGCGGGAGATACCCGCAATAGAGAATGCGCCCGAGGAAGGAGATGCACCTGCGTTCGCCGCGCTCCACGCTGAGAAACCAGCGCTTGTATCCGCCCTCGACCTGGGTGGTGGTCGAGGAAAAATCGCGGAGGTATCCGAACACCCCAGTCGCCGAGAAGATGTAAGCCGAGTAGTGATTCGACTCGCCGGCGATGGTGAACGTCGGGGTCAGGGCGAGTCCCGATGCAGGAGGAGCGGCAGTGCCCGAGGTCGCGACCGCTGCCTGAGCCGCAGATGCGGGCTGCAACGCAGGTGCGCCGAGAGGGATTGCTCCGGAGCATCGCGCAGTGTTGATGCAGTACGTCTCGCCCTCGATCTTGATCTCGCCCGTCGGCCCGCCGAGAAACTCGATGATAGGACTGTCCACCTCGATGACGGCGTTGGTGGCGCTATCCCAGGCAAACGGAGTACCGATGATACCGACCGAGAGCTCGATGTCGGGAACCGCAACTCCGGCAATCTCCTCCACGTTGGCATTGAAGTGAGTCTGCATGAATAGCCCGAACTCACTCCAATCATTGAATTCGAGCGTCGTTTCGGGGATGAGCAGGAGGGCGGAACCGTCCCCTGCGTCGATCGTCAACTCGCCGGGCGAGCCGAAGATGTACGCCGCCTCTTCTTCCTCGAGCTCGATGTCCTCGGCCACAGCTACCGAAGGTCCAGCGATGAGGAACAGCGAGGCGGCGCCAGCCAGTACGCGGGGGTGGTGGGGAGTCTTCCCGAACATACAGCTCCCTCCTTCTGGTCTGCAGTGGAGATGCGTATCACGATGTACGAGCGTTCGACACCGTAGCAAACGTGTGCTGGGTACTCAAGCCAGCACCACGTCGTCAGGTGCGATAGGAAGTCCTAGGGCCGAGTGCCGGGCTTGCGCGGTCGGGGACCTCGATTCCCTTCTTGCGCATGTCCATCGCGTACCAACGGGCGCTGTTGGCGGTGATCTTCGCCGCCGGCAGTTCCTCCCGCACTAGGTCGGCGATCTGCTGGAATGAGAGCTCGGGCCTCGCGAGGATGAGTTCCTTGGCCCTCGCCCCGACCCCGATTCCCTTGGGCTTGGGCTCCTTCTGCGCCTTCGCGCTCTTGGCTTTGACCTTCTTCTCTGGCGTGGGCTGCTCCATGGCCGCCTCCGTCAAGTCTTCCGCCGGCTCGGCGGCATCGGTCAGCACTTCCGTCTCGACGGCGGGCGCCTCCTCGACGACCGCTGCCGCCAGGAAGGATTCGGCTGCGTCGTGCTCGACCTGCTGCCGGGAGTTCTTGCTCTTCTTCTTGCTGGGCATCGCTCTTTCTGCTCAGTTCACGCGGGGTTAGCGGGGTTGGTGTCGAACTGAGGAGCATCATGTCGGGGTTTGCAGACCGCGGGAGCCCGGGGGCACGCGGTATTTCCCCTGGGGTTCCGCCCGCCGCTTCCGACCACCGGGCGCTGCACGAACTACGCGGGGCGCGTAGTTCTAACTTCCACGCCGTGTCCCGGGGATCGACAAGGCCCAGGAACGGCAGTCCTTCCAGGGCGTTGACGCGGTCCGGCCCGCCGATGGGGAGTCTGGTGTCCCGTGTCTCTTGCTCCCTCAGGCGGTGCGCCACGAACCCGAGAGGACGGCACGCCGCAGCGCCTGCTCTGCCCATCCGTAGCAGTGGCTCTGGCGGGAGACCCCTTCGGCTAGTGCCTTCCTCCGCAGGCTGGCGTAGGCGTACCGGAGGTCGAGCTCGACGTTGAGGGTCCTGGCCTCCGAGATCACCGCGGAGGCCAGGTCCATTGCCTGGCGGTAGGACCGCTGGTTCACTTGGCCTGCTCCTCGTCCCCGCCGTCGAGGATCCGCTCGACGAGCTTCGGGTCCTCCGAGAGCCGGTTGAGGGCGTCCGCCAGGTTGCGGCTGAGCGCGCCGCCCTTCATGACGCGGAACGTCCGGACGGCGTTGATGACCGCCTGGCCGCGGTGGCGGGTCACCCGGATCGCCTCGTCGATCTCCTCCCAGGCCTCGCCGAGGAGGGCGCGGGCCAGGTCGCCGGAGGTGAAGGGCCGGTCCGCCGCCGGGAGGCGGTCCACGCAGGCCGCCACGGCGGCGCCCAGGGCGACGGTCGCCGTGCCCACGGCCACCTGGCCGTACCGGCCGAGGGCGAGGGGCCCGACGTCACGGAGCTGGAGCATGTACTCGGAGCGCCGGGATTCGCCGAGTGCCGCACGGTCGAGGAGCTGGAGGGGCGACTCGTAGAACGGCGCCTGCGCCTCCGCCTGCCGCGTCAGCTCCCCGGCGCGGGCGACGAGGCCGTCGAGCTCCGCCTTCGCGTTCTCGCGGATCTTCCAGAGGGCCTCGGCGAGCTCCTCGCGCTCGAGGCGGACGGCGTCCTGCGAGCGCGAGCGGCGCTCCTTCCAGAAGGACGCGATGCGTGCGCGCTGGGCCTCCTCGTCCTTGCGGAGGCGCTCCAGGACCTTCGAGCAGCGCTCGAGGTTCGCGTGGGCGCTCATGGCCAGCTCGCGGACCTCGGCGGGCTGGAGCATCTTGAGGCTGGGTTCGAGCTTGATCTTCATGGCGGGCGTCCTTCCCGTGGGTGGGGTAGACGGGAGGCCCGGCCGAACGAAGACCGACGCGGAACCCTCCGCGCCCTGGTAGCGACTCCACCCGGAGCCCGCCGTCTGACCAGAATCGTGCGCCGCACCGCTGGCCGCGCGAGCCAGCGCGGACAGGCCTCGCTATCCCGGGCGTGCTCGGCCACGGCGGTCGCGGCCCAGAGGCGCAGCCGTTCCAGGTGGTTACGCCGCCCCGGCCCGCCGTTCCCGCATCGGTGGGCCTACTCCTCGGGCGTGAACGGCCGGCAGTCGGGGCAGAAGCGCACCCGACGGACGTGCTCCGAGAAGTGCCAGTCCTCGCACTCGCCCAGGCAGCGGACCCAGCCGGCGATGCCGACGACGACGCCCTTGGGACCGCGCTGGACCTCGCGGCGGCGCCCGCCGTCGAGCGGCCACGGGGCGCGCGCTTCCCGCTCACCGCGCCGCCTGTCTCTGGGCGAGGCGCGGGCAGGACGCTCGATCCGCGGCAGCCTGCCCTTGTTGCGGAGGGTGTTGAGCATCATGCGGACGGACTGCAGCGATCCCTTCGCGCCCGGGATGTTCTCGCGGACGGCCTGGACGTACTGCTCAAGGCACGTCGTCGGGTCCTCTCGGTACATCCGCACGATGAGGTCGCCGATGCCCAGGTCAGCCACGGAACACCTCGCCGCGCAGCACCCGCCTGACGGGCTCGGCGGCCCGCGAGAGGGCCTCGCCGTACTGCTCGAGGGTCTCGCCCGCGGTCCTGCCCGCGCCGCCGCTCCCGGCGTACCGATCCTGCTGGTCCGCGGCGAGGCGGTGCCAGGTCTCCTCGTCGGCGACCTCCGGGGTCACCAGGGCCATCGGGCCGGAGCCCACGGCCAGGGCGCGGAAGCCGCCTCCCCAGGACTCCTCGGCGGCCTCTGCCAGCTCGATGCGCTCCAGCAGGCCGAGGCCGTGCGACGCCTCCTGCGGCTGCCGCCGGCTCACGGCGTGCCCCCGGCCTTGGCCCGGAGCAGGAGCTCCTTGAGCGCCGTCCTCTCCTCCCGGGAGAGCCGGTTCACGTCGACGCCCTCGCCGAGCGTGCCGGAGACGTCCACCTCGGCCTTCAGGCGGTCCGCCATCTTCTCCGGGTAGCGCCACTTCAGTAGGACCTCGAGCAGGCGGTCCGAGTAGCGCCGGACCGTGACCGGGTTGCCGTCGACGTCCTGGGAGATCTGGCCCTGGTGCACGACCGGCTCCTCGACGCCCTGGACCGACCGCCGGAACGCCTCCTCGAGGAGCTGGTCCAGGCCCAGGTCCAATGCCCTGTCCCAGGCGGCGGCGAACTCGGGGTCGTCCTCGCGGTGCCTGTAGGCGGTACGGCGCTCGATGCCTGCCCTGGCGGCGGCGAGACGCGGGCTGGCGCTCTCGGCCAGCTCGGCCAGGAACGCCTCGCGCGCCTTGGCGGTGAACTTCAGCGGCTTGCCCATCGGCTCCTCCGTGCCCGGATGGTTTCCCGGGCGTGCTTCGGATCCGATGTTGCCGCGGGACCAGCACGAAGAACGCCAGTGCTTCCATGGCGTTACGGGGATGCGGCCCTCTGATGGAGGATCAGACGGCCTGCCCGGTTGACTCGCGGTTCGCCGCCGATACGCTCGCGGGGATGAAGGCATGGACCTGTGGCACCTGCGGGATCGGGCCGATCTACACCTCCGGGCCGGACGAGCTGCCCTTCGGATGGAAGTGGCTGCACGGGCGGGAGACCGACGAGCCGCTCCCCTTCTGCGCCCCGTGCTTCCTGGTCGCGAGGATCGTAATCGGGGAGCGCTACTGAAGGCCCGGACGGCTCGCGCGCGAGGAGGACAGGGCGCGACGTCGGGCGCGTTTCGGCTCCGTCGGGCACACAGGCGGTCCGGCCCATCGACTCGGCCACGGGGCGACTCGGTCGGCCAGGGTGAGGTTCGGAATGGGCCGAAGTGACAGAAGCGACCGGGAAGCGACAGGCCAAAAGAGCTTGTTTTTCTTGGTCTTTTGTCGCCTGGTCACTTCTGTCACTTAGTAGGTCAGCAAGCCGAGTAGCAGCTAAACGATAAATGAAAATGCCCTCCGCCGATGAGGGGAGGGCATTTGGCGATTTACTATTTTGTTTTTAGGTTTTCGTACGGCGACTCGACCAGGCAAGTGACAAGCGACCGAACTTGCGACAAAGGCCAAGAAAATCAACGCCTTTCGCTCTGTCGCAGCCCTGGCCGGTAGCGACCGAACTGACCAGGGCCACTCCCCTCAGTCGTCCCACTCCACCTCGCAGCGCGCCCACTCGGCGAAGGCGGAGCGCGCCTCGTCGAGGCGGGGCAGGATCCAGGCGCGGTTGCCCCGCCTGTCCTTCGCCGTGGGGTCCGTCCGGGCGCCCACGAGCGCCAGGAACTGCGCGACGCCCCGCTTGCTGTACGCGGCCCGCCGGTGCGAGGCGTTCAGGTCGTCGAGCAGCGCGTCCTTGCCCTCGGGGATCACGTAGACCGGGCCGGCCCGCCAGTCGTCGAGGGCGTTGTGCCCGGGCAGCGTGCCGCGGTCGAGCAGGCCGTACCACCAGGCCTTGAGCGGGTCCCGCGAGAGGCTCTGGAGCTTCTGCTCGGCGAGCGCCCGCGTCTGCGGCACGCCCTGCCTGGGGTGCCAGTCGCCCAGGTCCATCGTGCGGAGCTCGTGGAGCATGGCCTCCTTGCCGCCGTCGAGCATCTGGGCGTCGAGGTCCCGGAAGAAGCCCGGCGGCAGGGCCGCGTGGGCCTCGGCCGAGGCATCCAGCACGGCGAAGCGCCGCTCGTCCTCCGAGGCGGGCACGACCCACTCCTCGTTGCTGGCCATGACGATGTGCAGGAGGTTCAGGCCCGTGACGAGCGGCTCGCCCTTCTGCTCGAACGTGAGCGTCCGCTCGGTGACCAGGTTCTTCAGCACGCCCTCGACCTTCTTGTCGCCGGCCCAGAAGCCCTCGTCGACGAACAGGCAGATGCAGTCCCGCAGGTGCGCATTGAACCGGCCCACCAGGTGCTCGGGGTTGGCGATCTGCCTGCCATGCTGCCCGGCGAACTCGACCAGCTGGCGGCAGAAGGTTCCCTTGCCGATGCCCTTCCCGCCGCGGAAGACGACGGCGACCTCCGCCGGCACCTCGGGGCGCTGGACCATGAAGGCCGACCACCGCAGCACGTACCGGAACGAGGCCTCGTCGCCGGCGCAGAGCACGTCCCGCAGGAGCCGCCTCATGAGCGACCAGTCGCCTCCTGCCCTCGGCTCGACGGCCCAGCCCTTCCAGAGGTTGTAATGCTCCGGCGGGGCGGGCGTCACGGTGCTCGGGTTGAAGACCACGCGCTCGTACCTCCGGCGCTTCGCGTGGCCGAGCCAGAGCTCGCCGGGGCCCTTCATCTTCCCGTTGTGCTCCACCTGCGGGAAGTCGTAGTGCCGCCTGAGGGCATCGGGCGCGAACCACTCGACCACCAGGTGGCCGAGCTCGTTCCGGACTTCGCGGGCCGCCAGGTACTTCCCCGCGTGCAGGACGGTGAAGTGGTCCTCGTTCAGGCGGGCGACGGCCTCGGGCATCTCGGGGCGCTTGCCCTGGCTCTCCACCTCGCCGAAGTCGTCCTCGGGCTCGTCGCGGAAGTCGAACGTCGGGTCGTACTTCAGGACCTCCTGCATGACGGCCTTGTAGGTCGCCGGGCGCCCACGGGGGCGGTCGAGGTGCAGGCTGTCCCAGCGGTAGCCGTTTTTGTCGCGGCGGTCGGCGTACCTGGCGTCGGAGCAGCACCAGTCCAGGAACTCCTCGCGGCCGAGGCCGCCGGTCGCGTGGTGCGAGCCCATCGGGACCTTGAGCCAGGCCTCGTGCCTGCTCTCCTCGCCGGGGTCGTTGCCGTAGTCCTCCGCGGGCAGGCGGGACAGCGCTGCCGCGAGCTGTTCGGGCGTCCAGATGCCCGCCTCCGAGCCCTCCCTGTAGCCGCCGTTCGCGGGGCGGCGGATCAGCTCCGCCAGGCGCTCAGGCAGCTCGGGCATGGCGTCGAGGCCGGGCGAGCCGTCGGCCCAGCGGTAGTTGGCGCCCGAGGGGTGGATGCAGCCCGCCGCCACGACCTGCCGGCCGATGGACTTGAACTCGACGCCGGGGAACCGCTTCAGCGAGTCGAGGATCTCGAGGTCCGCGGGCTTGCGGAAGTAGTAGTGGTCCCCTCCGCCGCCCGTGAGGACGTGCGGCGCCTTCGACAGGTCGAGGCCCGTCTCGATGTCGAGGTCGAAGAGGCCCACGGCGCCGCCGTTCCGCGGATCAACGTCCACAACGACCACGGTGGGCGGCAGCAGCACGCCGACGTTCGAGCCGCTCGCCAGGGCGCGCTCGATCACCTCTTCCGGCGCGGGGTGGGTCTCGGCCCTCTGCCAGCCCCTCCCGACCGGCAGCTTGCCCCTGACCTCCAGGGGAATCAGCGGCAGTCCCGTTCCCAGGTAGCGCTCCAGGTTGGTCCGCAGGAGCGATGGCTCGCGGGTCGCGCCCGGCGCGCTACGATTGCGGTCGTTTCCCTGGGTCGGGGGACAGTCGGTCGACTGGGCCTCGGCGTGCTGGACACACGCCGGGGCCTTCTCCTTTTCCGGCGGCAGGCTCACCGGCCACCGCCGATCTGGGAGACGCCACCGCTGGCGACGTACTCCTTGATGTCCGACAGGCGGTAACGCACCCGGCCGCCCACCTTGAGGAAGCGCGGCCCGCGGGTCCCGCGGCAGCGGTAGGTGTGGAGGGTTCCGACCGCGAGCTGAAGGAGCTCGGCGACCTGCTCGGTCGTGAGGAGGAGCTCGTCGTCACGCAGGCCGAGGGGGTTCTTGATCTGCATCTGGCACGTCCCGTTGGGCAGGGGTCACCGCTGCCCGAGACCCCTGCCGCTCGGCGGGTCATCTCGTTCGGGCTGCGGTGCCGCTCCCTGTGCGTCGGGACGAAGGTGCGAGGTCCCGCTCGGCATGCGCGGGTTCGCCATAGCGATGCAACTTTTCGAACTCTATGCCAGGCGGCTCAAAATTCGAACCAACGTTCCGGCAGACTCCCAGGTCGGCCCAGGACACGCACGGAGACCGGGGCCCTGGTCTGCACCTGGGCCGAGGCCTCCGGACGGGATACGGGCCGACCGGGAGGCGCCCAGGCCCGTTCCTGAACTCGGCCACGGCGTGTCCTCGGTGCCGTGAGGGCGAATGCCGTCCCTGCAGGGTATGATCCCCTGGCCTCTGCGCAGAGGAGGGGGACCATGAGGAAGCGGCATGGACCGGCTTGGGTGCTGTACGAGGAGAGCTACCACAAGAAGCAGCGGCGCCTCGTCTCGATCATTCCGCCCCGCCGCTCAACGAGCTGGATCGAGGACTACTTGACCCAGAGGTACGTCGACACGATGGCCTCGCTCGCAGGGCGACTGGACTTCAAGCGCTCGCCAAAGAGCTATCCCGTGCGTGTCCAGCAGGGGCGTCACTGCAACCCGATGTGGATAGGGCACGACCCCACGATGTTCGCGGTCTACGCAAAGGCGGTCGTCGTCCGAGGCAGCACCCTCGAGTTCACGTACGACATCCTCGTGGGTGAGCGTGAGGATGTGCCCCGCCTCGAGCCGCGCGTCCAGACCCTCGTCGTCGAGGAGCCGTGGGACCTGCCCTGATCCCTACTCCTTGACCCTCGGCGGCCAGGAGCCCTCCTGCCAGTCGAGTCCGAGGGCATCGAGGATGCGCGCCGTGGCCGTCTCCTGGTGCCCACGGAGGTGCTCGAGGCTCGGGTGCAGGTATCCGAACGTCACCGGTCCGCCCGAGTGGTTCAGCAGGAACCGGAGCTCGGCCAGCGGCACGCCCGCCTCGAGGGCAAGGGTCGCGTAGGCGTGCCGGAGGGCGTGGCCGGTCAGCCGCCTGAGCCCCCGCTCCTTCACCTCCTCCACGTGGCCGCTCTCGCTGTCCGCAGGGAACAGCCACGGGCTGCCGAGGGCCCTGCTGACCTTGGCCCTGCGGTCGAGGAGTTCCTGCAGTGCCCTCGAGAGTGGAAGGTCGAAGGCGCGTGCGGCTCCGCCCTTCGGCCGCGGGACGTGGAGCGCTCCCTGCCGGAGGTCGGCCACCCTCGCCTCGCAGGCGGCGGTCCTGCGCATGCCCGTGAGGATCATGAACAGGTGGAGATCCCTGCGCACGTCGTTCTCGAGGGCCAGGACGGCCCGCCCCCACTCGATGAGCAGGCCGCCGTCGGCGTCCACCTTGCGCCGCCTCATGCCGTGGAAGTCGACGTTGGCGGTAGGGTTGGCCGGCAGCTCCGGGTATTCCCGCAGGGCGCGGTTGTAGACCGAGCGGAACACCCGCATCGTGTTGTCGGCGGTGGTCCTGCCGCACTCGGCGGTCAGGCGGACGTGACGCTCGCGCACCCCGCGCCGGTCCTGCCCGAGCTCGGCGAGCGTGCGGTCCAGCCAGTCGGGCAGGTAGTGCTCGATGGAGTAGCGGTAGGCCTCGGCGGTCCTGGCGGACAGGGCGCGGGCCTTGAGGTGGAGGTCGAGCGCCTCGCGGAGCGTGGTGCCGCGGGCACGGGCCTGCCGCCTCTCGACGTTGGGGTTGGTGCCGGACCTCATGGACACGAGGGTCTTGGCCGCGAGGGCGCGGGCCTCCTTGGCGTCGAGCGCCGGGGCCTCGCCGATCTTCGCGCGGACCTGGCGGCCGTTCACCTGCGACTGGACGTAGAAGCACCGCTTGGTGGGCGTGCGGATGAAGTAGAAGCCCCGTAGCTCGGGGTCGGCGTACATGAGCTGCTTGCCCTGCGGCGGCACGGGGGCCCGGTCCACGAGGACCTGGTTGATCTTCGCCTGCATTCCTGGACTCCTCGACTGTGGTCGGTCCGGGGCCGTGGCCGAGCACGGACCGGCCACGAAACGAGCGTCGGGCCGAAGGACGCGATCGGACGTCCTTGGCGACCTCTCCACGCACTTTGTCGAGTAATTCCGAGCTTGTAAGCGGCCCCCTACTCAATGTTGGTCAGGCTTGTCCGGAGCAGCGCTCACGGATTCCCAAGCTGAGGGTCGCGGGTTCGAATCCCGTTTCCCGCTCCAAGCAAAGGCCCGGATTCGCTTCGTTTTTCGAGCGGGTCCGGGCCTTTCTCTTTTTGGTCCGAGCGTGCTGCATCGAGGATGCACCAAACGGCGGAAGCTCGGTCGTGGTGCAATCGGTGTCGTTGGGCTGGGCTTCGGCGGGCGATGCTTCGCCCCCGCCCTGCTCCACCAGCGCGGTTGAGAACGGGGACGACGGCATCTTGTTCACGGCCTCGCGCAGGTCCTCGACCTCCCAGCGGTGATCAGGCAGCGTCTGCTCTCCGCATCCGCGATCTTCCGATTCTCTCGACATCCCCTTCACGTGGCCATCAAGGCGACTGTGCTGGCGCGATCGCGGCTTTGGCGAGAGCAAGCTCTACGACTTCCTCGAGCAGCTCGGCTTCGAGTACCACCCGCTACCGCAGCTGCATCGACCTAACGAACGCCAAGGGGGAAGCGCGGCCCACCGGCGACTGGGTGTCGGAGAGCGGACGCCCGCGACCGCTGAAGGGAGCCGGCGTCACCACCGATGAGCGGCCGGTCGCAGCCGTCGTCTGTACGCAGGCGAAAGGGATGAAGGACGCCTGGTGCCAGGCGACGAGCCGGAGCGACCTCCCGGCGAGTGCGATCGTCAAAGTCTACGGCAAGCGGTTCACCATCCAGGAGAACTTCCGCGACACCAAGGACCTGCGTTTCGGGATGGGGCCGTGCTCAACCATGTACGTGATCCCGAGCGCCGCGATCGGCTGCTTCTGCTGAGTGCTATCGCAAGCACACTCATCAGCCTGCTGGGGGCCACCGGTGACGCATCGGAATGGACCGTACGCTCAAGGTCAATGCGGCGAAGAAGCGAACCAATACATCGCTCCGCCAGGGCTTGTATTACTACGGAGCGATCTCGAACATCGCGACGAAGACCTGGCTCGACTCATTGAAGCCTACGCCAATTTGCTCCGCGGGGAGCCGGCGATGGCCTACGTCCTGGGGCTCAAATGAGGGGATTCAGGCTTCGGCCCACAATCTCGAGATGCAGGAGTTGTTCCCAACATCGGTCGCCGAGGGACAGAGGGAATAATGAACGCCTCCGCCGCGCAAGCGGTGCCCTAGCGGAGGCGTTCTATCGCCACTGGAACAACAGAATGGCGGCCAGGCTGCCTAGGGCAGCGCTTACGTTCCAGGCACTGCACTTGGCGACGTTCCACGGACGTACTCGATCACGGTCGACGTGATCTTTCGTCCGAGATTATGAGTGCCGCAGTTGAAGCTCCAGCTGTCGTATTGCGTCCAAATTGCAAAAACCTTCGGCTTTCCGTTGGTCCAGTGATGGATGGGCGTCCCGCTCTGGCCTGCACAGAAGTCCATGTGCGTCTGGACTTGATGTTCTCCAACGTGGCACATGTTGGTGTGTTTCATCCCCCACGCGACCGGCCAGTGATGACCAATATTGGCAGGAAATCCAATGCCCCAGTAGTGCTTCGATTCAATCGAGCTCTTTGAACTGAAGCCCCAAGACATCCATCCGAGTGCGTCTCCCGGGCGGAGACCGCATTGCACATCGATGACGGCGAAGTCCCATTTCGTTTGGCTGGTATCCTTGTAACCGCGAGGCACGGTAACCTTCCAGCACTTCTTTTGCGCCAGCCCTGCGCCGCTCAGCGAGCCGGTCGAGGGATCCCATGGGAGCCCTCGATGCGGCTTGCTGCCGCCTGCGTGGATATGCGGACGAGGGTCAGTGCTGTGATAGCGCATGTCATTCCAGCCATTGGCTCCGCTTTCGATCCCGGTCTTAGCGTCTGGTGCCGGCGCCCAAAACTCGTTCTTCCAGACGCCGCGACTCTTGTCCCAAACACAATGGGCCGCAGTGAGGATCGTATTGCGGCCGATCAAAACGCCAGTGCAACGTCCATTTCCCGAGAGAGCCACGACGGTGCGCTGCGGATAACTCAGATTGTCACGCCGCTCGGTTCTATTGTCAGCATTGAATATTCCGCAAGTGGAGCCTCCGCCGCCCTCGAGCGTCGTAAAAGCAGCAAGCGAATCGACGCCACTTGACGTCGGCGAGCCCTCGGAGCCAAACGTACTGTCGCCTTCCTCCTCAGGCTCCTCGTAGCTGCCGCCGAGCTCACCGAGACTCCCCTCAGCAGTCCACTCCTCGTAGTTGGCGGCACGGATTCGTTGCACCCACTCGTACGGCGGCTCTCGAAGCTCGTAGTCCCAGCCTTCAATTGTTGTGAATGGCCGCAGGAGGCTTGCAAGCTCTTCGTCACTCAGCTCTTCGTCGCTTCTCTCGTCGACCGGCGCGCCCGCGGCATCGGCATCGGGATCTTCCGCGCTTTCCTCCGAAGCGAATTCAGACGGGCCGATACGCACCCAGAAATTTCCGTACTCGTCTTCCATCTCCTCAGGAGGAGGCGTCTGCGCAGCAGCAGATGTCGACAGTCCAACGAGAAGCCCAGCGATCAGCATACAGTATTTTCGCATGGCGAGAATGTATCTCTTTTGCAGAATGAACTAGGGGCGTCGGCGGCCTGAATTCCCCCCGGACCCCGGACCCACTAATCGATCTCGATCTGCCACTTCGCGAGAGGCGCGGTGGTCAAGCTGTCTGCCGCGGATGAGGATCCGCTGATATCGCCGCTCGACCGGGCAGGCGAATGAAACCCCGAGATTTGTACGGACTCCCACTTCGACGAGGGGCTGGGCGGAGGAACAAAACGAAGCAAATTTCCGCCGAAACTCGGCGCCATAACCGTTGCAGACCATACTGCGCCATCATCGCTTCGCGCGACGAGGTGCGTGTCGAAGGTCTCATTGAGATTTCCGTCGTCTGTACGAAGACTTGCTCGAACGGGGATTCGTAGTGCATCCGCGCAGAGGACATCGAGTTCTGAATCTCGCGGACCAACGTAGTCGCGTTCAAGCCAACTCGCCTGGCCCGTAGGCGAAAGTGCGATCGAGAGCCGCGTTGAACTTCCATCGGACCACTCGATGGTTCCGGCTACTGCAGTGGCGTACAGCAGTACATCATTGGCAGAGAAACCTGCGACCGTCGGCGCATCGAGTGAAACCGAGTGGGAAGCAATCAGCGTACAGTCTCGCTGTTCGTCTCCTGTCGTGCCTTCTCCATGACACGCAGCGCAAAGCGCAATCATTGCAGTCGTACTGCGTGAAAAAAATGACGTCATGTCCCCTCCCCAATTCTCTAAGGCATCTAGCCTAGAGGCCGCCGAAAGTTTGGGCGCGCGCCTCGCAAAGTGTCAATCGCGGCCCGTCCGCGGTGTTGGTTCCCGCGCTCTCCCATCGGCAATTTCTCGATCGAGCCCACCGACATGGATGGAGCAGTTCTCACAATCGAGGCTCCGGTGAATCGCCCGATGTTGGGGGCGTGCAGTGAGAACGGAATCGGGGGCACGCCGGCGGCATAGGCCGCGCGACTGCCCCCGAGGCAGGCTGAGCATCATCAGAGCAGGCGGAGTTGCCTGCCTGGATCGGGCGGTACCATCCGGCGGAGCTGCGCACGATAGCTCGGAATCCGCTGCATCCGAGCCAGCAGCGCAGCAATTGCCGAAGAGCGCCCGGCGGAGATCCCCGCGGCGAGACGCAGCGGCTCGACGAGCGCGCGCGAAACCGTCCAGACGGTGAGGCCGCTCGCGATTGCGACTCGACCGATCGAGTCCTCGCGGAGCAGCGTATCCGGCAGGATCATGTCGGCGACACCGCCGGCAACGAGCCAGGCGACAAGGCCCTCCCGTGCGTCGTCGGTGCGCGGCACCTTCACGGTGTGGACGCGCCCGTCGCTGCCGACGACCGCAGCGACGAGCGCGCGCGGCCCCATCCACAGCCCGCACGTCCCGCCGTTCATGACACCTCCGCCACCGCCCCCTGCAGGTGCTCGATGGTGACGGTCCGCTCCTTGGCGAACGTCGCCGCGATCAGCGCGTGGTGGCAGAGGAGGTTCACCTTCCGCGGCAGCCCGTTGGTCGCCTGGAAGATCGCCTCGATGGCCGCCGGCTCGAAGAGCGGCAACTCGCAGCCGGCAAGCCGCAGCAGGTGAGCGAGGTACTGCGGCAGCTCGTCGCGCGAGAGGCCGGGCAGGTGGTAGCGCATGACGATCCGCTGCCCGAGCGCCTCGT